>CAMKQB010000031.1 GCA_946414825.1 uncultured Lachnospiraceae bacterium
AATATATATGCCAGAGACCTATAATATCTTGGACCAACCCCGAAAAGATTCAGTGAATAGAATGCGTCGGTTATTACAGCTGATGGATTGATTCTATTGAAGAGCGGGAAGGTTTTCTCAACCCATATCTTTATATCTCCCAGCATAAGGCCGGCCATGAAGCCTCCTCCGAGAAGTATAGTCATAAGCAGAGCCTCCTTCTTGTCACGGGCAAACTTACCAATATGTGCAACCATATATCCCAGAGATATTCCAACCAGATTCGATGCTACAGAGGTGAAGTAAACCAGACCTATATCTCCACCATAATTCACTCCTAAAACAAGTATGTAAAAAGAAAGTGCAATCACTGTTACGAGGCTTTGAATTATCATAATCGCTGCAAGCTGCGCAAGTTCCAGAAGCACCTTATTAATTGGTGAACCATCCAGGCGCATACCCGTCATAGATTGATTAGCCTGATTGCTAACAATGGAATAAAGTGTTCCGATAGAACCCATCATAGCCAGCATCGCTATCAGATTGTAGAAGTAGGTTACAAACGGATCTCTGTTACCACCACCCATGCTCTTTTCTTCTACGAAGTCAAAGCTTTCCATAGATTCATCCATCACGTCATCAGATTTTTCCAGATCATCCGGATTATCATTAATTGTATTTATTGCTTTATCAACCTGAACTCTATATTCGGAAATGACACTTGAAAGAATGCTGTGTTTTACACCCATTCCAGCCACTTCCAGATAAATATCCTTCATTCCGGATATTGTTATGATTCCAGCTATATCGCCATCTTTCAGAAGCTTCTCTGCTTCCTCATGATTTGAAACCTTCACTTTTTCAATCATTTTTGTGCCGTCTTCATATTCAAGTTTATCCAGCACTTCTGAGAAAGGATGATCATCGACTGTGATATTTTCTATAAGCGACTTATCCTCTGACATATAATCATACGGAAATAGACTAAGATCATATCCCTTCATGTCATCGAAGCTTTTTACTGATTCCAGCTCCTCTAACGTTTCTTTACTAAGTGGCGGTTCCTTATCAAAATCCTTACCCATAGCCTCGGCAGTAGCTTCCTCCGTTGCATAATCTTCAAGGTCGCCACGCATTTTATCTTTATCAAGATAAGAGAATGCCTGCATGGTCTTATATTCATCAATTGCCTGTTTCTCAGCTTCAACTACAACCAGAATAGGCTCGCTCTTATTACTATCATAGATAGATGAGAATGCGAAATAGAAAAGGGTTCCCAAAATAATAGGGAAAGCCAGAGTCCAGAAGACATATATCTTCGACCTGAGTGAAAGCTTAAGTTGTGCAATTAAAACTCTTCCAAACATTTTTTACTCCTTATCTCTAAGCTCTTTACCAGTAATTTCCAGGAATACATCATTAAGTGTTGGTAGCTCTGAATAGATTCTTTCGTATTTGATACTATTCTCTGACAGGTACTCAATAACGTGTGTGATATTATGCTTTCCGCCACTACACTTAATTGTCAGCTTGTCACTCATGTATTTAACATCATAAACATGGTTAAGCTTTTTAATGGCTTCTATATGTTCTTCCGAAAGCTTCTTTATATCTACGATTACATTTTCGGTATTCTTAATGCGACCCTTGAGCTCTTCGCTGGTTCCTGAGGCGACCTCTTTACCTTTATCCATAATGAGGATTCGTGAGCATATCTGTTCGATTTCCTCCATGTAGTGCGATGTATAAATGATTGTCGCACCGGCTTTATTCAGTTCAACAACCCCTTCGAGGATTTTGTTTCTCGACTGTGGATCCACCGCAACTGTTGGCTCATCAAGAATTATAAGATCTGGCTTATGTGCTATTCCGCATGCTATGTTGAGTCGTCTGAGAAGTCCACCCGATAGTTTCTTAGGATAGAACTTTCGGAAGTCATTCAAATCAACGAATTCAATTGCCTCCTCAACATACTTCTTTCTAGTTTTCTTATCCTTTATATATAATCCGCAGAAGTAATCAATATTCTCGTAAACTGTGAGCTCATCAAATACCGCCACATTCTGACAGACGATTCCGATTCGCTTCTTCAAATCTCGCCTCTTAGGCGTCATCTTCTCTCCGAAGAGTTCAACCTCACCCTTATCATATTCCAGGAGGGACAGGAGGCAGTTAATGGTTGTTGTCTTACCAGAACCATTTGGTCCAAGTAATCCAAAAACTTCTCCTTCTTTTATTTCCAGACTGAAGTTGTCCAGAGCTATAAGCTCTTTATACCTTTTTACCAGATTACTAATTTTTACTACTGTCTCGCTCATATCTTATCCTTTCATTTTGGGTGGTACATCCGGCACCACTTTCTCTTTACACTTCATAGTCTAACCCTTTGATATGCAAAATGTAAGTGAGGCATGTCAGTTTGTAAATATGACATTTGTCACAAAAAAAGCCAGGCTCATGTGAAACTGATTTTGTAAAAAACAGACTTTTAAGAAAAGATACTTGTATAAATGACCTTTTTTTGATATATTATTTTGCGTATAGCTACATAATGAAAACCAAATAAATGGGAGGATGGTTAAAAATGTTTAATGCACTTTCAATTCTTGCTACTTATAGCACAGAGTATTCATCATCATATGATGCTGGCGCAGCTGCTGCATCTATGATTCCTTCAATCGTAGGTTCACTTATCGGCTATGTTCTCATGGCTATTGGACTTATGAAGATGTTCGAGAAGGCTGGAGTTACAAGCTGGTATGCTTGGATTCCTATTCTCAATGTATACTGGTTAACAAAGATTGCTACAGGTAATGGTTGGTTATTCCTTCTTTGCCTTATCCCTTGTGTTGGATCACTTATCTGGTGCATCCTTACAGCTGTTAAGCTTGCTCCAGCATTCGGTAAGGGCGGCGGATACATCGTTGGTCTTATCTTCATTCCAAACATCATGTATCTTGTACTCGGTTTCGGCGATGCACAGTACATGGGACCACAGTAATATAAACAAAAGGTTTTAAGTAATAAATAATATCGATATTATCATTATGTAGAAAAAGCTCAGGACATCTCGTCCTGAGCTTTTATTTATCATATCCCTGTACTTTTATAATCTTATTTATATTAATTAGCCACAATTACAGAGGCAGTTCTAATAACCTTACCCTTATATACATATCCCGTCTGCATAACCTGCTTAACCGTATTCTCTGGCAAGTCCACATCAGTAACATGTGCCACCGCATTCTGATAATTGAAGTCAAAGGGCTCGCCCTCACCAGAAATAATGGTTACACCATTCTCTTCCAGAATCTTAACCGCATTCTCATAGGTCTGGATAATTCCCTTTGTATAAGGATTATCATCATCCTGCGCAAATTTCGATGCGTACTCAAGGTTATCGATTATAGGAAGTATCTTCTCAATAAACTCGGTAATGTCATCTCCGCTTCCTGCTGCCGCAGCACCCTGAGCCTGTGCAGGACCAACTGGGAATTCGAGATATGCTTCTGTCGCCATATTCTGAATCACGAGAGACAGCTCTCTATCCTTGTTGGCGCCAAGTCCAATCCACACCGGCTTCTTCAGAAAGTCCTGGACATTATCAGTTGGAACTTCAACCTCACCTATCTGATAGAAGCCCCTATTTCTATTCTCATAAACCTTGAAGATCTCTGTTCCATTTCCTTCCGGCATCTTCCTCATCTCAATACCTTCGCTACCTGGAAATTCAGTATCAGCATTTATCACTCTAAACATCTGCCCATTTATTTCCAGGAATATATCATATGGTGTAAGCGTATCCATCACCCCAAGTCCGACGAAGGCCTCTCTTTCTTCAAGCTTTCCGCAGAAGTATCCAAGACCTTCTACGATAGCCTTGCTATCAACCATTTTCATCTGCATACCGCGATTAGCAAAAGCTGGCGAATAATCAGCGTAGGACTTAATGGACTGTTCGAAGGTAATAGTTGAATTCATACTTCCGGCACAAAAGAGAATCTGAGCCTCAGTTGTGTCAAACAGCTTATTTGCATAGCCTCCAAGGAAAGGAGCCTTGTGAAATGCCGTAGTTCCCCATTTTCCAGCTGCATAGGTATCTATCTTTCGCACACCTCTATCGCTGAATTCATACTCTGAAACTCCAACTCTACCATCGCCCACTACAGCCGCCAGCATCCTGCCATCAAAGTCATATTCTCCGTAGATGCTAAGAGCAAGAGACATTGTTTCGCAAAGAGTCCTAACTATTTCAACCTCAACCTCACGTCCTGCCGCATATATTTTACGAATATCCTCCAGGCCAAAACTATCTGGTGTACAAACTATAAGTCCAAAATCAGTTATGCCCACCTTCTGACCAAGATATTCACGAACCGCTCTTAGCACTCCGCCCAAAATAGATGAATCGCTATATATATCATCCTTTCTTAGATCAGCAGGAAGATTAAATGCCGCCGTACTTATCGACTCCTCGCTACTCCAGCTCAGATGAATCTTCTGCTCCCAATAATGCATTCCCACAATACTTTTCATGGATAGCCTCCCAATTTTTTTACTCAACTTATAAGATTCCGCTTAAAATTACGCTCTCATTTTAGAATAACACTCCACATTATAACATAAAAATATAGCCAGCGGGAGTTTAGTTAACATCCGCTGGCTTTGCCTCTGTAATTACATCCATCTTCGAATCAACAAGTCTACAGAATACATAAGGAGCATTCGGGTCATCCTTATAGCAATCATAATAACCTGTCACTTCAACTACAGAACCATCTGTTGGATATTCATCTGGAAAGACGTGACTACCATCCTCCCATATAAATTCCATCCCCTGCTGACAGCATGCTGTAGCATCCTGAATAATAACGAAATGATATATCTGACCTGTATCAGGATCTGTACTAGAATAATATGTACCATCCATCTTAATAACCTGGTCAACATACGAAGGACCATCAGCAAGCATCTGATACACAGTCGAATAAACCATTGTACTATCCATGCTTGTAAGATCCACATCTATCTTGGTACTATCTGTAATTGGTTCATAACCCTTCGAAGGAACCGTACCAGATATCTGACTCTCATCATATTCCTGATTAGGAGCCGTATCTTCCGTTGTCTGTTCCTCTGTTATAGCAGACGTTTTATTACTACCTTCTGAATTAGCGGCAGAATTATTTTCTGCAACCGCATCAGAGGTCGCTTCCGTTGTAACTTCAGTCGTAGCTTCCGAGCTTTCCTCAGCTATCTGCTGATCTATAGTCTCCTGAACCTTGTTACTTCCGTTCATCTTGCTGTCCGCCTTATCCGCTCCACACCCCGTAAGAAGCAGCAGCATAGCAAGTGTAAGACAAATAATCTTTATATTTTTAAATTTCATTTTTAAGCCTCTATCGTTCGATTAATCAAATCGCAGCGCGCAAACTTAATTGCCTGTTTTCACAACAAATCTTCCAACTAATGCAGCTATTATAAAGCAAAGCAGATCCATTGCAACGATGGTAGCACCAACGGGTGTTGAATAAAGGATTGATACAATCATTCCAACAATCGCACATACCACAGAGAATATAGCAGACAGAATAACAACTCCTTTAAATGTACCACTCAGTCTCATAGCCGCAAGAGCTGGGAACACAATAAGCGCTGAGATAAGAAGACTTCCTACCAGGTTCATTCCCAGAACTATGATAATCGCAATGATAACCGCGATAAGGAAATTGTATTTTCCTGCTGGCACACCCGTTGCCCTGCAGAAGGTCTCATCAAAGGTAACTGCAAATATCTTATTATAGAAAATGACATATAGCGCAATAACTATAATCGAGAGCACTATACATATCATAACCTCTTTAGAATCGAGAGTAAGTATTGATGTCGAACCAAAAAGCGTACTACATACATCACCAGAAACATTTGAAGAGGTAGAGAATACATTCATCACAAGATAACCAAAGGCAAGAGATGTAACTGACAGCATTGCTATGGCCGCATCCCCCTTAAGCATGGACTTATTGCCATTTCTCAGAAGAAGAACTGCAACAAGAATAGTTACTGGCATAACCAGAATCGTATTACTCGTAAGCTTCAGCACTGTAGCTATTGCCATAGCACCAAAGGCCACGTGTGAGAGTCCATCACCTATAAAGGAATAACGCTTTAGTACAAGTGTCACTCCGAGAAGTGAGGCGCACAGTGCGATGAGCACACCTACTATAAGTGCATATACAACGAAATCAAACTGAAGATAATATAGAAGCTGACTCATTATTTGTCACCTCCTTCTGGATCAAGGGATTCACTCTGAGATTCAGGTATCTCATTCTCGTTCTCATCTTCATCCACTTCCACCGATGAGAAGAACTTGTAAGCATCGCTTACCAGATAGTCCTCTGTTTTTCCAAAGAACAATTGTTTATGCCCTAAATGAAGTATACGATTCGAATACCTTACAGCGGTACTTATGTCATGAGAAATCATTATGATAGTAACGCCCATATCGTTGAGAGACTTCACCATACGGTACATTTCCTCTGTAACCTTTGGATCGAGTCCTGCAACTGGTTCATCCAGAAGGATCAACTTAGAGGTAGCGCAGAGCGCCCTTGCGAGAAGAACTCTCTGCTGCTGTCCACCTGATAGATTTCTAAAGGTCTTCTTTCTCAGATCCCATGCATCTAGCTTTCTGAGACAATCGACTGCGCGTTTCTTTTCCTCTTTATTATAAAAGGGTCTAAGGCCTGTTTTAGAAAGATTACCAGAAAGAACTATTTCCCAGACACTCGCCGGGAAATCCTTCTGAACAATTGTCTGCTGAGGTAGATAACCTATATCCTTAGGTCCCAGCTCCTCGCTGAAACTAATCTCCCCCTTCACAGGCGGAATCAGGCGAAGGAGAGTCTTCATAAGAGTACTCTTTCCTGCACCATTTTCTCCAACTATACAGAGGTAATCTCCCTTTTCAACAACGAACTTTATATGCTTCGTTAAAGGAATACCATCATATCCAGTTGTAATATCCTTGACCTCAATATAATTCATATCATTCTCCTAGCGCTTTCTTAAGCACCTCCAAATTGTCTGTCATCTTGCTTATATATGTTTCCCCAGCCTGAACATCCTCAGATGTAACTGACTGAAGAGAATCCATAGTCATTATTTCCTGGTCCTGAGACTTTGTATTTTCCTTAATAGTCTGCGCCAGTTTCTGATCACTCTTTTCTATAGTACATATAACTGGAGCTCCCAGATCATCAATCTTTCCAGCAAGGAAAACTATAGTTTCAAAACTTGCCTCAGTTTCAGCAGAACATCCTACAAAAGCCGCATAGTAATCGAGGCCATAGTCATCCACCATATATCTAAAAGGGAATCTATCTCCGAATATAAGAGTCTTAACTTCTGCCGCATCAACCGCTTCCTGATACTGCTTATCAAGGTCAGATAGCTTGTTGTTATAGGCTTCTACATTTGCTTTATAGGCAGCGGCATTTGCACTATCTTTCTCGGCCATTTTGTCTGCTATATAGCTAGTAAGAATCTGAGCATTTTTAAGGGATAACCATACATGCTCATCATACTCAATCTCACCCTCTTCGTGGTGGTGGCCTTCTCCCTCATGTTCTTCCTCTTCCTGCATGCCTTCAACGACCTCTTCTTCCTTAACACTGTCGCCTAAAACATCCAAAAGATCAATAACTACCATATCCTTATTAGTAGCTTCCTTGAGTGCATCATCTACCCAAGCATCGGATTCACCACCAACATAGATAAAAATGTCACATGTAGAAATCTTCGCTATATCAGCCGCTGTTGGCTGGAAGCTATGGATATCAACACCATTATCAAGAAGCATCGTAACATCAACATTTTCTGCGGCGCTCTTATCAGCACTTCCTTCGCTAATTCCAGTTATTTCTCTAACCCAGTCATACTCTGGAAAAATAGTTGTTACGATTTGCAGCTTTCCGTCATCTGCGGCTCCAACATTTCCCACGCCACTTCCGCAGGCTGTAAGTCCCAGCACCATAGAAGCCATCATCACATATGATACAAATCTTTTTATACTTATTTTATTTATCATTCTTTTACCAAATCTCAAGTCTTTCATAATTAACCTCGTTTCATGATGTCCCATCTCCACTCCAATAAGTTCTAATTTATGTCCTATACCTCATACTTTCTACATTTATCGCAAAGACCATAAAATACAGTTCTTCGCGGATCGATCACAAAACTGTGGCTCTTTTCTATATGCTTCATCAGTTCTTCTATCTCTTCACAATGAAGATGAATAAGCGCACCACATTTCTCACATTTACAGTGATAGCAGGAAATGTTCCCGTCCATATGATGCTCAGAGTTTATATATTCGTAGCAAGCCGAACTCGTTCCATCAACGACGTACTTATTAACCAAGCCTTCCTCAACCATCTTGTCGAGCTGGCGATAAACAGTTGTAAGTCCGATAGGACTACCCTTCTTCTCGAAATGACTAACGATATCACTTACTGTCACATGTTCGCCCGCCTTGTTAATTAGATATGCCGTGAGTTCTGCTCGCTGTTTAGTTTTGTACTGTGATTTAGTAGTCATTGTAATTCTCCTAAAATTCTTCGTTTCGCTCAGAATGACAAAGCAAAAAATGAAAACCGTTTTCACATTCAATTTGAAAACGGTTTTCATTTTACACTTACGCTATGCTAATGTCAAGGAAAATGAAAATGATTTTCATTTTCTCAAATTTTTTTCATTTTGACTACTATTTTCCTATAAATTTAGAATCGACTCCGTCATTTTAATAGCTCGGGCATTCTTCTCCACATCATGGACACGAACGAACTTGCAGCCTGCCTGAACTGCCATAACTGTTGTTACGATAGTTCCTTCCTCACGCTGATCCGGAGGAAGCTCCAGCACATTTCCAATCATTGATTTTCTAGAGGTCGCGAGAAGCATTGGATAGCCCACACTCTCCACTATTTTCTTAAGGTACTTAACGGTAAGAATATTTTCAGTCTGAGTCTTGGCAAAGCCTATTCCCGCATCCACTATAATCCTGTCACTGTCGATTCCTTCCTCAAGAGCAATATTTACGCTGCTCTTAAGTCCGGTTATAACTCGATCAACGACATTTTCTTCTTCTACAGAATGATATAATCTCGACGCATGATATGATGACAGGTCTCCCAGCATATTCTCCGGATCAACTATATAAGCAGCAACCTCCTCCGGTGATTCGAAGCATTCATTTGCCCTCAGAAACTTGGCCACTAGCTCCTCATCACGGTCTTCCAGGCTTCGTCCCAGATTATCATTATGCATCAGAATAATAGGAGCTCTATACTCATTAACGACCTTTGCCATATTGTGGCCGGAATATCTCTCAACCTTTTCAGCCTCTACCTCATCATTTTCTCTGTTATATCTGTCATACTGAAGGCTCCAGATATCATTAACAATATCCGCTCCGGCCTCAAGGGCAGCCTTGGCAACAGGTGCCTTGTATGTATCAATAGAAATAGGAATATCAAATCTATCCTTTACCTGAGAAATAACTCCGGTAACCCTTTCTATTTCTTCCTCTTCCGAAATCTGCTGATGTCCCGGGCGTGTGCTCTCTCCACCTACATCTATTATATCCGCACCTTCCTGAATCATCTGCTCCACATGACGGAAGGCATCATCAGACTTTATAAAACTCCCGCCATCCGAAAAGGAGTCAGGAGTTACATTTAGTATTCCCATTACATATGTATGAGAACCTGCGGTATCAAATTCTTTATTCCCAAGTTTCATTTTTATCCCCCAACTAATAATCATTAATAAATACTTTTCTTCACTAAAACTATTATATCATTGTCAGGAATTAATTAGATAAGATTTAAAACTATTCCAACTATCAATCCGAGAATCATTCCCATGAGAACCTGAAATGGTGTATGTCCCACAAATTCCTTCAGCTTCTCCTCATTGGAAAGATCTGTTCCACTGAGCTTTTCCAAAACCTCAGTCATATCATTCAGAAGCTTTGCCTGCTTACCGGTTTCAAGTCGAACTCCCATAGCATCATGCATAACAATTATAGCCAATATCATTGCGATAGCAAAAACAGGTGTGTTGAAACCACATTGAAGACCAACCGAAACAGCAACCGCAGTAACTGTGGCGGAATGTCCACTTGGCATACCGCCATCTCCGAAGAGTCTTTCCCATTGAAGTTTCTTATGAACTATAAAAAAGATAATTGTTTTAAGTATCTGAGCCAAGCCCCATCCCATGAGTCCAGCCAGAAGTATTCTGTTATGAAAAATGTCATTAATTATGCTCATTAAAAATCCCTTATTTATACGTTAATATTCTTTTATGTATTTCTCTTCACTGTATTTTGAAGAACTATTCCAAAACACATTTTTGTATTATATCACTCTACTCCCTTTTTAGATATATCAAAATTATCTTTTTCTTCAACATAACTATACCAGTTAATGTGAGCCTTTAAATCCGAGTCGATAGTTATATCATAAACATTCCCCTGATACACCTCATCCACGATATAATAATCAAGTACTGCTATCTGAGTATTTCCCTCTTTCTTTGGAATCAGCTTGTACATGGTTTCATCAGAACCACTTCCCGGCGCATCATCTCCTTCTATGACTCTGCCATATTGTTTCATTTCAAAAAAGCTATGTTCATAGATTACACCGCCCGGTGTATATGGAGTGCCACCATCTATTTCACTTATCATTTCAAGAGAGCCATCCTCTGCAGTACATGCATCAGGATTGCCCAGTTCATTTCTATCTGCTCCCTCAGCAAGGGTGAACATATAGATATCACTGAATTTTTCTTCCTCTGCAAGCTCTTTAAACTGAGGTTCCTCTGTTTCTGCATCTGTGGTTTCTTCGGTAGTTTCTTCAGTGGTTTCCTGAGTGGTTGCCTGAGAAGTATTTTTAGCATCAGACTTGCCACAGGCCGTGAATATTAGCAGAAGAACCATACATAGGTTTAGCATCTTAAATTGTTTGTTAAGGAATAATTTCATTTAATCCCCCATGCAATCCAACTATAAATTCATTTTTGATTTGATTCTATTTTCATAATAATATGATCATCAACTCGGTATTTTAAGAACTCCGGTAAATGCATTCCAGAAAAGATCTGTGCAATTCATAAAATTTAGAGTATAGCTCTTTTCAAGCGTATGAATGATAATAGTACGACCAAGCCCTTGTGTTCCCATGGATACACGGATTATGTTCTCTAAAGGAATCTCAAATTCATTTTGACTACCAACTTTACTAATAACAGTTGTAACCAAAAGAGGTGCCGATAGAAGGGAGCCCTTTTTATATACAAATCTCTTGTCAGTCAGAAGGGCATTACCACCCTGGATCAAAACAGGAGTAACTATCAAGTTACATCTTCCCTGGGCTATCTGAGTTTCCTGTACTCCCATATTGGGAGAGACATACGTATTTCCGGCCGTTCCTGTGAGTGGACCTGTTCCGTAGTTTGGTGCCGGACCTGCCAGTGGGCCTGTTCCGTATCGTGCTGAAGGACCTGTTAATGGGCCCGTTCCATAGTTTGTCGCCGGCCCCCTGAGTGGCCCAGTTCCAGAATCACCAGTTGGCGTAGGAACAACAAGTGGCGCACCACATACAGCACAGAATTTGACGTCCGCCCCAAGGTTTGACATATCAGAACCACACTTGGCACAGAATAGTTTTCTAGCTTCCATCGCCGCTCTGTACTCTTCCTGCCTCTTTAACTGCTCAGCCTCTGCTTCAGCTTCCTGCCTTGATCTCTCAGCTTCGGCTTCGGCAACAGCTTTTTTAGCTTTTATGATAGCAGGATAATAATCATCCAGTGGATATAATTCCAGGATTTGAAAACCTTTCGAATTCCAATCCTGCCTAGGTATCATGTCATAGGTACATTCCTGTGAAGATAATTCTTCCAGTTCCTTTTTGAATAACCCAATGGATTCTTCCTTTATCTCAGAAAACTTCTCTTCATCCTCGACACTCTCTATATCCATATAACCTTTTATATGAAGTTTAATATCGATTCCCAGACACTTATCACTATATGAATAATCTGTTAATTCGAAAGCCTCTTTACGTAAATCTCCCATTAGCCTTCCTCCATATTGTTTCCACAATTAGGACAGAACTTCATCCCCTTAAGTTCATCAGGGAATACAAATTCACACTTAGGGCATATTCTTTTTGCCGGCTTTGGTTTTCCGCAATTAGGACAGAACCTCATGGTATTTGTCATACCACACTCGCAAACCCAGGTTTCTTCCTCTTGAAATTTCTTTTCGTCTTTTTCGGCATCACGCATGAGATCTGATACATTTACTCCGCCGGCCATCTGCGCCATATTCATTCCCATAAATCCATTAACTGCTCCTGATGGATTTTCAGCAGCAGACTCCATAGCATTTGCCTGAGCCGCTCCGACTCTTGCCCCCAGCATCGCCTTGTTGGAGGAATAAGCTCGAGACTCCTGAAGTTCTCGTATTTTTTCAACACTGTCATCATCCGGAACAATACTTGACAGAGTAAGGGATGCTATTTCAATCCCCCTTTTCTCTCTCCACTTAGTCTTTGTTTTTTCCTTCAGCACTTCAATTATTTCCTCAGTGTTAGAAGGAAGCTCGTCGTATTTGATTCCTTTTTTGGCGATTTCTCCCAGTGCAGGAAGCATTGCATCCTGAAGCTCGGAACGTATCTGAGCTTCAAGAGTAGACTTGGTATATTTCTCAGTTACATTTCCACTTATATTTGTGTAGAAAACTATGGGATCAACTATATTAAATGTATAGAAACCATAACCCTGAAGACCGATAGTCATATCAAATTCACTATCTCTATAAGGAACCTTTCCAAATCCAAAACGATTCTCAAGTATCTCTTTTGTATTAACGAAATATGCCCTTTGATCCTTGCCTGCTACACCACCATGGGCAAACCTCTCACCCATTTGCTGCAGGGAAACCTTCAGTCCATCTCCAAAGCTTCCGCAGAAGGCAGATGGTTCCGTATCAAAATTATATTCATAGCCACCCTGTTCAGCAGTGTAATCCACGATCTTTCCATTCTCAACAATAATGAGCATCTGACCTGCATTGACTGCAATCTTACTGAACTGAGTTATAACATTATCATCCTTATTGATTCCGGCGCCTCCGGATTTTTTGGCATGGCCCTTCTGGATCAAAGTATCATTATCCAGAGAATCACAGCATATATAATCCTCCCACATATCGCCTATATATGAAAATGCACTTCCTGTTAATACTTTAATAAGCCCCATATCAACACCCCTCCGTTACTATCTATTCACAAAACACCTACGACCTATGATTGTTACATGAATCATTTGCGCCGCTTCGATATTCTCCACTGGTTCCGGCAAAGTACAGACACTTTCTGTCAGCAGCTATATAATAGTTGCAGGTTCCGCAAACATTACTCGACGAGTATCCACCACTATATCCATAGGAAGCATGCTCGGCATGTCTCTGCATATAGTCCATTGCCGTAAATTTATTCCTCTCGGCACGGGCTGCCGCCTGCTGAGCTATAGCAGCATTCTTCTGTCTGGACTGTTCTGTAAGTATTCTGCTCTGCTCTTTATAATAAAGAGACTTAGGCGTTTCATATTCATCAAGGGCAACACCCGATATATACCTTGATATTCCAACACCATAATTCTTGGCACATTCCTTTAGCTCAGATACATTCTGTTGGTACATGCTTGACATAGATAAGGCAGCCGAGCTGAAAAACTTCTGGAACTTTCCCATAAAATCATCTCCGGCTGATTCCTTTATGATCTTTTGTTGAAACATAATCTTCTCAACCATCAGATCCCAGGTTTCCTGTATCTTCTGATTCATCAGCTTATCTCTGTCAACCGAAGATGCAGGAATATCAAAATCAATTCCATCTGACGGATACTCAGTTCCACAGAATGGACACTCCGAATATCCGGATTCAAAAGGTGCACCACAAAAGCCACACTTTTCTATTTTCTTCGCTGATACAATCTCACGAACCTGATCCTCAGTCATTTCAGATAGGTCTTCAAGCTTCTCCAATTGATACAAGGAATGAGCAAACTTCTCCTGAACCTCCAGACATTCCTTACATCTCTCATCATCAACCATACAGGTTTTGAAGCAATATTTACCCGGTTTTTCTCTGGCTTCTCTTGCGGCCGCTTCATTTCTCATCTTAGTCATAAAGGCACCGCCCAGAAGTCCCCCATTCTGAAAGTCCTCCGGATTTACATTTGACAGATCAAGATTCGATAAATCGAGATTTGAAAGATAATCCAATATTCCCATAAACAAACCTCCCCAAAAAACAGAAGTTTACTTTGTCCCCACCTTACTATCCTTACGTTTTTCCTCATCACTCATCATATCATACTCAATCAAATCGTGATGCATCTTACCGAGATCATTTCTCGTGCTCTTATCTGTTGAGCCGCTATATACATAGCCCTCTGTACGCATGTAGGCATTCCACCTTCTATGCTCCAGACTCTCTATCGTTGTCCTCTCTTCCTCCGTCAGCTCCTCGTCAGACTTATCCGCACCTGCAACTCCGCAATGAATACGCGCACGCAAATGTATTGCCGACGCTATTGAGGACTGATAATTATATTCATATCTCCAGAACTCTTCTTCCTCGCCCCACTTAAGATGTCTCTGGAGAGCCTCTTCCTCAAGCTCCGAGCTGATGATAACATCTGCAGAATAGGAGGACTCAACATCACCGATAAATCTGATATCGTAGTTCTGTCCCTTGTAGTTTGTGATTCCTTCAAGAGCCTTCTTCTCGTACGAGCTCTTAACGACCGCCTGAATAACCGGCTTTATTCCAACTCTCTCATAGAGCATTCTCATATTAACTGCCGTTCTGATATTCATCTCATCAGAATCTAAGCATACAAATACAAAGGAAGTCCTGTTGAGTCCCATGATACTATCTGAAAAGGACTTCGTATTAACATTTACGCCCGAATGAATCGTAACGTCATAGTGAGAAAGCTCCGGAACCGCTCCACGAATTATATCCTCCGCCTCTGGATTCTCGTCAAATGCATCTATCTTCAGTCTGTAGCCATCCATCTGACAATACCAGATGAAGCCCTTCATCATTTCCGAACCATGTCGCCCCAGACCAACCAGTACAATGGAGATATCCTTCATGCCATCTTCAGCTGGCACCGCATTATCAAACAACTGCTCTCCCTCATCATAGAGAGTTCTGTTGACCAGTGACTTGATCTCATTTACACGTCTAACCTTCATGCAGCCATAGTCTGTTTTGGCAAGGAGCATTTCACTTTCAACTCCTATGGCGAAAACATACAGTCTGACATTCGACATCTTCTTATATTCTTCAATGATTTTCAGACCCTGGATCATATTCACCTTCTCATCCTCATCGATAGAGAAGAAGTTAATGGTCGATTTCTTATAATGTGTCTTAAAATCAATTGCGAGAATATCTCTTGTAAAACAGATAGCCTTGATGGACTTAGCACGCTCGATAAACTCGGACTGCTGCTCATTTGTATCCTCATCAAGTCCTGTGAAGACGATGAGGGCCTTATTATTCTTTGACTTGATATCGCTACCCAGAGCCAGCGCCTTCTCGCTCAGCTCCGAGAAAATGTATACATCATTGAAATAATTATTGATATATTTGAAGAACGAATTTACATTCTTGAAGAAAGAGATCAAGAATACAAAAGACATGATAGGCGCAACTACATAGTAAATAGATAGATTAACATTATAAGCAACTGAAACCCAGGCATAAGGACAGTTCCTGCTAACATCTATCAACGACGTCTCGCCCTCTATAACAAATATCTGAATGGTATTAAAAAGAGAAAACAGAGTCACCTGAAGCGACTTGTATAGACTATCCTGCACCAGAGAGTCCTGGATAGGGATAATAAGCATAAATGTAGATAGAAAAACTCCTCCGAACATGATATTGAAAGGTGTGACCACACGACCTATCTTATATTTACCAAGTCCGGAAGCAATTGCGATAATTACTGCAAGAATTAGAATTGTAATCGATATTAAATAAAATATTAACCAGATCATCGAAACACCTCTATCGACAGCCCCTAAGTCTGGAGCAAAAAACTTCCAAGCTTTATCTTAACATCTATCCCAAAACATGTAAAGAATAGTAAACATTTAGCCACGATAGAAAATAACCCTTAAGTGCCGATAGAAAATGCCTTACTCATCGATAATCTCTTCCGCCACAGCCTTCTTCGTCAGTCCCCTGTCCATGGCTTCTCTGATTATATATTCGTGAGCCTCCGTCTCACTCATTCCCCTCTGAATAAGCATCAGCTTCGCACGGCTCACCAGTCTCTGTTCCTGAAGCTTATCTTCCAGCTTCGCCACCTCGCGGTTTGCTTTCTTTATAGCATCCTGAACTGCACATAGAAGTCTCGCGCTGAGTTCGAGGTCTATTTCATTAACCGGTTTCCGGATTGTAATTACTCCGTAATCAACAAGCCTGCTGGAGATTTCCTTGAAGACCTCTATAGGAACAGCAAAGAGAATTCTCGTATTCTTCTTCTCGTAGATATCCATAACAAAGTCCACTCCCAGGCCATCCGTCAGTGGAGCATTTATGATTATCAGATCAAAGGAGCGAGTCAAAAGTTCCCTTCTGGCAGAGGAAGCACTTTTCTTTATCTCAATGGAGCTGAATCTTCCACTAGGGAGAAGCTTTCTAACGACAGTATTAAATTGTTCCGAGGATGAAACTATCATAACTGAATACTGACTATTCATCCTGCCCTTTGCATTTGACTTGTCGCGCATACTACTTATATCTCAAAACTAACTACAAACAAACTACCAATAAATGCTACTACAAAATGTAATTAGCAGACTTACTGAATGTAACTATTAATCACTGACTCCGGAAGAATGCTTCTAACGAACTCACTCTCAGAAGCAAATCTAACAGCCTCATCTCTTGTCTTAGGAAGGAGGCCGCCTTCAGTATCCATCTCCCTTGGAAGAGAAAGCTTATTCTCTATTCCGTAAAGGCCAGCATATATCAGAAGCGTATATGCAATATATGGATTGCTAAAGGCATCTGGAGAACGAAGCTCCGCTCTCATCTTACCAAGTGAATCATCTATATACATAAGCTCTGAGCCTGCATTTCTGGACCAGTTAACCTTGTTAGGTGCAGTGCTGTTACCGAATCTTGTATAGGAGGACTCTGTCGGATTCAGGAATAGAGTTATCTCCTTGATCTTCTCAATGATTCCAGCCGCAGCATACTTTACAACATCATTTCCTTCTGCATCCTTTGCAAAGATATTGATGTGATAACCATTTCCCGGTTTATCAGAAAGTGGCACCGGCGAAAAGTCAGCATATAAACCATTTCTATCTGCAATGGTACTTACAACCATTTTAAATGTTGTTATCTGATCAGCGGCCTTGAGAGGCTTACCATACTGGAAGTCTATCTCATTCTGTCCAGGTCCTCTCTCATGATGAGATCTACCTGGAGTCAGGCCCATTTCCTCTATAGTAAGACATATTTCTCTACGGATATTTTCTCCTCTATCCAGAGGAGCGATATCGAGATAGCCCGCATTATCATATGGTTCCCTGGTTGGTGCACCCTCGTCATCAAGCTTGAAGAGATAGAACTCCATCTCAGAACCAAACTTGAACTCGATTCCCTTATCCTGAGCTGCCTTCACAGCTACGCGAAGCAGATTTCTTGTGTCAGCCTCATAAGGGGTTCCGTCCGCTGTACATACATCACAAAACATTCTTAGAACTCTTCCTGTGTCTGGCCTCCAGGGAAGGACAGCCATTGTGGAAGGATCCGGCTTGAGGTAAAGGTTAGGCTCCTTATAAGACTCGAAGCCTCTTATTGCTCTGGCATTTATAGATATACCATCCTTAAATGCATTGTGAATCTCACTAGGCATTATGGATATATTCTTCTGAATACCATAAGCATCGCGGAAGGCAAGTCTGATAAACTTCGCATCCTCTTCCTCTATGTATTCCATTATTTCTGCTTCTGTGTAACTCATACTACTTACCTTTCTTAAAAAGATTCTTCGCTTACGCTCAGAATGACATGCTCTTTATAGATTCTTCGCTTACGCTCAGAATGACATGTTCTTTATAGATTCTTCGCTTCGCTCAGAATGACATGTTCTTAAATGACACGTTCTTTTGATTTAGATTACTGAGATTCTTGGAGTGATATCTTCGAGAACATCCAGCAATATCCTAACTGTATCAAGTGAAGTAAACATTGTGACTCCGTTCATGATAGCGCATTTTCTGATCTCGGCACCATCCTGATAATGTACTCCCGAAAGAATAGCTCTGGTGTTGATGATGTAACTAACATATCCTGCCTGGATAGATCTCAGCACCTCATCACTACCGTCACTCAGCTTACCCTTAATCCTTGTTCTTATTCCATGCTCCTTCAGGAATTCACCAGTTCCAACCGTTGCTTCTATATTGAAACCAAGCTCATAGAATCTTCTAACAAGTGGAAGTGCCTCTTCCTTATCCTCGTCAGCAAGTGTAACCATAACAGTTCCGTATTCCTTCATCTTGATTCCTGATGCCTGAAGTGCCTTATAAAATGCTCTCTTCAGACTCTTATCATATCCAATTGCTTCACCCGTTGACTTCATCTCAGGGGACAGATAAGCATCCATACCATTTAGCTTCTCAAAGGAGAAGGCAGGAGCCTTTACATACCAATACTTCTGACCCTTTCTCTTAGTATTCTCATCCACTCCATCTCCAAGAGCAGGAGTTATGAGATAACCCTGATCAGCGAGACTCTCGCCCAGCATAACTCTTGTAGCTATATCAACTAGTGGATAACCTGAAGACTTCGACAGGAATGGAACACTTCTTGAAGCTCTAGGATTAACCTCTATGATGTAAACATTATCGTCCTTATCAACTATGAACTGAATATTGAAGAGACCGATGATTCCGATACCAAGTCCCAGCTTGGTAGTATATTCAGCGATTGTCTCCTTAACCTTTTCAGAGATTGAGTAAGGCGGATAAACAGAAGTACTATCACCTGAGTGAACACCTGTTCTCTCAACCAGCTCCATGATACCCGGAAGGAAGACATCCTTTCCATCACATACAGCATCGATCTCAACCTCTTTACCAACTATGTATTTATCTACAAGTACAGGTCTATCCTCATCAACTTCAACGGCAGTCTTGAGATAATGTCTCAGCATTTCCTCATTTGCCACGATCTCCATAGCACGTCCACCTAGTACGAAGCTTGGTCTGACAAGAACAGGATAACCTATTCTCTCTGCAGCCTTGACACCACTCTCTATATCCGTAACTGCCTCTCCCTTTGGATGAGGGATATTGAGACTCTCAATAACGCCTTCAAATGCATCTCTATCCTCTGCCCGGAAGATAGCCTCACAGTCTGTTCCGATTATCTTAACTCCACGCTTTGCAAGGGACTCCGCCAGGTTAACTGCCGTCTGACCGCCAAGGGATGTAATAACACCCATAGGCTTCTCCATATCGATTATGTTCATTATATCCTCAGTAGTAAGAGGCTCGAAATACAGCTTATCGGCTGTAGTATAATCCGTTGAAACGGTTTCAGGATTGTTATTAATAACGATGGCCTCATAGCCCATCTCATGAATAGTCTTAACAGCGTGAACTGTTGAATAGTCGAACTCCACACCCTGTCCGATTCTGATAGGCCCAGAACCAAGAACTATAACCTTCTTAGCATCGGAAATGATAGACTCATTTTCATCCTCATAGGTTGAATAGAAGTAAGGAACATAGCTCTCAAACTCGCTGGCACAGGTATCTATCATCTTGTAAACAGGCTTTATATCATACTCTTTTCTGAGATTATAGACATCATCCTCAGTAAGACCTGTCAGTTCTGCGATATAGGAATCTGAGAAGCCGATCTTCTTTGCTGAATAAAGAGTATCCTTATCCACTGTTCCTTCACCACTCAGCTTCTCCAGCTCTTTCTCGAAATCAACGATATTCTTGATCTTATCCAGGAAGAACATATCTATTCCAGTTCTACTGAAGATAACCTGCAGATCCACACCCAGCCAGATCAGCTGTGACAGTGCATAGATACGGTCATCTGTTCCGTCCTCTATATATTTAAGAAGCTTTGAAATGGCCTCTTTACGATTCTCCGGCGCTGGCTTGTCAGAAAGATTTGCCACATCGAACTTAGCCAGATGGATGTGATTCTTTCCATCCTCAAGAGAACGAATAGCCTTCAGCAGACTCTCCTCAAGAGTTCTGCCGACACTCATGGTTTCACCGGTTGCTTTCATCTGAGTAGACAGCTTATTAGATGCAGAATCAAACTTATCAAATGGGAATCTAGGCATCTTTGTAACAACATAGTCAAGTGCAGGCTCGAAGCATGCAGGAGTGTTCGCAAGCTGTATCTCTTCAAGGTTCATTCCTACTGCAATCTTTGCAGATACTCTTGCGATAGGATAACCACTAGCCTTTGAAGCAAGAGCAGAAGAACGTGAAACACGAGGATTAACTTCGATTACATAGTAATTAAAGGACTGAGGGTCGAGCGCGAACTGAACATTACATCCACCCTTAACCTGAAGTGCTCTGATAATCTTCAGCGCACTATCTCTCAGCATATGATATTCCTTATTAGTAAGAGTCTGGCTAGGTGCCACAACTATAGAGTCACCCGTATGTATACCAACAGGATCGAGATTCTCCATGTTACAAACTGTGATAGCTGTATCATTTGCATCTCTGATCACTTCGTATTCGATTTCCTTATAACCCTTGATACTTTTCTCAACAAGTACCTGATGAACAGGAGAAAGAGCCAGAGCATTCTTCATCATTTCACGCATTTCCTCTTCGTTATAAGCGAATCCGCCGCCTGTACCACCAAGGGTGAAGGCAGGACGGAGGATAACAGGATATCCGATTTTTTCTGCCGCCTCAAGTCCTTCCTCTATACTATATGTAATCATAGAAGGAACAACCGGCTCGCCGATTCGCTCGCATAGCTCCTTGAACTCTTCTCTATCCTCTGCACATCTGATACTGGATGCAGAGGTACCCAGAAGCTCTATCTCACACTCCTCCAGGACGCCCTTATCATAGAGCTGCATAGCAAGGTTAAGACCTGTCTGTCCACCGATTCCCGGAACGATGGCATCCGGTCTCTCATAGCGGCATATACGTGCAATATATTCAAGTGTAAGAGGTTCCATATAAACCTTATCAGCAACAGAATTATCTGTCATGATAGTGGCAGGATTAGAGTTTGCAAGGATAACCTCGTATCCTTCCTCTCTTAGCGCCAGACAAGCCTGAGTTCCGGCATAGTCGAACTCTGCTGCCTGACCTATAACGATAGGTCCTGAGCCTATTACAAGTACTTTCTTAATATCAGTTCTCTTAGGCATCCTTTTCTACCTCCTGCTTCATAGCTTTAAACTCATCCATATAGCCAGTGAATCTCTCAAACAGATATGCACTATCCTGAGGTCCCGGCGCACTCTCTGGATGGTACTGAACAGAGAATACTCTGTCAGCCTTTGACTCAAGTCCTTCGACTGTTTTGTCCAGAAGGTTTATATGTGATACTTTCAGTCCAGTTCCATTTACGGATTCATCCTTAACAGCATAGCTGTGGTTCTGGCTGGTTATTTCTATCTTGCCGCTCCTTACATCGAGAACCGGGTGATTACCACCTCTATGTCCGAACTTGAGCTTATAAGTCTTAGCTCCGTAGGAAAGAGCCAGCAGCTGATGTCCCAGGCAAATGCCGAACATCGGAAGCTGTCCCTTCAGATTCTTCAAAGTATCTATAACCTCTGTTACATCCTCCGGATCTCCAGGTCCATTTGATATGAACAGACCATCTGGATTAAGAGCCTTTATTTCATCTGCAGTAGTATTATATGGAACAACAGTTACATTACAGCCATATTTATTCAGCATTCTCACTATATTTAACTTCATGCCGCAGTCAATTGCTACTACGCTATATCTTGGGTTTGCAGTTCTTGCATACCATTTCTTCCTGGAACTTACCAGTGAAACTGCATCCCGTTTAACAGGTGTTTCTTCTATTATCTTAAGTCCTTCCTCGATAGATACATTTGCATTCGTAATAAGGACTCTTCTGGAACCAAGATCTCTGATACTACGGACAAGCTTACGAGTATCTACTCCGTAAATGCCTGGTATCTCGTTATCACTGAGCAGCTCTGACAGAGTCTCTGTGAATCGGAAATTAGAAGGCTCATCGTTGTAGTCTCTTACGATAAGAGCGCCTATAGTTGGCACCTTACTCTCATAATCCTCATCAGTAATTCCATAATTACCTATAAGTGGATAAGACATTACCACCGCCTGATAGGTATAGGATGGATCAGAAACTATTTCCTGATAACCAACCATGGAGGTATTGAAAACTATTTCACATACCGCATCTTTTTCCGAACCGAAGGAATAACCATAGTATTCGCTTCCGTCCTCCAGAATCAATTTCCTGTTAAATTCTCTCATCTTTCTGAAAGCCTCTTTTCAAATCTATTTTTACTTATGTTCTCAGGAACTCTGGTGGCATAGTCTCCGGTAAAGCAGGCATTGCAGTAACTATCATGGCCAACTAACTCTGATAATGAGTCCACTGGAAGATATCCCAACGAGTCAGCCCCTATGATTTTTGCTATCTCTTCTACCGAATGGTGACATGCTATCAGCTTGTCCCTCGAATCTATATCTGTACCATAATAACACGGATTTGTAAAAGGTGGGGAAGAAATTCTCATGTGAATTTCTTTTGCCCCTGCTTCACGTATAAGTCTGACTATTCTTTCGCAGGTTGTACCACGTACAATTGAGTCATCTATAAGGACAACTCGCTTACCCTTAACCGTTGATGCTATTGGGCTGAGCTTGATTCTGACCTGGCTATTTCTCTCATTCTGAGTAGGTGAGATAAAGGTCCTACCGATATATTTATTCTTGATAAGTCCTATTCCATAAGGAATACCAGAATACTTGGAATAACCCAGTGCAGCATCGAGTCCTGAATCCGGAACTCCCACCACAACGTCTGCCTCAACTCCATGCTCTCTTGCCAGGATTTCTCCCGCCTTCTGTCTAGCCTCATGAACCGACACGCCATCTATTACAGAGTCCGGTCTGGCAAAGTATATGTATTCAAAGATACATATCTGCTTCCTTTTTGAATCTACTGCATCTGTCAGGCTTGTGACGCCTTCCCTGGAGAAGACCATTACTTCGCCCGGTCTTATATCTCTTATAAAATGCGCCCCCACCACATCCAGTGCACAGCTTTCAGAGGCGATAACATATCTGCCATCTCCTGTCATGCCGTAGCATAAAGGTCTGTAGCCATGAGGATCTCTAACAGCAATCAGCTTCGAAGAAGACATCATTACTATTGAGTAGGCACCCTCCAGATATTTCATACATTCGAAAACTGCCTTTTCAATAGAAGGAGTTCTGAGTCTTTCCCTCGTCAGAATATACGCGATGATTTCCGTATCAGATGTAGTATGGAATATTGCGCCGGAAAGTTCAAGCTCATTTCTAAGTTCATACGCATTACTTATATTTCCGTTATGTGCAAGTGCCAGCTTTCCCTTCTGATGATTGACCTCGATAGGCTGAGTATTTCTTCTACTATTACCACCGGTTGTACCATAGCGAACATGTCCTATAGCCATGCTGGCATCAGGCAGTTCATCTAGGTTCTTCGAATCAAAAACATTACTTACCTGTCCGATATCCTTATGCGAAAAGAATAGTCCATCATCATTTACTACGATTCCACAGCTCTCTTGACCGCGGTGCTGGAGAGCATATAGTCCGTAGTAAACATCCTTTGCAATATCATAATTACGAGGAGAGTATACACCAAATACTCCACATTCTTCATGTAATTTTTCGTCTATCATTTTTCCCACCTATTTATTCTGACATGCAGATTCAATAAACTTCTGAAATAATGGATGCGGACGGTTAGGTCTCGACTTGAATTCCGGATGATACTGCACGCCGATGTAAAATGGATGATCTGTGAGTTCAATAGTTTCGACGAGCCGCTTATCAGGAGACTGACCGGAAATAACCAGTCCCGCAGATACGAGAATTTCACGATATTCATTATTAAACTCGTATCTATGTCTATGGCGTTCACTAATTATCTTTTCACTCTGACCAGTAGTGTCCGCTCCATTATCTTCTTTGTAATAGCATTTCTCAAGAAGGGTTCCTTCGGTTACAAGACATGGGTAGCTTCCCAGACGAAGGGTACCACCCTTATCCAGGCTGTCTGACTGACCTGGCATGAAGTCTATAACCTTAGTGTCTGTTGCATCATGGAATTCACCTGAGCAGGCATCTGTAAGTCCTGCAACATTTCGTGCAAATTCTATAACAGCTATCTGCATTCCGAGACAAATGCCGAAATATGGAACCTTATGAGTTCTCGCATACCTAGCAGAAAGGATCATGCCATCTACACCTCTATCTCCAAAGCCTCCCGGAACTATGATTCCATTTACCTTGCTTAGCTTTTCCTCGTAGTTTGATTCGTCAAGCTCTTCAGAATCTATCCATTCAATCTTAACATCTGTCTCAAAGACGTAGCCGGCATGGCGAAGCGCTTCTGCAACAGATAGATATGCGTCATGAAGCTGAACGTATTTACCGACAAGGCCAATAGTTATTTCCTTATCCAGAGTCTCAATGCTATTTACCATATCCTTCCATTCCCTCAGGTCTGGAGCAGCACTTCTGATGCAAAGCTCGCGGCAGACAACATTTGCAAGGCCTGCATCCTCAAGCATGAGAGGTGCCTCATAGAGACTGGGAAGAGTTCTATTCTCGATAACGCAGTCTTCCTTAACATTACAGAAGAGGGATATCTTCTTGAAGATGGATTCCTCCAGTGGCTCATCGCATCTTAGGACGATGATATCAGGACGAACGCCCATTCCCTGAAGCTCCTTAACCGAATGCTGGGTAGGCTTTGACTTATGTTCATCAGAACCGTGAAGGAAAGGAACAAGTGTTACGTGAATGAAAAGTGAATTCTCCTTTCCCACCTCAAGGGATATCTGTCTCACCGCCTCGATAAATGGCTGTGACTCGATATCTCCGATGGTACCACCTATCTCTGTGATAACCACATCCGCGTCAGTTTCATTTCCGACTCTATATACGAAGTCCTTTATCTCATTGGTTATATGTGGAATAACCTGGACCGTTGAGCCCAGGTATTCTCCTCTTCTTTCTTTATTTAAAACATTCCAGTAAACCTTTCCAGAAGTAAGGTTAGAATACTTGTTCAGATTCTCATCGATAAATCTCTCGTAGTGACCGAGATCCAGGTCGGTCTCTGCTCCGTCCTCAGTTACATATACTTCCCCGTGCTGGTATGGACTCATGGTTCCAGGGTCAACATTGATATATGGGTCGAGCTTCTGAGCCGCCACCTTGAGACCCCTTGCCTTGAGAAGTCGACCAAGCGACGCCGCTGTGATTCCCTTTCCTAGTCCTGATACAACACCACCGGTTACGAATATGTACTTTGTCATTTTTCTATCCTCCTTTAAAATCCTTTGCCCAGGATGACACTATTATTGTTCTAACCTATATATTCCTTGAAGGCCTCTATTAAAGCTTCCTCATGTGACCTTCCATCGTTCTCATACTTAGCTGTAAGTATGAGCATTTCCTTATAGTCTGAAGGAATTACCCTCTTAAACTTAGGGAAGTATTCATCGAAGTTATCCAGTATCTTCTGTCCCTTCCTGGAGCCTGTGTACTGCACGTGTTTCTCAATTATCTGACGGAGTTCCTCTGCATCGTGCCTACTTTCAAGCTTCTCCATAAGGACCATCTGCTTATTGAGATTCTTATAAAGTGTATTTTCCTCGTCCAGTACATAAGCAACTCCGCCGCTCATTCCGGCCGCAAAATTCTTACCTGTTGGTCCAAGGATAACTGCACGACCACCTGTCATATACTCGCATCCATGCTCGCCAACGCCTTCAACAACTGCTGTTGCACCAGAATTTCTGATGCAGAATCTCTCGCCCGCGATACCGGCAATATAAGCCTCCCCTGATGTTGCACCGTAGAGTGCTACATTTCCGACGATGACATTTTCCTCTGCATCGTAGCCTGCATTCTCTGGAGCATGAAGGATTAGCTTACCACCTGACAGTCCCTTACCGAAGTAGTCGTTACTGTCACCCACAAGATTAAGTGTGAGACCAGATGGGATAAATGCTCCGAAGCTCTGTCCACCGGAGCCCTCACAATTAATTGTAAATGTATCCTCCGGCAGTCCCTCTGGTGCCTTTCTTGTTATCTCCGCACCCAGAAGTGTTCCAAAGGTTCTACCAATATTTGTGACCTTGATGCTCTCGCTAATAGAATTAGTAAGACTGGCAGATTTTAAAGCCTCCTGGCTGCCCGAATGAGCCAGTTCCTTCAGAACCTTCTGTACCGCCTTAGACTTAAGTAGCACTTTCTCATCCTTAGTAGTTTCGAGCTTAAAATCATACATTTTATCCTTATGGAAGGTCTGAAGCTCTCTGGCAACACCTGACATATCAACAAGTATTTTATCCAGATTCATTCTGGACTGCTTATCGCTTAGCTCTTCCTTAACCTTGATAAGATCTGTTCTTCCGACCAGCTCATCTATACTTCTAACACCGAGACGAGCCATATATTCACGAAGCTCTCTTGCTATAAATCGCATGAAGTTCTCTACATACTCAGGCTTACCTCTGAAGCGTTTTCTCAGCTCAGGGTTCTGTGTTGCAACCCCCATAGGGCATGTATCGCTCTGACAAACTCTCATCATTACGCACCCCATAGTTACAAGTGGAGCAGTTGCAAAGCCAAATTCCTCAGCTCCAAGGATAGCTGCGATAGCTACGTCACGACCTGTCATAAGCTTTCCGTCTGTCTCAATAACAACCTGATCACGTAGGCCATTCTCAAGAAGTGTCTGATGTGTCTCAGCAAGTCCCATTTCCCATGGAAGACCTGCATTATGAATTGAACTAAGTGGAGCCGCTCCCGTTCCGCCGTCATATCCAGATACGAGGATTACCTGAGCACCTGCCTTGGCCACACCTGCTGCAACAGTACCCACACCCGCTTCGGATACGAGTTTAACTGAGATACGCGCCTTCTTGTTGGCACATTTCAGATCATAGATCAGCTGAGCCAGATCCTCGATAGAATAAATA
>CAMKQB010000032.1 GCA_946414825.1 uncultured Lachnospiraceae bacterium
TATAATCAATATTTTCTTTATGTTTTCCAATCAAGAATTGTAGAATATATGCATCTCTATACAGCAACTGAATTTGAGGGAGAGATAATTGATTGCGACGAAGGTGAGCTGGTGTGGATTGAAAAATCTGAGGTTTATAATCTACCTATCTGGGAAGGAGACAAGATATTTTTCCGTTTACTTGAAGAAAGAGAAGATTACTTCTCGTTGAAGCTTGTATATTCAGAGACGGACGAATTAATAGAGACTGATCTTATGCCTTTAGAGAAATGAATGGATATAGAAACTATAGAAAGGCAATTTATTCTATTTGCCCACTTTATATTTAGACTGTTTTATGAATTGACATACTCATATCTGTGTAATATACTAAAAAATTAAGTTAAAAGTATAGGGGAATATTTTTTGCAAGGAGAATATAAAAATGAAAAAAAGGTTTCTTGTTTTGACAATGATGTGTATTCTGACTGGTTCTTTAGTTGCATGTGGTACTAAGACGGAAGAAACAACAGAACAGACAACAACTGAGGCTACAACCGAAGCAGTTACTGAGGCTCCACAGCCTGATTATATGGAATATATCAGCCCAGATGGATGGTCAGTAAACTATGATGCCAGCGTATTAAGTGCTGAAGAGGTTGATGAACATGAGGCTAACTTCGTATATACTGGCGATTCTGCAGGTGCATGCATGCTTACTATTAAGTACGAAGAGGGTGCTGATCCAGAGGAGGCACTGAAGACTGTAACAAGTGGATGGGCAGAGGATGAGCTTGATGTTATTGAGGGTGTACTTCCAAACCATGAAGATATTACAACCTATTCCAGCAGTTTAGATTCCAACGAAGGCGAGACTACATTATCACAGTCTATTTACACATGCGCATATAATGGTGGAACACTTTCATTTGAATTCCTTATTCATATGAGTGGTGATGATGCCACAGATATGGCTATAAGTGATGCGCTTGCTAATACATTTGACTCTATCAAGTTAGAAGAGGCAGCAACAGCTACTGATGGCACTGCTTCTGAGGATATAGTTTATATGGGTGGTCTTTATATATCTGAACCGGATAATGATTTAGAGCTTGCTTTGTTTAAGTCATCAGGAACACCTATAGCAATTGTTTCGAAAGGCGGAAATATCTACTACGGCGAATACGAAACAGAGGATGCTAAAACAAGTGATGGTACTGAGTATACTAAAATAACAGTAGAAAACAAAGAGTTTGGATATTTCTTCGATGAAGGATATGGCGAAGACAGTACAATTGGTGGTTTCCTTATAGATGAAGATGGAACTAAATATAATGCTAAACCTCTAGATGAGAGTGTAGCAATGGACTTAGTAGAAGAGACAAAATAATTAAGTCTAAGTAAATGCAATTTTCTAAATCCCGCAGAATCCTAAATAGTGGTTCTGCGGGATTTTTACGACAGAATATTTACCATTCGCAACGTAATCAGACAAATGAATAACCTTTCGGAGTATTATCCAATTATCGAAGCAAGAAAAAACTTCTAAAAAAATGGATGACCGGGAGGGATAAATAAATGAAAGAAAGATTTAAAAACATTGGAAGAGGACTTGGATATTTTGGCATTTACGTTGCCAGTCAGATAGCAGGTTCAATGGCATGCAGCATAGGTTTTGGAATATATGTAGGAGTTAAGGCTGCCAAAGAAGGAAAAGTAACTAGTGGCGTTGCAGTGGAAAGAGCCACAGAGCTTCTTCAGAATAACATGGGAATTGTAGTTATAACTTCAGCAATTCTAGCGCTTCTTACACTGGCAATCATGTATAAGGTAAGACATGAAAAAATGTCTGAAAAGATAAATCTAAAGCCTGTTTCCGCAAAAAGTGTAGTTGCCGGAGCGGGTATAGGTACAGCAATGTATATTCTGGTAGTTGGTGTTCTTATGAATTTGCCTTTATCAGAAAGTATGATAAACTCATATGCCGATTCAGCGACCGGACTTTTCACACAGAGTGCAATACTTGCAATTATTGGAAATGTTTTTGCTGCGCCTATTATTGAGGAAGTTATATTCAGAGGACTTCTTTTTGACAGACTTAAGAAGGCTATGCCTGTAGGATTTGCAATGGTTCTATCATCAGCAACATTTGGACTTATGCATGGACAGATAATCTGGGTATGTTATGCAACAGTTGTAGGACTTTTTCTCGCATATATCTACCACAAGACAGGCTCGATTCTTCCTACTATCGCAGCTCATATGTTCTTAAATGGAACATCAACTCTTGTAAACTATACAAAGCTTTCAAACTTTGCTACTGAGAGATTTTTCAATACTGCATTATTTTTAGCTGTTCCAGTGGTAATACTTCTTATGATATTTGCTTTCAGAAATGGTCGTCAGGTTGCTGAAGTAAAAGTAGTTGAAGTTATTTACAAAAGCACAAAAAGGATATAATATGACTTAAGTGTTGGTATCACAGGTGATTTTGAAACCAGCATAAATAGCATAGGGGAAGAAAAGGAATAATGGCTATACAAGTAGTAGAAGATGATAAAACTCTTAGTGAAGGGATATCTATTTCGCTGGCTGATGCCGCAGATGCATTTTACAAGGAATATACAATAGGCGATGCAAAGGCAGGATTTGAGAAGTATGGAAGAGAGCTGAGCCTCATCATTCTTGATCTCAATCTTCCGGATGGAATAGGATATGACTATCTGAAGTTTGTGCGAGAAAGAAGTGACGTTCCAGTGTTGATTCTTACAGCAAATGATCTGGAGATAGATGAAGTGACAGGCCTGACAATTGGAGCAGATGATTTTCTTACGAAACCATTTAGCCTTGCAGTACTTAGGGCAAGAGTAAATGCACTCATAAGAAGAAGCAGGCTTACACAGCAACAGGAAAACTCTGATAATAAAACAGAAGTGGCATCTTCAAATGTATACAAGATAGATGATATGCTTTTCGACTTTGATAAGCTTACCTTTAGCAAAGGAAATGAGGAAATATTCCTTAGTGTAAATGAACAGAGGCTTCTTAAAATCTTTCTGGACAACAAAGGGCTTATACTTACCAGAGATACACTTATTGAAAGGCTCTGGGGAGACAGCGGAGAATATGTAGAGGAAAATGCCCTTTCGGTTACTGTTAACAGACTTCGTAGTAAAATCGATGCTGATAGTAAAGTGAAACACATCAGTACCGTGTATGGACAGGGCTATAAGTTCGACTGAGACAGACTTATTCTATAGAGAAATTTTAGCGCGTGAATCGGAGATATATATGCTAAAGAATAAAACACTTGATCGATTAGATCAGATGCTGGACGATGCGATAAATGGATCATTTGTGGAGAGTAACTACGATGAAACAAAGCTGTCCAGACTCGAATCCAAATGGAAGGAATTTCTTGGAAGGTCGGCTATCTCCAGTCAGAATCTGGAAGCTGAAAGACATAGACTGGAACAATTTATATCGGATATATCTCATCAGACGAAGACTCCGATGACGAATATCAAAATGTATACTGAACTGCTATCAGAAGAGATAAACCAGGTAAGAGGAAATGATTCTGAGAGCATGCAGAAATCTCTGGAGAGGATCAGCAAGTATGCTGATGAAATAAATAGACAGAATCAAAGGCTGGAATTCCTTATTGATTCGCTCACTAAGCTCTCACGGCTGGAAAGCGGTACTCTGGAAGTAAAAGCTACAAGGTCCTCAGTGAGCTTGCTGGTAGAATCAGGTATAGCTGCCGTGAAGCAGAAGGCTGAGATGCGTGGGATAGCATTTACGTCTTCGGATTCTTCTCAAAGTGACATTGAAGCAAGCTTTGACATGAAGTGGACACTGGAAGCCCTGATAAATGTTCTGGATAATGCAGTTAAGTATTCTCCGGAGAGTGGAAGAATAGATGTAAAGATTTCTGAAACTGACATGTATGCTGAAATACATGTTATAGATGAAGGAAAGGGCATAACTGAGGAGGATGCAGCGAGGATATTCGGAAGATTCTTCAGAGGTGAAGAGGTTCAGCAGGAAGAGGGAGTCGGAATAGGCCTCTACCTGACAAGAGAGATTCTCTCTAAGGAAGATGGATATATCAAGGTCGTTCCGAATAATAGAAGAGAAGGCGGAGAGTTTATCTTATATCTAAGAAAGTAGATTCAATGTAAATTTTATGTAAAGAGAAAAATGCAAAGCAGACCTATTCAGCAAGTACATGATCTGAATAGTTAATAAGGAGTCGTATCCTGAGATGGGATAGGCTCCTTTTTGTTTTTAAAGAATCTTAGAATCTTTCAGAAATGAAAGAATTCAGAAATAATCTGGTAATAATTCTATGATACTATTCCTATTGTAAAAGAAATAAAGCTTCCATACGGATGCATTAAAGAAAAAATACGAGGAGTAATAAAATGAGTATATTAGTTGCAGAGCATTTAAAGAAATATTACGGAGAGGGCGAAACACTTGTAAAGGCTCTCGATGATGTGAGTATAGAAGTTGAGCGTGGTGAATTTGTGAGCATCATAGGAACCAGTGGAAGCGGAAAGTCAACGCTGCTTCATATGCTTGGCGGACTTGATAATCCGACTGAAGGAAAAGTCATAATTGACGACAAGGATATATCGGGACTTAAGGGAGATGAGTTATGCATCTTCAGACGAAGGAAGATAGGATTTATATTCCAGAGCTTTAACCTGGTTCCTTCAATCAGCGTATATGATAATATCATCCTTCCGCTTCAACTGGATGGCAAGAAGGTAGATAAAGAATATATAGAAAATGTAATAGAAACTCTTGGGATTGAGAAGAAGTTAAATGTACTTCCATCAAAGCTTTCCGGTGGACAGCAGCAGAGAGTGGCTATAGCAAGAGCGCTTGCTTCAAAGCCGGCAATCATACTTGCGGATGAGCCTACAGGAAATCTTGATACAAAAACAAGTCAGGATGTACTGGGACTTCTGAAGACCACCGGTAATAAGTTTAATCAGACAATAGTTATGATCACTCACAATGATGAGATAGCGCAGCTGGCAGACAGGACTATCCGAATCGAAGATGGTCATATCATCAAATAAAACGACATAACTGTCATATGGAAAGTATAAGTAACATAAAAGGATAGAATAATGAAGAGTGTAAATAATAAAAAAGTAATTAGTAATATAGCAGTTAGCGGAATCAAGGCAAAGTTTAGTAAGTATGTGGTACTGGTAATGGCAGTAATCTTAACAAGTCTTCTGTTCTCATCACTTTTCTCTGTTGGAGGAAGTATGCTAAATGAGATTCAGGAAGGCTCAATGAGACAGGCTGGCGGAAGCTGCCATGGTAGCTTCAAGTATTTGACAGAGGCGGAGTATAACCAGGTTAAGGATGACTCAAAGTTAAAGTCTGTATCTTACAGAATTATGGTAGGTATGCTCTCAAATGAAGAGCTAAAGAAGGTTCATGCAGAGTGTTACTATGCTGAGGATAAAAATGCAAAGGAAGGCTTCAGCTATCCTACAAAGGGTAGAATGCCGGAAGCTGAGGACGAGGTTGTTCTGAGTAATGTTGTACTTGAGGCTCTAAGCGTTCCTTCAGAAGTGGGTAGTAAGGCTACTCTTGATATTGAATTAGAAAATGAAGTGATAGAGAAGGAATTCACCGTATGTGGTATCTATGAAGGGGATCCGTTAAATCCTTCTCAGATGACATACTTCTCGAAAAGCTTTCAGGAAAAGTATGCACCTGCCAAGACAGTGCCACTTCCGGAGTCTGATACAAATGATTATATCGGAAGATATTCAGTGGATTTTAATTTCAGTAATAGCTTAAATATTGAGGGGAAGATTCTGAAGCTTATAGATAGAACCGGAATAAGAGAGAATGTTGACTATGGTGTTAACTGGGCTTATGGAACCAGCAAGCTTAATCCATCTATGTTAATTACCTGTCTATCCTTATGTGCTGTATTTATGCTTGCGGGCTATCTGATTATTTTCAACATATTTGATATAAATATTATTTCAGACATTCAGGAATTCGGACTTCTTAAGACTATCGGTACAACAGAAAAGCAGCTGCGAAAGATAGTAATGAAGAGAGCGAATATCATTTCACTTATCGGTATTCCTGTTGGAACAGCCCTTGGGGTTCTGGTTGCAGTATTCCTTCTTCCAATCATTTCCGGGCAGTTTAATACTGTTAATGTTGGAAAGGGCGAGCTTCATATAAATGTTTGGATTCTTCTTGGTGCTGCCTTATTCTCTTACATCACAGTAGTAATAAGCGCTATGAAGCCTTGCCGCAAAGCATCAAAGGTTTCACCTGTTGAAACAGTTAAATATACAGAAGAAATGGATAAAAATGGAAAGCCTAAGAAGAAGCTGGTCACAGTAATCCTTTCACTTTCTCTTGCGCTTGTTGTACTTAATTCAGTATATGGATTCGTAAGTGGCTTCAGTATGGATGGCTATGTAGAGAATCTTATCATAGCAGACTTTAGCCTGCAGGATGTTAGTGTAGATGATCCAAGTGCATCCTATAAGGAGACTCAGGCAATTGATGCGTCATTACTCGAAAAGCTGTCAAGTCTCGATGGAGTAGAGGAAACCGGAGCAATTTATATAAATGAAAGAGGCCAGGAGTTTAGTGATGAAAGCTGGGCAAAGATAGAAGAAAATGTACTAAATACAGATCTGATGAAGGAGAAATTCATAAGCTACGGTTATACAGAAAATGATATAAAAAATGAACAGGAATATTATAGTTCGGCTAAGTCTTTAGATGGAAAGACTTACGGCGTTGGAAAGCTGGCATTTGAAAAGCTTAAGGTTCTTGAAACTTTAGATGGAAAAGAAAGTATCGACTGGGATACATTTAATAGCGGTGATTATGTCCTTATGACAAGATTCATGACAGATAGTGATGCGGAGGATTTTCTTAAGCCGGGGGATAAGATTCAGATAAGAAGCTATGATTCAAAGTATGCAGAAACATTGACAGAAACCGGTGAGGATGGAAAAGAGTATGAGTATGTAAGCTATGAAAATGCTCCATTAAAGGAATACGAGGTATATGGCATAGTGGAGATACCGCTTGCTATGGAGCTTAGAGCTTATGGACTGTTCGAGTGTAACTATATACTTCCGGAGGATGAGTTCTTATCACTTAATGGTTCTGACTGGGGAGCCATGAGAGTTCTTATGGATGTAGAGGATACAAAGGAAGCATCTGTAAATGACTGGCTGAAGAACTACACAAAGGAAGTAAATGCAAATATGGATTATGATTCCAAAGAAAGCATAGAAGAAGAGTATGCATCATTTGGAAGTATGATAAAAATAGTTGGAATAGTAGTAGCCGGAATTCTTGGACTTATTGGTCTTATGAACTTTGCCAATACTATGATAACCTCTATAATTGTCAGAAGCAGAGAGCTTGCAATGCTGGAAGCTGTTGGAATGACAGGAAAACAGCAGAGTATTAAGCTTATCAAGGAAGGATGTCTATACTATATCTGGTCAGTAGTAGTTTCACTTGCTGCATCATCAGTTCTCAGTGTTACCCTTATCAGGGCACTTACAAATAATGTGCCAATGTTTGACTGGAACTTTACACTGGTACCGGAGCTTATATGTCTACCATTTTTGGCTGTACTTGTTGTATGCATACCGGTGGTTGCATATAAGAAAATCAGTAAGAAAAGCGTAGTTGACAGACTTAGAGTGGAATAGGTCTAGATAAAGGGCAGTATTAGGTAATTAAGAAAAAAAGTTTGAGGAGTAAGTATAAATAGTGAAACAAAGAACCGTTAATCAGTATTTAAAAGATAAATATGGACAGAAGATATACAAGATAGCAATAGATGGAGGCTTCACATGTCCGAATAGGGATGGAAAGCTGGATACCAGAGGGTGTATATTCTGTTCGTCGGGTGGTTCAGGGGACTTTGCAGGAAATAAAAATCTGTCTATCACTGAACAGATAGAACAGGGAAAGAAAAGAGTAGAGTCCAAAATGCCATCCGGAAGGCAAGGTGGAAACAATAGGTATATAGCATATTTTCAGGCTTTTACCAATACGTATGCATCTGTAGCTCATCTGAGATCACTCTATATGGAAGCTGTAGAAAATCCGCATATAGTTTCGTTATCAATTGGGACGAGGCCAGACTGTCTTTCAGATGAAATACTAAACCTGCTTGAGGAGATAAATTGCATTAAACCTGTATGGATAGAACTGGGACTACAGACTATCCATGAAAAAACGGCGGAGTATATAAGGCGTGGATATCCTCTCCAGGTATATGACGAAGCGGTAAGAGAATTAAAGAAAAGAAATATTGATGTAATAACTCATATTATTCTTGGACTTCCGGGAGAAACAAGGGCAGATATGCTGGAATCTGTGAGATATGTTGGAGAAAGTGGAGTGCAAGGAATCAAGCTTCAGTTACTTCATGTATTAAAAGGTACAGATTTGGAGATGGACTACAGGAATGGACTTTTCAAATGTATGACTATGGAGGAATATATTGATCTGATTTCAGACTGTTTAGATATCTTGCCAGATGACATTATAATACATAGATTGACGGGCGATGGTCCGAAGAAAATATTAATTGCACCAGAATGGAGCGCGGACAAAAAAAGAGTGCTAAATGAGTTACAAAAAAAGATCATATTAAACTAAAACAAATCCTGTGGAAAAGAAAAAATACATTTATTTCTGTAGCGCTTTTGTTGCTCTTAGAGTGTTATCATGACATATGTGATAATGATTTACTTATATTGAGTAAATAGGTTAAACTTAGTGCATTGAAAAAAGAGGTGCGATATGCCAATTACAAGATCTAAGAAGAGAATAGAGCAATATACAGGATATGTTATGTCCCTTATGGATACAACTGATTCCAAGGAAACCAGGGAAGCATTAGCTGAGCTTGGAAAGCTTATGGATGATATGTCTCCATATATGGATCCTGACCAGAAGAAAAGGATTGAGCGTGAAAATCTGATGGGTTTCTATACCAAGTATGTGAGTATAGCCAGCCGTCTGGCCAATCATGCCCCAGAAAGGGATGAATCTTTTCAGAAGCTGAAGAAAATCATGGGTAAGGATATAAAGCTTATTAATGATGCCTTAACGAAGACCGATAATAAAACCTTTGATCTGCCTGGACTTTTTGAACAGGCAAGAGCCATGCATGTCACGATAAATGATGAAAACCTTGAGAAAAAGGGCGGTATAACTAATACCAGAATCCACATTCAGACTCAAAATGAAGGTGCCAAAGTAGATGGTTATTTCACAGAGCATGAGGTCCCATTTGACTTTGAAAAGGAAACAAGTAAGCTATATAAGCAGCTGGCAGGAAACGATCCTGATAAGATTAGATATATAAAGTATCTGGTAAATCATGATGATACCAGATCCTCGTTTTTTAAACAGTACGGCACTGATATGGTAAAGCTTCAGAAGGCTGATATACAGATATATCCTGATTGGCAGAGCGTTAGTTCGCTTTACAGAAGTGATGAAAGCTTTGAATGGTCGTATCAGAGTGCATTGATGTCGGATATAGACTTATATACCGGTGGGCTGAATATGGGGCGGAATTCTCAGAAGTATGCTAAGTTATATAGCTTTAATGAGAACCTTAAAACTCCAGAAAATATAAAAAAGCTTGTAGAAATCACCCGTCAGGTTCGTTTGTTAAAGAATAAATATTCCATTCAGAGCAGACTAAAGATAAATAAGAAGGCTCGAATAGATAAGCGTAATTCTGCTGTTTCCACCGTTGCTGACTCCATTGGATTGAGTACACTCATACCAAAGTCTGAGAATATGCGAGTAAGGACAGGAGACAAGATACATAAGGGGACATTTATGAAGAGTGCTACTATGGATGACCCTAAAATAAAGAGTTTAGAAAATCCACTCACAAACCTTACGGTTGCAGGTGTGGCGAATTCGCCTAAGTTTATAGAAGATGCAGCCAATATTCAGATACTAGACTATATATGCGGTAATGTTGACCGTCATGCGAATAATATTTTTTATAAGGTTGAGAAGCGTCCGGATAAAAATGGTAATATGGTCGACACTCTGGTTGCTATAGAGGGGATTGATAATGATACCGCACTGGGAGCTGTTAATCTTAACTATGATAAGAATGTGATGAGCTTCGTTAAGCTGAAAAGTATCCGGGTTATTCCTCGAAAGACAGCGGAAATGGTAATGGCGCTTAAGCCTGAATATCTAAAGACCATACTTGCCGGATATGATCTTAACAAGGAAGAAATAGATAGAGCTATCGATAGACTTGACGAGGTAAAACGTGCAATAAATTATGGTAAATATCAGTATAAATATCATGATAAGGGCACGGTAATAAAGGATAATTCTGTTAACATTCTTAAGGTTGTTGATGAGAAGGATTTTGATAAGATAGATATAATAAATGATTTGTATGATCGTTCATCTGGCGAGGTAGTAAATACTAAAAAGGGTAAGGTGTTAGTTCCTGATAACATAAACCTCTACACCAGAGTTGTAGATGTAGCATATGCCGGAATGGTTTATTCCAATATGCGTGAAGAAGTTTTCGATAAGATGACGAAGGATCTGCAGAAGGTAAGAGCTATGGCAAAGGAGGCGAAGCCTACCACAGACGCCACATTGGATATCAAAAAGGTTCCTCGCAGAAAAGTAGAGGAGTATGGAGAAATGATTGCCGCAAATAAGGCATTATCCGATAAGATATCCCAGCTTTCGACTCAGGTGGATGTACAAAGTCCGGAATATATGCTGGAAAACTACCAGTCTCTATGTATGGCTGCAAAGCAGGCTGTATGGACCACTACTAATTATTATATAATGAGAAAGGAAGCTGTAGATAAGAAGCAGAGAGAAGGCAAAAAAGTGAAGGAGGCCGAGCTAAAGGAGCTTGAGACTCTTCAGTATGCTCTTGATAATGCAGAGGAACTATATAGTGAGTACAGTACGCTGTATCATCATAGCGAAAAGCTGGGTGAGATAAATAAAAAGCAGACTGCTCATAGGGAAAAGGCTAAGAAAGAGTGGGATGCCTTAAAAAAAGTGAAAAAAGATGAACTTGAGCTTCCTGATAGTATAGAAGATGCTGAGAGAGTTCTCGAATCAGATAAGAGAATGAATCGAAGTGCTGTAGAGCATTACCGTCAGGATGAGAATTCTACCGGTACAGATGCTCAGCTACTCCTTGTGGAGGCTCTTGAAATAGAGAATCGTGAGGATTATATAAAGCTTATCAAGGACAGCTCTGCTGAGAATAAAATGTCTGAAGAAGAGAAGAGTAAGCTCTTTGAGGATATGGTTACCAGAGCTGCTATAATGAAGATAGCGGCAGCATCAAAAAGCGCCGCCATAAAGATAGTTACTCATCCTGAAGGATACGACGAAATCAAAAAGGAAATGAAAACAGCTGTCTCTTCATCAGGCTTTATGAAGTCAGCTGCTGATGAGCTAAGGAAAACCTTTGATAAAGATATGCAGTCTATTCAACACATGGAAGAAGTATATCAGGCTATTACAGAGCAGGGTGAAGAAGGTCTGTCGGAAGAGTTAAAGGGACATTTGACGGGAATTAATCATTATAAACTGCTTCTTAGAAATGGAACGGGCTCTAAGGAAGAGTTCAGTAAATTTGTCAGCAAGAATATCATCTTCACTAAGGAAGCAGCAGATAAGTTAGATGAAAAGATAAATAATCTAGGTAATAAGCCTGCACCAAAGGAAGATATGAAGTTGGAGCCCAAACCGGCGCCTGTTAAGAGAATATAATAAACATATAAATAAAGCAGTTACGTTTAAGTAACTGCTTTTTATTTTGCCTTGTTATAGGTTTTACTGATAACCAATGATAAAAATTTGATATTTTATTATTTCTGTAAAATGTGGCTAAATTAGGAAGTCAAAAATAACTGCTTCGTAACATGAAGGAACGGTTGGAATTAAGATGGATTATGAATTAGAAACGCGATGTATACATTTGGATAGTAAGCCTGAATATGAAAAAACAGGTAGCATATCATTTCCGATATATCAGTCGGCTACATTTGCTCACGAGGGTTTAGGAAAAAGCACTGGATTTGATTACAGCCGTGCACAGAATCCCACAAGAGAACAGGTAGAAAAAATAGTCGCTTCTCTTGAAGAGGGAATTGATGCGATTGCATTTACTTCTGGAATGTCAGCTGAAACAGCTTTGATGGAACTGTTTAAACCCGGGGACCACATAATCATCGAAAATGATCTCTACGGTGGAAGCATCAGGTTATTTTCTGAGATAAACAGAAAAAACGGATTGGAATTTACAGGAATAGATTTCTGGAAGGATGATGTTGAGGATTATATCAAAGATAATACAAGGGCGGTATATGTTGAGACACCCACCAATCCGATGATGAATGTCACAGACATTCGGAGGCTTTCAGAAAAGCTAAGGCCAAGGGGAATACTGCTGATAGTAGATAATACATTTTTATCACCGTATCTGCAGAATCCGCTGAAGCTGGGAGCAGATATAGTCGTTCACAGCGGAACCAAATATCTGGGAGGCCATAATGATACACTCGCGGGATTCATAGTGGTGAGAGATAAATTATTAGGCGAACAGCTGAGATACATAGTGATGACAACCGGAGCTGTGCTTTCTCCTTTCGATAGCTGGTTAATTCTTAGAGGCATACAAACGCTCTCAGTAAGGCTTGAAAAAGCAGAGAAAAATGCGATTCAGCTTGCAGAGTGGTTGGAAAAGCAAGAAGGAATAAAAAGAGTTATCTATCCAGGACTTAGTTCTCATCCAGGTCACGAGATAATGAAGAAACAGGCAAGAGGATTTGGAGCGATGCTCACTCTTGAATGTGAGACGAGAGAGCTGGCAGTACAGATACTTGAGAATACAAAGCTTATAAAATTTGCAGAAAGTCTGGGAGGAACAGAGTCACTTATAACTTATCCTATCACACAGACACATGCGGATCTTCCTGAAGAGAAGAGGCTGCGAAATGGAATAACAGACAGGATACTTCGTATATCGGTCGGAATTGAATCGATAAACGATTTGATAAGGGATTTTGAACAGGCATTAAGGGGTTGATGGAGATTGAAAGAAAAGAATCTGGATTTTGATACAGTGCTTAACAGAAAAAATACTTACTGCCTGAAATACGACTTTGCAAAAAGAAAAGGTTATCCGGAAGATATTCTTCCTATGTGGGTAGCCGACATGGATTTTAAAACATCTTCATTTGTTCAGGATGCAATCAAAAAATCAAACAGCTTTGGAGTATACGGATATACAGAAACAAATGAAAAGTACTGTGAAACCGTTAAGGAATGGATGAAGAGTCAGTATGGCTGGGAGCTGGAGGATAATAGATGGATAATTAAAACCCCGGGAGTTGTATTTGCACTGGGAGTTGCCATTCAAGCTTATTCAGAGCCAGGAGACAGCGTACTTATATTTCAGCCAGTCTATTATCCCTTCTCTGAGATTGTCAGAGATAATGACCGCCACTTGATAGTAAGCAACCTTATAGAATCAGATGAGTCGGAAAGATATAGCATCGACTTCGAGGATTTCGAGAAGAAGATAATAGAAAATGATGTCAAAATATTTTTCCTCAGTAATCCACATAATCCTGGCGGAATCGTATGGAAAGAGGAAGAACTAAGACTCATAGCTGATATATGTCTTAAGCATCAAGTAATAATAGTAAGTGATGAGATACATGCAGACTTCATCTGGCACGGCAAGCATCAGGTGCTTGTAAATCTTGATAAGAAGTATAGAGAAATAGTTGTGACATGTACATCACCAACAAAGACATTTAATATTGCGGGCTTACAGATATCAAACATCATCATACCGGACACTCAGCTAAGAAAAAGGTTTAAGAAAAAACTGGATGCAACCGGTTACAGTCAGGGAAATCTGTTTGGAATACTTGCCTGCGAGGCGGCCTATAAATATGGAAATGAGTGGCTCACTGAGGTGAAGCGATATATCTGGTCCAATATTGAATTTTTAGGAAGCTTTATAGAAGAAAACCTTCCAGGGGTAAAAATGTATGAACCAGAAGGGACCTATCTTGTATGGCTCGACTTCAGAGGTACGGGGCTGGATGATAACGAGATAAACAGAAAGATCATCTACGAAGCTAAGGTCTGGCTGGATGCTGGAAATATATTCGGAGAATCAGGAAAAGGATTTCAGAGGATAAATGTTGCATGTCCGAGAAGCATCCTTACAGATGCTCTGGAGAGGCTTCGAAAAAGTTTTGGAGAAAAAACGGGTGAAAGGAAATGATACCAATGCTGGCAAACTCATATGAAAAATTACAACAATCACATCCGTGCTTTGGAGGATATAAGAATTCGGGAAGAATTCATTTACCTGTAAGCCCAGGTTGTAATATAGGATGTCGTTTCTGCGACAGAGCTATAAACGTAGAAGAAGAAAGACCCGGAGTTACATCAGTAGTTCTGAAACCTGAGGAAACGATAGATGTGATAAAGCAGTCCCTTGAGGTTTGTCCTGAGATAAAGGTCGCAGGAATAGCCGGTCCGGGAGATACACTTGCTACAGATTATGCATTAGAGACCTTCAGGTTAGTTAAAGAACATTATCCGGAACTGCTGAAATGTATGAGTACTAACGGACTTATGCTTTATGAAAAAGCTGACGAGGTTATAGATGTAGGTATTGATTCATTAACGGTTACAGTGAATGCTGTTGATCCAGAGATAGAAGCGAAGCTGAACAAATTCATCATTTATCATGGGAAGAAATATGAAGGAGTTGAGGCGGCGAAGATACTTATTGAGAATCAGCTAAAGGGTATAAAAAAGGTAACGGATGCCGGAATAACAGTCAAGATCAACACGGTTCTTGTTCCTGAGATAAACGGTGACCATATAGAGGAGATAGCGAAGACTGTCTCCGAGCTGGGAGCAAAGATATACAATATCATCCCGCTTATCCCACAGTATGAACTGAAGGATTATGCGGCTCCTACATGTCCCGAAATAGATGAGGCTAGAACTAAGGCTGGAAAATATATTGATGTATTCAGACACTGCCAGCACTGCCGTGCTGATGCAGTTGGAGTTCCGGGTAAGTCGGAGTTCGGAGAACAGATATATTTCAGACGGGTAAATATAAAAGAAACATTTTCACATGGGTAAGAAATTACTTAGGAAAAATTAGTAAAAATCTCTACTTAAATAAAACCATTAAGGAAAGAAGGAAAGAAAAATTATGAGACAAATTGCAATTTACGGAAAAGGCGGTATAGGAAAATCAACAACAACACAGAATCTTACCGCAGGACTTGTTGAAGCAGGAAAAAAAGTTATGGTAGTCGGCTGTGATCCTAAGGCTGATTCCACAAGACTTCTTCTTGGTGGTCTGGCTCAGAAAACAGTTCTTGATACTCTTAGAGATGAGGGTGAGGATGTACAGCTTGACCAGATCATGAGAGAGGGATTCCTCGGAACAAGATGTGTTGAAAGTGGTGGACCAGAGCCGGGGGTTGGATGTGCTGGACGAGGCATTATCACATCTATAGGTCTTCTGGAGAATCTGGGAGCTTATACCGATGATCTGGATTTTGTTTTCTATGATGTACTTGGAGATGTTGTGTGTGGTGGATTTGCGATGCCTATTAGAGAGGGAAAAGCGAAGGAAATCTACATCGTAGCAAGTGGTGAAATGATGGCGCTTTATGCTGCTAATAATATATCAAAGGGCATCAAGAAGTATGCTCGTAGTGGTGGCGTTAGAATCGGCGGTATCATCTGCAACAGTAGAAATGTTGATAGAGAGTTAGATCTGCTTAGAGCATTTTCAAAAGAACTTGGAACAAAGCTTCTGTACTTTGTGCCTAGAGATAATGTGGTACAGCATGCTGAAATCAATAGAAAGACAGTTATCGAATATAGACCTGACTGTAATCAGGCTCAGGAATATAGAAATCTGGCTGAGGCACTAATCAATAATGAAGACTTCACAATCCCAACACCTATGTCGGGTGAAAGACTTGAAGAGATTCTTCTTGAGTATGGACTCATGGAAACAGCAGACGATTACAAGATCTAAGACTAAATAACAGAAAAGAGGAACATGTGATGAGTGAGAGATTAGCTCAGACAGAAGTTACGATAAGAGAAAACCGACTTAAGTCGATCATTTATTATTCGGGAAAGGCAAGCGAGCTTGCAAAAGCAGAAGGCACTGACAAGTTCAACTGTAAGGAGAGAAGCTACAGCCAGTGTAGTGACTGTGCGCAGATGACAGCTTCAACGATTACATACTTTATTCGTGATGCAGCAGTTGTTGTGCATTCCCCTATGGGATGTTTCGCAAATACTCCACTTAATGATACTCAGTTCAGAAACTCTGCTATCGAGCGTGGAGAAGCACCTGACAAGGTAAGAGTTATCTGCAGTAACATTTCCGAAAAGGACACTGTTTACGGAGGAGTAAATAAGCTTAGGGAAGCAATCAATGAAGCAAAGAGACGTTTCAATCCTTCAGCGATTTTTGTTCATTCTTCTTGTGCAGCTGGAATCGTTGGTGATGATATCGAAGGTGTTGCAATAGATATGCAGGAGGAGATAGGTATTCCGATTATTCCTATCTACTGCGAGGGCTTCAAATCTAAGATATGGTCTTCAGGATTTGATGCTGCATACCACGGAATACTTAAGAACCTTGTTAAAGAACAGCCTGAGAAGAATAAGAAGCTGGTCAATGTATTCAACTTCCTGGGAAGTGATACCTTTACACCACTCCTTGGAAAGCTTGGACTTAAGCCAAATTATCTTGTTCCTCTGGCAAGCGTAGACAAGATATCCAGAATGCCAGAAGCTGCATGTTCAGCTCATATATGTGAAACTCTTGGAACCTATGTTTCAAGTGTTCTGGAATCAGACTTCGGAGTACCAAAGGTTAAGTCCCCAGCTCCATTCGGAATCGAGTGGACGGACAACTGGCTCAGAGAAGTTGCAAAGTATACAGGAACCGAAGACAAGGTTGAGGAAGTAATAAAGAGCGAGCACGAGAGAATCGCTCCTGAACTAAATAGACTTAAGGAGAAGCTCGCAGGTAAGAAGATATACATCTTTGCCGGTGATGCATATGCTCACAACGTAGGAAGCGTTGTATCAGATCTTGGTATGGAGATAGTAGGTATGACTACACTCCATCATGATATGCAGGACGATACAGAAGGAACAGAGAATACCCTCGACGCTCTGGTGAAGAGAGCTGGAGAGATTGAGAACTTCTCAGTTTGTAATAAGCAGCCTTATCAGGTACTCAAGCTACTTGAGAAGCTGCAACCAGATGTAATGATAGTTCGTCATATGAATATGACAATCCTCGGCGGAAAGCTTGGTATACCAAGTCTTCTCGAGGGTGAGACAAATATAAGTGCTGGCTATGATGGAATCATAACAACAGGAAAAAGACTTCTGGCACTTATTGAGACCAAAGGAATACTTAAGACATTAGCAGAGTACAATGAATTCCCTTACACCAAATGGTGGAGAGAAGAGGAAGATCCGTTCTACTTTGAGAAAGGGGCAAAATAAATGAGTCATTTAATAGAACAGGCAAAATTTTCATGTGCTCTTGGTGGTCTTCAGACTGTACTTGCGATTGAAAAAGGAATACCTATCGTGCATGCAGGTCCAGGATGCGCAGCTAGACAGTTTTCATATCTTGGAAATGGTGCTGGATATCAGGGCGAAGGCTATGCCGGTGGTGGTCAGATATCCTGTACAAATTCTACTCAGTCGGAAGTTATATTCGGAGGAGAGAAGAAGCTTCGTGCCACGGTTGAAGGAACTCTTAAGGTAATGGATGGTTCACTTTATGTGATACTGGCAGGATGTTCAGCAGGAATCATCGGTGATGATGTTAAACAGATTGCATGTGAGTTTGCAGATGAAGGTTATCCCGTGGTTGGTGTAGATACTGCTGGTTTTAGAGGTAACAATTATCAGGGACATGAGCTGGTGGTAAATGCCATTATTGATCAGTACATTTCTTACGAGGTCCAGAAGGCAAATGTAAGAAAGGGACTTGTAAATGTTTTCTCGGTAGTGCCATTTCAGGATGCATATTGGAGAGGAGATCTTCATGAGATAAAGAGGCTGCTTGAGGGAATAGGACTTGAGGTGAACATCCTCTACGGACCTGAAAGTGGTGGCTTCTCTGAATGGATGGATATTCCGAATGCGCAGTTTAATCTGGTGCTTTCTCCTTGGGTAGGTCTTTCGACTGCCAAAAAGCTTGAGAGTATATATAAGACACCTTTCCTGCATGTTCCTGTACTTCCGGTAGGACTTAAGGAGACAAGCAGATTCCTTAGACAGGTTGCTGATTTTGCAGATCTGGATAAGGAAAAGGTTGAGAGCTTTATTGCTTCCGAAGAGAAGCAATATAAGAGCTACTTCGTATCCTTCGGTGATCTAGTATCCGACTTTGGATGCTATCTGCCATATCATCTCTACACGATAGCAGATAGTACATATGGAATCGGTACAAGCAAGTTTGCTATAGAAGAGCTTGGATTTACCCCAAAGGCTTTCTACGATATCGAGAATCCAGATACTAAGACTAAGGAAAGCATAGAAGCAGTAATTAAAGAGATAGATGAAAGATACGATGGAAACATTGTATTTGAAGGTGATAACAAGGTAATCCAGGATGACCTTTCAGAAAAGCTAGATGAGAGCGGCGTACGTTCCGTAGTGCTAGGAAGTAGCTGGGACAGCGAGCTTGTTACATCAAAGAATGAAAGTATCCTTGTTAGATTATCACTTCCTATAACTGACAGAGTTATCTTAAACAAGAGTTATGTAGGTTATAAGGGTGCGCTTACACTGATTGAAGATATATATAGCGGTCTGTTTGCAGAAGGTATGATAACAAATACTACACATGCAGATCACTAATGAAAGGATGATGCGAATGAGTGATTTTAAGATAGCAGCAGCATCAAAAAATGGAATAAGCGTTGATACACATTTCGGTCTGGCTACTTTATATCAAATCATTGGTGTCAATCTGGAAAGTGAGACCTGGGAAGTAGAACGTGTTCAGGAAATAGAATTCCCTGGAACAGAAGTAACGGGGACTACACGATGTTGGGGCCATGATGAGGAAAAAGTAACTGTAGTAGCAGAGAATCTAAAGGATTGCAAATATCTGCTTATTAGTAAAATAGGCCCGCATCCCCAGAGAGTTCTTGCAAGATATAACTTTGAATGTCTTGAAACAAACATGGAGATAAATGAGGCTGTTAAGAAAATAATAGAGTTTGAAACAAAAACTGGAGGAAAATAATATGAAAATTAAGAGTTTAATTAAAAGAACAATAAGTTTAGGACTTGCTGTAGCACTTACACTTTCTGTAGCAGCATGTGGTAAAAAAGCTGACGATGCATCTGCTTCAAACGCAGATAGCGAAGGCGGAGTAAAGAAGATAAAGGTTGCATGGCAGTCTAATTCTTACCCTCTTGCATATGAGGATGAGAGCGGAAACCTTACAGGTTATGAAATTGAAGTATTAAAGTTGGTTGATGAGCAGCTTGCAGATTATGAATTCGAGTATGAGCTTGCAGGTGGACAGGATGCACAGTATGCAGGACTTAGCTCAGGTAAGTATGATCTTGTACTTTCAAATGCTTTCTATACAAAGGAAAGAGATGAACAGTATTCACTTCCAAAGAACCCACTTGGTGCTTCACTTGTAGGAATTATCGTTCCAAAGGGAACAGAAGATATAAAGGATTTTGAGAGTGCTGCAAAGTCAGGTAAGAAGCTTGCTCCAATCCTTGCAGGTGATGGTCTGTACTATGTTGTATATAAGTACAATGAAGAGAATCCAGACAATCAGATCGAGCTTGAGGCTACAGATAATGCTGATTCATTCATGAACGCTATCAGCTGGGTAGGAGACGGAAGATATGACTTTGCTGTATGGCCAAAGAACTATTATGAGCAGATTGTAGTTTCGGAAGACGGTGAGCTTCATGACTATGATGCAAAGCTTGATTTCTATGAGTGCCGTTCAGTATACACATATCCTATCCTCAGCAAGGATAATCCTGAAGCAGCAGAGGCTATAAGCGAAGTACTTGGAAAGCTTAAGGATGAAGGTAAGTTATCAGAGCTTTCAGAGAAGTTCTATGGATATGATGCTTTTAAGTATGACACAGTAAAGAATGACTAATAATTAATTTTGTAGTAGGTAAATATAATGCGTGGATTCAGATGGGACATTTTTATAGAGTTTTATTTTAAGGTACTTCCTTACATAAGAGTAACTCTGATTTATGTGGTATGCTCAGTATTCTTCGGGTTCCTCATTGGAATCGGAATTGCAATGCTCAGACTATCAAAAAGAAAAGTGCTCAGGGCAATAGGAAGTGTATATGTGACAGTTCTGAGATCTGTCCCATCCGTAGTCCTGCTGTTCATAGTTTACTATGGACTACCTCAGTTGCTCAGAGAAAACTTCGGGATAGAGATGGAAGATGTGGATACGATAATTTACGTTATAGTTACATTTTCGCTTCTTCTAGGTTCTCCTATGTCTGAGATAATCAGAACTTCTTATCTCGCGGTTCCATCCGGACAATATGAGGCGGCTGTAATGGTTGGACTGACACCATTTCAGGCAATAAAAAGGATAATCTTTCCGCAAGGTTTTATTATAGCGCTCCCGAATCTTGGAAATATTTTTATTTTCATGATGAAGGAGGGGGCGCTAGCTTATACGATCGGACTTCACGATGTTTTAGGACGTGGTATGTATCTGTCCGGTCTCAAAGTAAATGTATATAATTTCGAAATGTATCTGGCGCTAGCGCTTATTTACTGGCCATGTACATTAATTCTTGAAAAGGCATTTAAAGCCTGGGAGAAGAGTCTGCGAAACAAAAAAGATAATAGTAAAAAAATCAGTAGGAAGCAGAGGACGGTTGAGTGCTAGATTTTGATCTGATGTTAAAAAACTTCATAAGTATCGTTTCTTATCTTCCTGTAACGATAAAGCTAACGGTGGGTGCTCTTCTCATAGCATTTCCTGTTTCCTTTTTCTTCGCATTTACACAAATCAGAAAAATACCGATTATTTCTCTTCTGGTAAGAGTATATCTGTCAGCGATAAGGGGAACACCGATATTACTTCAGATGTTTACAATATATGCACTTATTCCATTATGGATTAATAGTGCATTTACCTCGATGGGCAAGGAAATTGATATCTATTCTGTAGATCCAATATGGTATGCGTATATCGCGATATCACTTTCAGCAACTGCATTTCTTACAGAAGCCATAAGATCCGCCATCCTTTCTGTAGATAAAGGACAGATGGAAGCAGGTTACATGGTAGGACTCAGCAAATGGCAGGTCTATAAGGACATAATTATTCCTCAGGCTATGACAGTTGCAATACCTATCATGGGAAATGTAATTGTAGACGTTATCAAGTCAACATCTCTGGCATTTACAATGTCAGTAACAGAAATCATGGGACGTGCGAAGATCATCGGAGGTATGAGTACAAAATATCTTGAAATGTACTTAGATGCATTCTTCGTATATGTAATATTCATTATCGTTGTTGAGTTTATATTAAAGCGAGTTGAGAAATCTCTGACTAAGTACAGGAAAGCTAACTAGAGGAGACGGACGATGGTAGAAATTAAAAATGTAAAAAAGAGTTTTAAGAATCTGGAGGTTCTGAAGAATGTTTCACTTGAAGTGGAACATGGTGAAGTTGTAGTTATACTTGGACCTTCCGGATCTGGTAAAACGACTCTCCTCAGATGTATTAGTTTTCTAGAGAGAGCTGATGAAGGCGAGCTCAAGATAAACGATACTGAGGTTAATCTAAAGAAAGCAAATAAAAAACAGATAAATGCACTCAGAAAGAACATGGCATTTGTATTTCAGAACTATAATCTTTTTGCTAACAAGACAGTTCTGGAAAATGTGATGGAAGGCCTTGTCGTTGCTAGAAAGATTCCAAAAAAGGAAGCTGAAGAAAAAGCCCTGGAAGCTCTTGAATGGGTTGGTGTACTTGATAAGAAGGATGCCTATCCATCACAGCTATCGGGTGGTCAACAGCAGCGTGTTGGTATTGCAAGAGCGGTTGTTCTCAATCCTGAGGTCATACTTTTTGATGAGCCTACTTCTGCGCTTGATCCTGAGCTTGTAGGTGAAGTATTAGATCTTATAAAGAAGGTTGCAAAACGAGGCATAACGATGATAGTTGTAACCCATGAGATATCATTTGCCGAAGAAGTTGCAAGCAAGATAGTATTTATGGATGGTGGAGTTGTTGTAGAGCAGGGAAAGCCTAATGAGATACTTGTATCTCCTAAGGAAGAAAGAACAAAGGAGTTTCTTGCCAGGGTTCTGCCAAAGGATATGTATTATATATAATTTAAAATATACGAAATTATCAGGGAGGATATTACAATGAGTAAGATTAAAGAGAGTTCACTGGATTTGATTGGTGGAACACCGATTCTGAAGGTATCCAATTATTCTGCAGTAAAGGGGCTGAATAAGGCGACCATTCTTGCTAAGCTTGAGTTCACTAATCCGGCAGGATCTGTCAAGGATCGTATAGCCAAGGCGATGATCGAAGATGCTGAGCAAAGGGGTGAGTTAAAAGCGGGAGCAACTATAATTGAACCAACTTCCGGAAATACAGGAATCGGAATTGCAGCAGTGGCTGCCGCAAAGGGTTATCATGCTATCCTGACAATGCCAGATTCAATGAGTGTTGAGAGAAGAAATCTTCTTAAGGCTTATGGCGCTGAAATAGTTCTTACTGAGGGCGCAAAAGGTATGAAAGGCGCAATTGCAAAGGCAGAAGAATTAAAAGAAGGAATAGAAGGTGCAGTCATTCTTGGACAGTTTACAAATGAAGCTAATCCTGAATGCCATAGAAAAACAACAGGTCCTGAAGTATGGGATCAGACAGATGGAAAGGTCGATATCTTTATATCAGGAGTTGGTACGGGTGGAACTATAACTGGTGTGGGTGAATTCCTAAAATCTAAGAATCCAGACATTAAGATAATAGCTGTAGAACCAGCCGGCAGCCCGGTTCTTTCAAAGGGCACAGCAGGCCCTCATAAGATACAGGGAATCGGTGCAGGATTTGTTCCTAAGACGCTGAATGTTGATATATATGATGAGATTATTACTGTTGAGAATGAGGATGCATTTGCAGAGGGAAAGGCTTTTGCGGCAAGCGAAGGAATCCTTGTAGGTATATCTTCAGGAGCAGCACTTAAAGCTGCAGAAATCGTAGCTTCACGTCCTGAGAACGAAGGCAAGACAATAGTTGCACTTCTTCCGGACTCTGGAGATAGATATTTATCTACAGCGTTATTTAGAAATTAATCTGATAATAAGTGCATTTACCTCGAATTATAATAGTGAAAATATGATTTCAAAATAAATGATGGACTAACGTAATAAATTAAGGATATAATGACACTAAATGCCGGACAGAGCGTCTATGCGGTAGGCACAAATATTCATTAGAGGGAATGCTATGGATGGGTTTGAACAATTAAATACAACAGAACCTGTATCCTGGAATATAATGAAATCAGATGGCTCCATAAGTGAAAAAATTGAGGAAATAATCGTTGAGCATTTTATAGAGGTCTCAGTAAACGGTGTAAGGGCATTTACACTTTCATGCACGCCTGAGCATTTGAGAGAGCTAATAGTTGGAAGATTATGCACAGAGCGTATAATAAAAAATGCTGAGGATATAGAACGCCTCTTTATATGTGGAGAAGGAAATATAGGTGAGGTTATTCTGAAGGAAAATGTGGAGTTTAAGCTCTATTCGGGAAATGACCCTACCTGCTGTACTGGAAATATTCAGTTTATTAATGGGACAAGGGGACTGACAGCTCTTTCTGAAGTGGAGATAGATTCCGAAACAATTTTTGAACTGGCAGAAAAGTTTTCTGAGGATGGGAAGCTGCATAAAAGTACAAATGGTACTCACAGCTGTTATATCCGTTTTGGAGATGGAAGAATTGACTCATTTGAGGATATCAGCAGACACAATGCACTAGATAAGGCAGTTGGTCATATACTTCTGGAAAAGGAAGATATTACGAATTCCATAATCTATACTACCGGAAGAGTTGCGGCTGATATGGTGGAAAAAACCATTGCTGCTGGAATTCCGGTGCTGGTAAGTAAATCGGTGCCAACAACAAAAGCTATAGAGCTTGCTAAGAAGTATGGTCTAAAACTAATATGTAAGGCATGGCCGGATTCATATATCACTTTCCCGGTTAGTTAAGATAGCATGGATTGATGTGTGATTAAATGGTAATGTAAGCTGTATAAAAGGAAATGTAATAGTAATATGAGTAATGAATTACAACCAGAAACTTCTAGAAAACTCCAGGAGCTTCGGGAGTATATAAGAGAACTTGGCTCACTGGCAATAGGTTTTTCGGGAGGGGTTGATTCTACACTTCTTCTGGAGATTGCACATGAGGAGTTGGGGGATAAGGCAATTGCAGTGACTAGTGTAGATGCAGTAGTGCCTGAACGAGAGAAGAGGGAAGCAAAGGAGTTCTGCGAGACTCGTGGAATTAAGCAAATTATTTTTCAGGCAGACCCATTTAAAGAGGAAGGCTTTAGATTCAACAGCCCTGAGAGATGTTATTTCTGTAAACATGGGGTCTTTTCAGATGTTATCAGGATAGCCAGAGAAAATGGCATAGAGCATGTGGCTGAGGGCTCCAACATGGATGATTTAGGAGATTATCGTCCGGGTCTTAAAGCGGCTGAGGAGCTTAAGGTGGAGTGTCCACTCAGACAGGTAAAGCTATACAAGGCTGAAATAAGAGAGATATCTAAAGCTATGGGACTTCCTACCTGGAATAAACCTGCATATGCATGTCTTGCTTCAAGGTTCGCATACGGAGATGAAATCACAAAGGAAAAATTAAGGATGATTGACGAAGCAGAGCAGTTCCTTATTGAACTTGGATTTGTAGAGGAAAGAGTAAGAGTCCATGGAGAGCTTGCAAGAATTGAGGTTCCTTCAGAGAATATCTCAAAACTTGCGTCTGAGGAAATAAGAAGTGAGATAGTAAATCGATTTAAGAAGATAGGGTTCATGTTTGTGACTCTCGATATGAGAGGATACCGAATGGGTAGTATGAATGAGATGCTTCAAAATAAGAATCTGTGATACATTTGTAAATAGCAACTTAATATAACATAAAATATACGGAAATGTTAACTATGTTTGGTAGACATTTCCGTTTTTTTATTTATAATTTGAAAATATAAATGTTAAGAATTGTTGCAAAGGTGGGATAAATATGAGAAAGTATTACTTAGACAACATTAGATGGATTACCGTAGTGATAGTTGTAATATACCATGTTCTTTATATGTACAATGCTGAAGGGGTACTTGGTGGACTTGGTCAGATCACTAAGCTGACCACTCAACCTTACGATATCTTCCAGTATCTGGTATACCCATGGTTTATGCCGGTACTATTCGTTGTAGCAGGCATAAGCTCCAGACTATATCTGGATAAACATTCTAATAAGGAATTTGTGAAGAGTAGAACAACTAAGCTTCTTGTTCCTTCAACAATCGGACTCTTTGTTTTTTATTTTATTCAAGGGTACGTGAGTATGCATCTTGCAGATGCAATGGGAGAACTTGTTGCTGTTGGAGTTCCTAAGTTTGTTATTTACCTGATAATGGTAGCATCCGGAAGTGGAGTGCTGTGGTTTGTACATCTTCTTTGGGCTTACAGTATAATACTTGTGCTTATGAGAAAGATAGAAAAAGGGAAGATTCTCTCACTTGGTTCTAGAACACCTCTATGGCTGATAGTGCTGTTTTTCTTCCCTATCTGGGGAGCGGCTCAGCTGCTGAATACACCTATCATTTCAGTATATAGATGCGGCTTTTATTTTGTATTCTTTATGCTGGGTTATTATGTATTTTCTAATGAAGAAGTAATGGATAAGCTTAAGAAGTACGCGGCCCTGTTTATTATAACTGGCGTGGCACTATGTGTGGCGTTTGCAATACTAAACTTCGTGATCAGGGATGGAGCGAACTATGCTGATAAGCCGGTAAACAGAGGTCCTCTCTATTCGGCTACAGCTTATTTTGGTTCCCTTGCAATGCTCGCTGGTTTCGCCAGGTTTGGAGACTTTAGTAATGACTTTACCAAGTGGATGAGTAGTCACAGCTTTGGTCTATATGTATTCCATTATCTTGGGATATCAACAGTGGCTTTACTTTTGGCAAAGCCAGGACTTCTTCCGGCACCGGTATGTTATATTCTCAGTCTTGTAGCGGGTTTTGTTTTTGGATACGGTTTATATGCTGTTATTTCAAGAATCCCATTTTTCAGATGGGCCGTGCTCGGAATCAGTAAGAAAAAAACTACCGTCAGTTTAAATAAAGGAGAGCAAAATGTTTAATGACAATATTAATAGACTTAGGAAGTTACATCAGATGACACAGGAAGATATAGCAGAGGCAGTCGGAGTATCCAGACAGGCCGTTGCCAAGTGGGAGTCAGGAGAAACGATTCCTGATCTTGAAAAATGTAGACTCCTGGCTGAACTTTTTGGAGTGTCACTCGATGATTTAGCAAACTTTGAACCGGATGATAATATGGGACTTGACGCACCTCCAAAAGGGAAACACCTGTTTGGACTCGTGACAGTTGGAGAAAAAGGCCAGATAGTAATTCCAGCAAAGGCCAGAAGGATATTTAATATAAAACCGGGAGACAAGCTGGTTGTACTGGGCGATGAGTCACAGGGTCTGGCTATTCTAAAAGCGAATGACTTCCTGAATATGGCAAATGTTATAAAAAAAGCTATTAAATAATAAAAAAGCAAATTAAGGTTTCCTTAATTTGCTTTTTTATTATGATGATGATATCCTAAAAAACAGTTTTAACATCAGAATAATAAAAGAGGAAAAACTATGTTTAATATGCAAATGAGCAGGGAGGAAGTTGAGAAGATTCTTGATCTGCAAATTCAAACAGGCAATATGAGTGAGAAGCTAAAGGAGGAGAAGCTTCGCGAATATGATATGCTGGTAAAGCAAAGAACGGAGGGGTATCCAAGAATTAAAACAGATTCGGAAAGCTATCTGAATACTCCGGAAATGCTGGGAACAGTTGTT
>CAMKQB010000033.1 GCA_946414825.1 uncultured Lachnospiraceae bacterium
CCGGCTCTATATGCACTTATCTTTGCAGTTCTGCTACCTTTTGTTATAATAGCTGTTGGATATCTTATACAGTTGATAGGAGAGGCACTTACAGCAGGACTAAGTCTGGCGTTTGCTCCAAAGGCTGCCAGCGCTATAGTTAATTATGCATTTTTTCCAGGAGTTATGCTTCATGAGATGGCGCATGCTTTTTTGGCAGTAATCACCGGAGCCAAGATAACAGAGGTTGCACTATTCAAACACATAGATGATTCACTGGGACATGTTAATTTTAGAAATAGGGGTAATATAATAGTTGTTGCATTGCAGAATATCTTCATTTCTTCGGCGCCTATGTTTGTAGGAGCAGCGGTAGTTTGGGGATGCTTCTACTGGATACATATACTAGGACATTCCCTTTTATGGCTCAAGATTATTCTTGGATATATAGGGGTTTCTATGTTTTTCCATATGACCATGAGTCCGGCAGATATCAAGGTTTATATAAAAGGTATTCCGTTATTTATAGTTATTGTATTTGTTGTGGTATTTCCACTTAGATTATTTGGTGTACTCTAAATCAGGTACTTGTTTTACTATATCATGAAGGGAGATTTGCTTAAATGAGTGAATCCGCAGAGAAGAATGCCAGGGAAGAGGTTCTAAAAGCCAGGCAGGAGAAGAGAATAAAAAGGGCCGAGAAAGGTTACGATATTATAGCGGCAGACATAGAGAGGATTCATAAACGCAGAGACGAGTTTCTAAAGAAGAATGACGAGCGTCTGGCTAAGATTCGTGAGAGAGATAATGAGATACTCGAGAAAAGAAGAGCTGCTCGTGATGAGAGAATTAAAGCCAATCGGGCTCGTATCAGCGAGAAATATGTAGGTGATGATGTAAGTAAGAGGGAGCGTTTCGATAAGGCTACCCAGAGAACTGACGAATATATACGTAAAAGAAGAAAAAAACAAAATGAAAAAATAGATAAACACAGACGGCAAATAACTGAAAAACGAGAGAAAAGAGATAAGCTGGCTCAGCAAATGTATGATGAAGCGCATCTCAAGAGAAAAAACCAGCTCAGGCGTGTACAGGAGGATAAGCTGGGTATTTTTACTACTCGTCAAATAAAGGTTATTATTGGGTGCTGTGTTGTTTTGTTGCTTTGCATTATTACTGCTCAGTTTGTTATTCCGGGATCATTTCTGAAGAGGAAGGAAATCATAGACGATACTCCTATTGAAGAGAAAATCGATGTGATACCTTCCAAGGAATATAAAAAACTGGACGGTATCACAGAGGATCAACTTCTTTACAATCTACTGATGGAGCATTTCGATGAGAATCAGATAGCTGTTCTGGGAGTTATGTGTAATCTAAAGGCAGAGTCCAGATTCCAGGCTTCGAACCTTGAGGATTATAATAATACCATGTGGGACATAGAGGACGATGAATATACTGAGAAGGTAAACAGGAAGACTATAGAGAAAAAGGATTTCCTGGAGTCCAGAGTCAAGAACACAACAAATGGATTCTATAATGATAATAGTCAATGGGTTAATAAAGATGGCGGATATGGATACGGCCAGTTTACTGCATATGATAAGAAGGACGACTTATATAAGTTTGCAGAGCAATGGTTTGGTCCTGGAGGTCCTGGAGAGAGTTACAAGTTCAATATAGGAGATCCTGAAATGCAGGCCAACTATGTGATACATCTCCTGGAGTCTGATGAATATAAAAGTCTGGATGCACAGCTGCGAACATCTAAGGAGGTTGTGGACGCCTGCTATCTATGGCTTAAAAAGTATGAGGTTCCGTACGATCCATATAATGATAATTATTTCACTCTGGCTTTTGACAGGGCAGCATCAGCAGAAGATATAAAGAATGAATGCGCGGCCAAATACGAAGAGATGAAGGAAGCTGGAGAACTGGGTACTGATGGAGAAGAATCCACCGGTAATAAAGAAGACTAAGTAACATAAAGATGTAATTCATTGGAGCTTAAGTATGAAACAAGATGGTTCAAAAAAGTATTTATATTTAGTTATTTTCCTGGTGGTTTTATGCATTTTTACAAATATAGTTCACAGAGTTCGTAATATAGGTCCTAAGCTGGAATCGGTGGGAGAGTATGATAACAGTAAGGTCACTGTTGGTGTAGTTGAAGATTATGTTTTCGAGGAAAAGACTAAGGAACTCCTGCCAAAGGTGAAAATCAAAGTATTTAAAAACCGGGAGGATGCATTTAAGGCGCTGGAAGGCGGCGCTATAGATGGTGTGGTTGATGATGAGGCGTATATAAGAAGCAGACTCCGTGGCGAGGATGACCTGCAAATGGTGGATGGTGCGCTGGAACAGACTGACTATTCCTTTGTATTCCCTAAGGATGAAAAGGGTAAGAAGCTTCGTGATCAGTATTCGGAATACGTATCGAAGCTGCGGAAAGACGGCGAGCTGGAAGCTCTGGATGCTAAATGGTTTGGAGATGAAACAAACAATAAGGTCAGCGAAGACTATAGAGATCTCGAGGATAAAAATGGTACTCTGACTATAGCCTATGAGGCGAATAGTGTTCCCTTTGTATATAGATCCCGTCAGCTTATCGTAGGATATGAGATGGATATAGCCATTGGTTTCTGTAAGGAGTATGGTTATGCGCTTAAGCCTGATGAGGTTGGATTTGCAGAGATACTAAATGGAGTAAAAGGTGGGAAGTATGATGCTGGCTTCGGCGGTATCACAGTTACTGAAGAACGTGCCAAGGATATACATTTCGGAGAGCCGGACTATAAGGGAGGCATAGTTATATGTGCGGCTAAGAAGGTAGAGAAGCATTCAGATGGTGGCTTCCTTAATGGGCTTAGAGATGATTTCCATGATGCCTTTGTAGAAGGAAACAGGTTCAAGATTTTTTCCAGTGGTATTATAGCTACACTTCTCCTTGTGATAGGAGGAGTGCTGTGTGGTACTCCTATTGGAATGATCATGTATATACTTAGTAGAAGAGGGAATCTTTTCCTAAGACTGGTTTTCAGATTTCAGGCGTGGCTGACACATGGTATCCCGGCTATTATGATAATAATGTCGCTGTATTATTCATACTATATGAATATGTATTATGGTGGTTTTATCGCGGCTTCTATAGGTTTCTTCTTTGTATTTGGAGCAGAGGTTTACCGTATTATAGAGAGATGGGCCGGAAAACTGGACAATGGGGAATTTGAGAGAGACTACAGAGTCGACTATCTGACCACAAATGAGTTTTTTAGGGAGCTTCTTCAAAGGTCAGGTGAAGACGTAATATATGATTACCGTGAGGCAATCATTAGACTTCTTAAAGCGACTTCAATAGTTGGATATATATCAGTTCAGGATATGACAAAGGTAGTGGACACTATAAGGATGGAAAGTTTTGAGCTTGCCTTGCCGCTTTTCCTGACTACTGTAGTATATTTCATTATTATATCCATCATTTCGAGAGTGGTAAGAATAAAACCTGGAAGAAGTAATAATGAAACTCTGGAAGAAGATATAAATGAAGAAATTGTAGAGGAGACAGAAAAAGAGAAAAATATGGATAAAAAGGAAAAAGCATAAATCCACAAGTTCATGTGTTTTTCTTTGATTTTACATACTAGATATGGTAGAATAGACTTCGGTGTATTGCACCGAAGTCTTTTTTTGCAATTCATTAGAAAGTGTAGAGAGAATAGATATGGAAAAAATTAAAACTATTGATTATGAAGAGGAAATGGGGCAGGACTATGTAGACTACGCCATGTCCGTTATTACTGAGAGAGCTCTTCCTGATGTAAAGGATGGACTGAAACCGGTTCAGAGAAGAGTAGTTTATTCTCTATCAGAGCTTACCAGGTCCGATAGCCCACATCGTAAGTGTGCGCGTATCGTCGGCGATACCATGGGTAAATATCACCCTCATGGTGACAGCTCCATATATGAATGTCTGGTTAATCTGGCACAGAACTGGAAGCTGCCTATTCCGCTGGTTGATCCTCACGGAAACTTTGGCGATGTATCAGGTTCAGGTGCGGCTGCTATGCGTTATACGGAGGCGCGTATATCACAGTATGCCGAAGAGGGCTTGAAGGATCTGAAGTACTGTGAATTCATGCCAAACTTTGACGGTACAGAGAAGGAACCCGTACATATACCATTTCTGGTTCCAAATATGCTGACTTCGGGAGCAACCGGTATTGCAGTTGGTATGGCTACCAACATTCCTACTCATAATCTTGAAGAGGTGGCTGATGCGGAGATAGCTTATCTGAATAATCCCAAGATTACTACAGAGGAACTCCTGGAATTCATTAAGGGACCTGACTTCGCAACAGGCGGAATCATAAATGTAGATAAGGAAACTCTTCTTCAGATATATGAAACAGGTCTAGGTAAACTAAGGGTTCGTGGTAAGGTGGAAATAAGAGATGCAGGTAGAGGAAGAAGGTCCATTTGCGTTACAGAAATACCAACGACCATGATAGGTTCCACAGAAAAGTTCCTGAATACTGTAGCTGATCTGGTTCGCCAGGGTAAGCTGCCGGCAGTAGTAGATATAGCAGATAGAGGTGATAAGGACGGTGAATGCCTGGCTATTGATGTGAAGAAGGGTACAACTGACGAAGAAATAGACAAGATACTCAACATTCTGTATAAGAAGGCTGGCCTTGAGGATACTTACAGTGTAAATATGAATTGTATCTATAACAAGAAGCCTGAGGTTATGGGACTTCGCCGTATACTTGAGACATATACTGAGTATAAGTGGGAGGTTTACACTGCTAAGTATGAGAGACTTCTTGCTGATCAGAGAGATGTTCGTGAAGTAAAGAGTGGACTTCTGGAGGCAGTAGATGTTATCGATCTTATTATCGAGATACTTCGTGGTTCTGCAACTACCAAGGAGGCTAAGGAATGCCTGATGTTTGGTAAGACAGATAATATCAAGTTCAGATATAAGGGTTCTGTAGCTGATGCGAAGGAGTTACATTTTACTGAGAAGCAGACAGATGCAATTCTTGCCATGAGACTTCAGAAGCTGATAGGACTTGAGGTTGATGTTCTGAAGAAGGAGCTGGAGGATGCGGAGAAGAAGATAGCTAAGTATGAGAAGCTCCTTAAGTCCAATGCTGCTATGAAGAAGCAGATGGTGGCTGACATAGAAGAGCTGAAGAAGAAGTATGCTATTCCTCGTAGATCAGTGATTGAGAATCTGGGTGAGGTTGTTGTTGAGAAAGAGAAGGTTGTAGCTACAGAAGAGACTATTCTGCTGGATCGATTCTTCTATATCAAGTCAGCGCCTAGAAATGTATTTGAGAAGAATCCTGATGTTGTCAGAAAGTTTGACGTAAATGTTATGTCAACCGATAGAATTGCTATTTTCGATAGTGAGGGAATGGTTCATATCATTAAGGTGTCTGACATTTTAAAGAAACAGAATAAGAAGGATAAGAAGTTTAGGATAACTGATAAGGGTATACAGATATTTGAGTTCTGTAACATGAGCCATACAGCGGATGTAGTAGCCATGATGAATGTTTCTGAGATGAACCCTGCGGGCAATATGGATTCGGAAACGGTTAAGAATCTGGTTGAACAGTGCAGAGGTATGGTTCCGGAGTACAATCTGGTCTTTGTTACTACTGAAGGTAAGGCGAAGAGGGCGAGTGCGGCGCTGTTCGATACCTCGCGTAAGACCTCTCAGGCGATTAAGTCACCAATAGTTTATGTCGGTTTTGAAGATGAATATATAGTTGCTGAAACTAATAACGGATATTCCATCAAGGTTAAGACTGAAGAGATTCCGGTTCAAGGTAAGGGCGCTGGAGGAGTTCAGCTGATATCACTTCGAAGAGGTGACTATGTAGTATCTGCTGTTTCAGCTGACAACTCTGCAGAGTTTAATGGCATTCAGCTCTCTAACATGAAGGCTGTGAAACGCGGTGGCAAAGGCAACAAAAAGTAGAGGAAGGTTTACATAATATGGCGAATAAAAATGATAATTATGATTCCGAATCGATTAAGGTCCTGAAGGGACTCGAACCAGTTAGACTAAGACCAGGTATGTACATTGGTAGTACCGGAAGAACTGGTCTGAATCATTTGGTTCAGGAGATAATAGATAATGCAGTGGATGAGCATTTGGCGGGTTACTGCAAGAACATTTACGTTTCTCTAAATGAGGATGGTTCTGCCACAGTCGAGGACGATGGACGTGGTATTCCTGTTGATCTTCATCCGACTGAGAAGAAAAGTGCGGAGCGAGTGGTTTTCACGGTTCTTCACTCTGGTGGTAAGTTCAACGATTCTGTTTATAAGATAAGCGGTGGTCTCCACGGTGTTGGTTCTGCGGTTGTAAATGCGCTGTCGAAGAAGCTTATCGTGGATGTATATCGTGATGGAAATGTATATCACGACACCTATGAGTACGGCAAGCCAAGGACGAAGCTGATTGATGGTTTGCTTCCATCAGAGCCGGCTGTTCCTGCGAAGAAGACGGGTACAAGGGTTACGCTTTATCCGGATGATACCATATTCGAGACAGTTAAGTTCAAGTCCAGTGCCATCAGACAGCGTATCAAAGAGACCTGCTATCTGAACCCTGAGCTGACGATTACATTTGAGAATAAAAGAGATGGTTACGCACCGGAAGTGTTCCACCAGCCGGGAGGACTTGCTGCCTTTGTAGAGGATATTTCCAAGGATCTTACTAAGACTTCTCCTGTGGTTACACTTAAGGGCGAGAAGAATGGTATAGAGGCTGATATAGTCTTTGTTTGTACCGAGGATGGCGATGAGAATGTTATAGGTTTCACCAATAATATCACCAACCCAGAAGGCGGTACACACGTATCAGGCTATAAGGCGGCATTTGCAAAGATTATAAATAATTATGCTCGTAATGAACTGGGGGTTCTGAAGGAGAAGGATAGTAACCTGTCAGGGGCGGATATCAGACAGGGTATTCAGGCAATCATATCCGTAAAGCATCCTGATCCACAGTTTGAGGGTCAGACTAAGACCAGACTTTCGAATACCGACGTTACTCCGGCTGTGGATGCCATTATGCGTGAGCAGCTGACGGTTTATTTCGACCGTAACTACGAGGTCCTTAAGGATATAGTAGATAGAGCAGTCGAGACCGCGAAGGAGAAGGCTAAGAACAAGACTAAGGTTAATCTGAATAAGTTCTCCTTTGAGGGAAATGGTAAGTTGGTGCGCCAGGAGAGTAACGAGTCTGAGAAATGTGAAATATTCATAGTCGAGGGTGATTCCGCCGGTGGTTCCGCGAAGTCTGCCCGAAACCGTAAGTACCAGGCAATACTTCCACTTCGTGGTAAGATTCTGAATGTAGAGAAGGTACCGGTTGCCAAGGTACTGGAGAATAAAGAAATCCAAGCCATGATAAATGCATTTGGCTGTGGTTTTGGTACAGGCTTTGGAAATGATTTTGATATAGAGAAGCTGAACTATGGCAAGATTATTATCATGACAGATGCCGACGTGGATGGTGCGCATATCGCAACACTGCTTCTCACATTCTTCTATAGATTCTATCCTGAGCTTATAACAGAGGGACATATATATATAGCTATCCCACCTCTATATAGAGTAGGAGAAGGAAAGAAGGCGAAGTACCTTTACTCAGATGATGAGCTGGAGAAGTATCGCCGCGAGCATAAAGGAAACTTCCTGATACAGAGATATAAGGGTCTTGGTGAGATGGATGCAAACCAGCTTTTTGAAACCACCATGGATCCGGAGAACCGTGTACTGAAGCAGGTTATGATCAGCAGCCGTGCTGAGGCAAGCTCCCTTACAAGTACACTGATGGGTAGTGAGGTTGCTCCTAGACGTCAGTATATCGAGGAGAATTCTAAGGAAGCTAATATAGATTCGTAGATAAATAATAATCAGAAAAATGTGAGAGTAAAGTTGTTTAAACCTTGGGTAAACAAAAGGCCAGCGGATAATTCCGTCGGCCTTTCTCTTTTAATTACTATTTGTTGTTATAAATAATTACATTGCGGCGAAGCCGTTCTTTAAGTCGGCGATGATGTCGTCGATATTTTCAAGGCCTACGGACAGGCGGATCATACCACCTTCGATGCCGGCAGCAACAAGCTGCTCATCTGTAAGCTGACGGTGTGTCTCGCTGGCTGGGTGAAGCACGCAGGTACGGATATCTGCAACGTGTACTTCGTTAGAAGCAAGCTTCAGTGAATCCATGAATTTCATAGCCTTCTCACGTCCGCCCTTTATAACAAATGAGATAACTCCGCAAGCCTTACCGCCCAGATACTTCTTAGCAAGCTCGTGGTTCTTATCATCCTCAAGAGCAGGGAATGTAACAGACTCTACATACTCGCTGTCCTTAAGGAACTTAGCAACCTCAAGGGCATTTTCAAAATGCTGTCTCATACGGATAGGAAGTGTCTCGAGTCCAAGGTTAAGAAGAAATGCAGAATGTGCAGCAGGGTAGCAGCCAAAGTCTCTCATCAGCTGCATACGAGCCTTAAGGATATAAGCCATCTTGCCATAGTCTCTAACATAGCAGGTTCCGTGGTAGCTCTCGTCCGGCTCAACCAGCTCAGGGAACTTGCCATTTGTCCAGTCGAACTTACCGCTGTCGACGATGATTCCACCGCCCTGTACAGCGTGACCATCCATATACTTAGTTGTTGAATGAACAACTATATCAGCACCAAAGTCAAATGGTTTACATAAAATAGGAGTAGCAAATGTATTATCAACGATAAGTGGAACTCCCATTTCATGAGCGATATTGGCAAATCTCTCGATATCAAAAACAGTAAGAGATGGGTTGGCCAGAGTCTCGCCGAATACACACTTGGTATTTGGCTTAAATGCAGCCTTTATCTCCTCGTCACTCATTTCCTGATTAACGAAGATACACTCAATACCCAGCTTCTTAAGGGTATAAGCGAAAAGATTTATAGTTCCACCATATATCTCAGAAACAGATACGAAACTGTCACCAGCCTGAGCAATATTCAGGATGGATAGAAGAGAAGCAGCCTGTCCTGAAGTTGTAGCCATGGCTCCAACACCGCCTTCAAGCTGATTGATCTTTTCTTCCACAGCCATAACTGTTGGATTAGCAAATCTTGAATAGATAAGAGCCTTTGTAGGATCATCAAATACATCAGCAATATCCTGGGTTGTATCAAATCTGTAAGTAGTACTCTGCACGATTGGCAGTACTCTTGGTTCGGTATTTCCCGGAGTATATCCGGAATGTAGACATTTAGTTTCGTCTTTCATGGTAAAGCCTCCTTATTAAAATAGTAAACTGATAAATATTCTATCATAGGGGTTTCCTATAACAATATATCTATAAACTATATCTGGCTATAGGTTGAATCTATAACGAAATCAGATTTAGCTACGTTGGTTATTTCATTTACTAAATGCTTATACATTGTATAGATTTGTAATTGTTGCGCTTTTTATCTTTGATGGAGAAGCGGATCTGGGAGATATTAAGGGATTCTATTTGACGTGCGTCAAATGATGATATATAATGAAAATGAACTATTTAACGCACGTCAAAAGGAGACAAGGATGAGCGGAATGTTTATAAAGGATAAAAAGGACCTTACGTACTTGAAATGGTCACATGCCAGAAGCTCTAGTGGAACAGCGGGTACATTTCTGAAATCAGAATCTAGTCTGGGTGGTGAAAAGACTTATTATAAGCTTTCGAATTACGATTATATAAATGGTGTCGTTGGGCATGAATGCATTAATGAGCTTATAGTTGATAGACTACTGACTATTTTAGGGGTGGAGCATCTAAGCTATGACCTTATACATGCGGATATTGAGATTGAGGGAAAGGTATTTGAGACTTATCTCTCTGCATCTCGTGATTTTAAGGAGCGGGGGGAGAGTAAGGTGGCACTGGATGATTATTACAGAATAAATGCTATTCCTGGAGAGTCACATTATGATTTCTGTGTTAGAAATGGATGGAAGGATTATATAGATACCATGATAGCTGTTGACTATATTATTCTAAACCGGGATAGGCATGGGGCTAATATTGAGGTACTTAGGAATTCCAGAGCGCGTACTCTTAGGATAGCTCCGCTATTTGATCATGGTCTTTCTCTACTTTATTCATGCTCGTCTGATGAAGAGGCAGAAAAGTTTGACGTTATGGAAGATAAAAAGTGTCAATGCTTCATTGGGGGCTTCTCAACAAAAGAAAACCTAAAATACTTAAATGGAAGAAAGGACCTTTTTTCCGCTAAGCTTAAGGCTAATGATAAGGAACGCATATTTGAGGACTTGGAAGGTGTGTTATCAGATGCATTCATAGATAAGATCTGGAAGATGATATATGAGAGGTACAAAGCCTATGAGAATTTATAGTATCGTTGATGGGGAGACAGAGGCTTCTGTAGGTACACTATTATACTATGAAAAGGACAAGGTGTTTTTTATAGAACTAGTGGAGGGACTTAACGAATGGACAGCTCCGCTTCTCCTAACAAGGTATGTTGAAAATGGGATTTATACCATACCAAGAAGCACAAGCCTTATGTGGGTAAAGGAAAGGATTATTCCAAGTGGAAGGCAGAATATAGGCAGTATTCTTTCTAAGCATAAGCTAAAATCATATGATGAAATGAAACTACTGGAGCTTTCTAGCGGTAAGTGTTCGCAGGACAGCTTATATATAAAAAAAATTGACTTTCTTCCCGATTATATAATCAGTCGTCAGAATAGAAATCTTCATGATTGCCTGGTATCAGAGAACGGATATATCATATGCTTTTTTAAAGATGGTTCGGCAAGAAAGGTGGAACTATCCCGGCTTAGTGATATAGATGATGTCGATATCGATAAGATACTTAAGAATCCGGAGCTTCTTCTATCAGGTAAGCTTGGAGTTGGTGGATACTATATGACATTTGATGATGCATACGATATTCCTGCCGAGGTTTTATATAATGCTGGTGATGAAATATCTATCGGTTATCAGGATTTTGTAACCTTCGTAAAAAGAAATGTATTTGATACAACTGAAAGCTGCACCAGACTCGGTTGCTCCAGGCAGAATATATCATACTTAGTGAGTGCAGGTACTCTGTCGCCTATAAAGGAAGAGGTAAAAGGTAATCTATATCTGAGAAGTGATGTCTTAAGAAGTAAGTGGTAGGAAAGTGTGAAGACGAAATGCTTATACATTGTTGCGCTTTTGTTATATAAATAATGATAAAATGTTAAAGTGATATAAGTTAAAAGTGTTCCTACTTGCAGGGTTATATTGGGTTATAAAAGGAGAAAGAAAATGCCATTAGGAAATTACAAATCAAGGAATATTTATAATCAGTCGGGAAATCTTCTTAGTGATGAAGATAAGGAGAGAGGATACCGTGAAAGTAAGGACTTTCTGGATTCCATCACGAAAAGTGACAGCAGCATTCATAAGCTGCTTGCTTTTATGATGTATAACAAGAATTACAGAACCTCAAACCTGGTAATTATGCAGGATAACGCTAATGCAAATCCTGAAAATAATCCTCAGAACAATCCTGAAAATAATATCCAAAATGTAAAGTCTGTAAATGAATGGTCAGCAAATGAGGTTATAGAAAAAATAAAGGATGCCCGCAGAGAGGCTGGTCTTGGTGGTATAGGCTGGTTCGAGGCAGGAGACAGAGTTAGAAACTTTAAGAGTCGTATGGCGCTTTCTTCCCAAATGACAAGTGAACTGAGAAAGTTCTATGAGAATAGAGTTGTATCCCTGCAGGATGCAAGTATAGCTGATATGGCATCTCACAGACAGGCTCCACATATACAAAATGAGGTGCTGAAAAATGTAGCCATAAACTGGATAGCATATTTAAACAGTGTTAGAAATGAGCAGGGCGCTAATCTGGATGATAATCACAAGGTTATTAATCCGGTGGGTATACTTAGAAGCCTGACAGAGAATGATGTAAGTGCTGAGATTAATGCCCTTAATATGCTCCAGGTTATAGAAGATACCAATATGGAGGAGTTTGCGTATACTGATAATCAGACATTTGCTGCAGACTTCGCGAAGAAGTATGAGAAGCTTAAGGCTCTGGCAGACGGCCAGGCTCTTATGGAGTACATTAAGTCCAAGCATAACAACAAGTTTAATTCAAGAAGAGCTCAGTTAGGAGAAGATGAAAATGGGCTCAGCAATAAGGTGATAGAAGCAAAGAGCAAAATGGCAGCTGAAATCCTTAAGGACTACGAGCTAAGAATGCGTCTTATCACCTCGCCTTACTATGCACTTTTTGCAGGCAAGGATTTCGAGAAGCTAACTCCGGCTAAGATAAGAAGGATGAAGAAGGGCGTAGGCCACGAGGCACTGGATGCTTATCTTGAGGATGTTATAAGCTATAAGAATAGCAGAAATGAAGCATACAAGGGAGTCAACATTACAGAGAGACTCACCACATATGTTACAAATATTCAGCCAGAGCCGGAACCGGTTGTTAAGACCCAGTCAGAAAAAACTCTGGACGATATCGATAATCTGATAAGAACCATGTACTTAGATACCAAGAGGGCATCAGCCTATAGGAAGGTAAAGAGTGTTCTTAAAAAGTATGTAGAGGCAACCGACCAGGCTCAGAAGATCCAGCTTCTGGAGGAAATAGCCAGTGCAACCACTCTCTATCTTCATGAGAGAACTACATCCTCTTATGATTTCAGAAAGACAAGATGCGAGAATTTTAATAAGCTGTTCGGTCAGTATCAGATAGATCTGGAAAATGAGCGACAGGCTGCCATAAATGCAGATAGAGAAAGACAGCAGGCAGCTATAGAAGCAGAAAATCAAAGAATTCAGCAGGAGCAGGAACAGCAGGCAATTAGACAGCAGAGAGAAAATGAACTGCGTGATAAGGCCAAACTCTTTGAGGATAAAAATGCTGAGAGAAGAGCCAGAGAAGCAGAGGAGCAGCTTGCAGAGGAAGAAAGAGAAAAACTTGCTGCTGAGAGAGAAGCTGCTAGACTTGCAAGGGAGCAGGCTGAGAGAGAAAGGATAGAGGCTGAAAGACTGGCCGCTGAGCAGGAAAGACAGCGCCAGGAGGCAGAATTTAATAAAGCTGTAAGTGATGCCCAGAAGGGTGCAAAGAGCTTTATGACAAAGTACGCTGCTGAAGAGGCCATTCGCGAGGCCGAGAGAAGAGCAGATATAAGATATCTTATGTTTAATGAGGCTATGGACCAGGCTATAGAAAAGTATGAGTCACTTAGCGCTCAGGGCAAAACTGCAAAAGACTCCAAGGAAGCAAGAAAGGCAGTTCTTGACTTCCTTGATAAGTATGTATTTAACGTAGATGATGCAATAAACGAAGAATATGATAAGGCCTTCCTGGATACTGTACCTACAGTGATACTTGTAGAGGCTTTAAAGGCTCACAAGAAGGATGCAACCAGAAAAATCTTCGACGACGGAAAGTATGGTGAGTTCGTAAAGAAGGACCTTATTGATAAAACCTGGTATATAAATGGTACTCATGCTGAAATGACTAAGCCTTTAACTGATGCACTAAGTAAGAATCCTGGTCAGATAACTGAGCAGGACAGACTTAATGCCTATGAGTATTCAGTTCATGTTCTCGACTTCTTATCAGGTGATATATCTCATGACGACCTTCTAAGTATGGACCTGAAAAAGCTGTCCACACTTGCAGGAAATGCAATAAAGCTGGATGAAACATCTCTGGATGAAAATGAAACCTTTGAAAATATTCCGGAAGAGCGTAGAAAGGCTCATATAGATGCAGCTGCAGATATAGTAGCCTTCTTCGCAGGAAAAGATGCGGAGCTCTTTAAATTCCTTCCAACTGCAGATCTAAGTAATTATGCATTTGATATGATAGAGCATATGCAGAGAGCTGAGAAACTGAAGGAACTGGTGGACAGTAGTGTTAAGGCAGCGTCTGAAATTAAGGGCAGGTACGACAGTCTTACTGCGGCTATCGAGTCAAAGGATAGACATAACATTATCCAAAGTATACTTACAGTAACCGGTTTAGATCAGAGCGACCTGGACGAGGTTCCTACATTTGAGCTTGTCCCTCTGGCAGAAGCTGTGCGTAGTAATGTCACCTATAAGGATAAAATGATCAGTGTCTTAAACGAGAAGAAGGCGCCGCTCATTTCAAGAGATGAGGATTACTATAGAGAAAAGTTCCTGGAGCTGGATAAGAAGGCGTGGACTAAAGCACTTACTCCTGAAGAGGCTCTGACAAAAAGAGAGTATGGATATGCTTATGTGAAGAAGGTGCTTGGTCTGGATAAGGTACCTGTTGTGGCGCTTTCTGAGCTGAATGATGCGAAGCTGTATACACTGGTATCCAAACTGGGTGTCATCAAGCATCTGGATGGAGAGGATAACAAGAAAGCAGTTGAAGAGATAATGGCTCTGGAGCTGAACAAAGGTCTTGTAAGCAGCATTAATAATGCACTTAAGTCCAAAATGGTAGTTGAAAAGGCTCCTATGTTTGGAACGGATGATGATATTAATATTAAATATGCAGGCGAGTCCTCCGGTAAGTTCGCGACTCAGGACTTTCCTGATGCCAGACATAGGAAGGAGAACCTTGCCAAGGCGAAAGCAAAGGCGAGTGGTGAAGAGTATAAAGAAAATGCAAATGTCATCAACGAGAATCCGAATGTAATAATAGAAAATAAAGAAAACCAAATAAATGAAAATGTAATAAACGAGAAAGGAAAAAACAATAACGAGAAGCCACGTGAAGAGCGCTGGCCTCTGGATAACCAGCGTTTCCTGAATATTATAGGTGATCTGTATAAGGCCTCCGGCACAACTCCGATGGATGTAGATGCCATAATGTCAATGCTTATATCAAATACAGATATTTTAGCTAACATGGTTAATATTATAAATAATAAGGGCCATATAGACGTATATACAGAGGTGATAAATAGTCTCTCTCCTGATGAAAGAATATATATAGAGGGAGCAAAGCCGGTACTTGATGCAATAAACGGGGCCATAAATGATGAAATAATAAGGACCTCTAAAAATGGCAAAGCACCATTTGTTTTGTATAAACATGTTAAGGGTGCCCTCGGTAATGCTCTTAAGAATGTGGACTGGAATAAGGTCTCTGAACAGCTGAATAAGGCGGCGGAGAAGGGCGACGCAGAAATGGTTAAGAAGATGAAGGAGGCTACATCGGATCCATTTGACCAGATAGGTGGTTATGGCTTACCGGATATCTTTAACCTGGATGCTAAAGCGGAAAATGATAAGGAAATGCTTTCCTTCGCACAGGACAGTCTCCGTTACAATAAGGATTTTGGTCAGGGTAAGTTCTATCACGGCCTGATGAATAACTATTACACAGAAGCCGCTCTAAAGGATCAGCGCAACATGCTGTCCTTTATCATTAAGGGCTTTAAGAAGAATGATAAGGGTACAACTGCTGAAATGGGAGGTAATTATTTCGCTTCCTCACTTAAGGGGGCTGGCCCTATCATGCAGAAGATGATGCAGGGTATTCCTGAATTCATGGTTGTCCCAGAGCTTAGAAATGCAATAAATGTAGTTAAGTCTGATCTTGGACCAATAGATAAAAAGCATGTAGATAGTGTTATAGAAGATATAAAGAAAAATGCAGGAGATAAGATAACCGTTCTTACTCCGACAAAGAGTCTGGGAGCGGCATCTATAGCTGAAACCTTCCTGTGTAATATAGCTGGACCAAAAATAACAACCAAGCAGGCAGTAATTAAGATACTCAGACCTGATGCAAAGGAACGTATGGATAGAGAGCTGCCTTTTATAAAGAAGACTGCAGTCCTAGCGGATGACACACATACCACTGAGGCCGGATTTTTGGCTCAGTTAACTGAGATAGAAAAGGAGTTTGACTTCACAAACGAAGCAGAGAATATTAATCAGGGTAAGAAAAAGTATAAGGGCAAGGATAAGAAGGTAAATACTGTAGAACTTGTGGATGTACCAACCGGACAGAATTATCTACTTATGACCAAAGCAGAAGGTACAACACTGGACCGTCATATGAAGGAAAGCAGAGATGTAACCACTAACGCCCTGAAGCCATTTGAAATTAAGGTTAGCGGCCAGAATACTGCACATGTAATGACCCTTGATAATATAGGCAAGACCAAGAATGCATTTCATGATTTAAATCATCAGATGAAGAAGTCTATAGTATATGGAGAAAATGTCAGCAAGGTGGCTAAGGTCTGGACTGAAGAGGCTCTTTATGGTTCGGCCTGGAGCTTATCCAATGACTATAACTTCCGTCATGGTGATCTTCATTCAGGAAATATTATGGTTACAGAAAAAGATGCGACCATACTGGACTATGGAAATGCAAGTATGCTGCATCATGAGAAGGTAACTGAGATACTGAAGATGATGTCAGCGGTTACCCTGAATAAGCCTGAGTGGTTTGTAGAGGCATTCTCAGTACTCCTAAATAAAGCTAAGGAGGAGGATGACTTAAAGGGTGGTACTATCGGTTACAAGGAGATGGATGAAAAGGTAAAGGCTAAGTATACAGCAGAGCTTGGAAAAATCTTTTCAACAGGAACACCTGAGACCGCCGGTATCAAGGTTATGCTGGCTCTTACCACAGCGCAGAGTATGGGCATTAAGCTGCCAATAGAGCTTCAAAACTTCTCCCAGTGCCAGCAGCGTCTTGAGAACAGCCTGGCAGATATAAAGCAGAGCGCCATGGAGACCAGACAGCAGATAGAAAAGCTTGAAAGAATGCCACTGGATAAAAGTATTAAAAACTCCTGTGATCCACTGGTTATCTTTCAGAGGGCTATGCTGAAAAAGAATAAGGATAATAGTTTTAAGTTTAGAAAATCAGCTATAGCAGCGAAGTATTTGCTGGATGACATAGAACCACTTGAAGTAGGTGTTTATTTGTCAGAGATTGAAAGCTTAAAGAAACAGTATAATAGTAAGGGGAAGAAAATTGAGCAAAAGATAAATGAATATAAGGAAAAGTTCTATCCGCAGTATAAAGCGCTGCAAACTACTTATCTGGGAACTGAGTATATGACACTTGATGCATTCCCAAAACAGGTAGACGTTTTCAGAAAACAATTCGAAAAGGCGAAGGATACCTTTAAAAAGACCGGAAAGCTGGGTGAATCATTTATGGATATCGCACAAATGGATACCTTCTTTAAGGTTAATGTGAATCCTGATGCTTCCAGTGGACTTTTAGCTGGTTTTGAAAGTGCTGAAAATATAGATGAATTATGTGAAAAAGCATTTAGACCACCATTAAATGACGTTGCTTTTGAGAAGCTGATGGCTATATGTACAGTAGATATTTCCAGTGTATCTAAGAACTGTAAAATGATAGACAACACTATTAAGTATGACAAGCTTAAGAAAGCTGAGCAGATGGAAGTGATGCAAGATGGAATGGATGCACTTAAGGCTGTCAAAGTTTCCATGCTGAAGAAGAGCAAAACTATTTCTGTATTTCTTGATCGTATAAGGGATGTGGATAACCTGGACGTCTTTGAGAAGGAGATGAAGAGGGTATTTAATGAGAAACCTGAATTCAAAAAGGCGTACATGGATTACAAGGAGGCTCGTCTTAGCTTTGATAAACTGGGTGAAAAAAATACCAGTAAAGACTTTGTAGATGCCAGAAGGAAGATAATTGATAGCGAGAATAAGCTGGTTGAAGGCTATGCACAGTATTGCAAAGAAATATTTACAGAAAAGTATGAATCAACTAAGGATTTAGTTTCTTTAAATGGACTTCAAAATGGTTCTTATATTCCAGACTACCTGGACGTTATATATGACGTAATGATGAAGTATAAGGTTTCTACATTTAAGAGACTGGGCACTAAGTATAGTAGTGAGTTCGAAAGACAGGAAAAGATAGAAAAAGCAAAGGAAAAGGCTGAGAAGGAAGCTAAATTAAAGGCTGAGAAGGAACTCAAAGAAGCAAAATTAAGACAGGAAAAAGAAGCTAAAGAAAAGACTAGAAGACTGGAAAAGGAGAGATTAGAAAAAGAAAAAGCAGATAAGGCACTTAAGGCTAAGCAGGCAAAGGAAAAGGAAAAACAGGAAAAGACAAAGAAAAAGACTAAGGGTAAGTAAGCAGGTACAGGAAATGTCCCTACTGGCTTGGATGGTATTTAGATGATATAATGATGTAAATTCCATGATAGTGGAGGTTGACATGATTAAGATACTTATAGTTGAAGATGAAAAGGCAATATCGAACTTAATAAGACTGAGCCTGAAGAATGTAGGTTATACCTGCGATGTGGCTTATGATGGAAATACAGCGCTGGATAAAATAGATGAGACAGTTTATGATCTCATACTACTGGATGTAATGCTTCCGGAGGTTGATGGCTTCGAACTTATGGAGTATATAAAACCTCTCGGGGTGCCTGTTATTTTCCTTACAGCTATGGATGCGCTGCAGGACAGAGTCAAGGGACTCAAGATGGGCGCGGAGGACTATATAGTCAAGCCATTTGAAGTGGCTGAGCTGATAGCCAGAGTTGAGGTGGTGCTTCGTCGCTATAACAAGACTCAGGATGTATTCGAGTTAAATGGTCTCTACGTCGATGCGTCTTCAATGGTTGCAAAAAGAGATGGCAAGGAAATTAGCCTTACTCCTAAAGAATTTGATCTTCTGCTCTTATTCCTTAGAACTCCTAACACAGCTCTATATCGCGAGAATATCTATGAGAAGGTATGGGGCGGAGAGCTGGAATACGGTAGCAAGACTGTCGACCTACATGTTCAGAGACTTCGTAAGAAAGCAGGACTTGAGAAGGAGCTTAAGTCCGTAAGCAAAGTAGGTTATAGGTTGGATGTTTAGTTTTAGGATAAAGATCTCAATTATTACAACTGTACTGGTTGCCCTGCTTTTCAGTATCGGTTCGACGCTTCTGATCCATCGTTCCTATATGGATTCTCTTACCAGAGAGGAGCAGGAAGCGGTCGATAACATACAGATGGTAACCAGTGTCATCCAGTTGTCCTACGAGAGTGGAAGTAATTCAGGAGAGGAACAGCTCCTGAAAACCCTTAGGAGACTGGGAACATATCAGACATCTTCGGATGTCTTTTTGTTGTATAAGGAGAAAAAACTGATATATGGAAATATCCAAAGTAAAAAGGTTGACATAAGTATTGACGACATTTCTGAAAATATGAAGGGGGATGGGGATATCTATGTGACCTATTTAAATGGCGAAAATGGTATGGAATATATCGTCAGTTCGTCTCAAATGTCCATCGATAACAAAAGCTACATCATTTCTGTGTGTCGCGACATCAGTTACGTGACAAATACAAGGAAGCGACTGCACAACATGTTTATCAACTCGTTTATGATTCTGCTGGTTGCTGCAGCAGTTCTATCCTGGCTACTTGCGACCTTTCTGGTCAGGCATTTATCAAGGCTTACCAAGGCTACTCGTGAGATAGCCGACGGCAACCTGTCCTATCGATCAAATCTCAATACAAATGATGAGATAGGTGAGCTATCTCAGGATTTCGACAAAATGGCAGAGGAGCTGGAGGAAAATGTATCCTTGCTGGAAAAAGCTGCTGAAGAGAAGGACCGTTTTATGGGCGCCTTCACTCATGAACTGAAAACTCCTATGACTTCTATCATTGGCTACGCCGAGCTTCTCAGAACTCAGGAGCTGGATGAAGAGGACAAAGAAGATGCACTTCAGTACATTTACTCTGAGGCAAAGCGACTGGAGAATATGTCTCTCAAGCTTCTCCAGATATTTGTATCTGATAAGGACAAGATTGAGCGTAAAATGGTCAGCCCAAAGGAAATGGTTGAGGATATAGTTACACATCTTACACCAACTCTTGAAGAACAAAACATCAAGATAATCTATCGTACCGAGGATGGAACCATCATGCTGGAGCCAGACCTGGTAAGGACGCTTATTATAAATCTTATAGACAATGCGAGAAAGGCTATTGAAACTGAAAAAGGAAGAATAAGAGTAGATCAGAAGATGGTTGAGGATGGAGTTACATTTATCATTACTGATAATGGTAAGGGAATGCCTAAGGAGGCAATCGAGCACGTAACTGAAGCCTTCTATAGAGTAGACAAGGCGAGATCAAGAGCACAGGGTGGTGCGGGACTTGGTCTGTCTCTTGTGTCCAAGATCGTGGAGCTTCATAATGGCGACATTAATTTCAGCAGTGAGCCGGACATCGGTACTGTTGTGACGGTCACACTTCGCGGTGAACTAGGTGAAGGAGGTGACGAAAATGCTGAGAAATAGAAGCATGAAACCAGTATTTATCATAGTCATGGCACTCCTTGTGATAGTGGGTTCGGCCCTCTTGCCATACACCGCATATAAATACGAGAATCGTAGACTCAGTAACTACGGCATCCATTATCAGGCTGAGCCGGTTACAATTAAGTCCAGCGATGTTACCATCTACGATAAGCTGTCAGAGACGAAGAACATTCTGGAGAATTCTTCATATATAAATATATCTATAGATGACGGGAATAGTGAAAATATCAATCTTGACAAATACGATCTCCATCAAAATACTGATGAGGTTCCGGAAATGGCAGCTCGTGAATTTGTAAATCTTTTCATCACAGATGACGCACTTTTGAGAACCGGATATACCAAGAAAAGAGTGGTGGAAGATCTTCTCAAATCAGATTATATCTACCGAGGACTATGCCTTATGATCGAAACCGAGAATAAGGACATGTTCATGGCATGGAATATAATCTTCAGTAATGGCGAGGTGGATGTAGACATTGTTCTGGATGATGAGACCGGTAAGCTGCTGGCACTTAATATCTATGATAATCGCTATTACAACTCCGTCGATTTATTTAACAATGGAAAAGTGAATGACATTTATGATATAATAGGAAGCCTGATTTATGATAGAAATTTCGAATACAGAATTGCGGACTATTATAACATGGAAGTTGTCGGCGGATTAGAATACGCGACAGACGAATTAAATGTCTCAAAGGCTGTTCAGTTAGGCGTTAAGGGTAATGAAAGCGACATAGGTGAGATAATGGTTCCGTATTCAATTCACATTTATAATGAGGGAACAAGTGTATTCTCCTATAATTATTTCTTCGATGAACCGCTTGAGATGCAGGAAATGATTACGGATGAGGATGACTAGTATAAGGGTATAGAAAAAGGCAAGGAACAGGTTTCGAATGACGGAGAGAAAGAGACAAATCATACTGGGAAGAAGAAAGATGTTTTTTCTGCTTTCCGGTATGTTCTTATGTATGACGCTGCTCGCAATAGTAAGCATCACAAATGCAAAAGAGACCGAGAAGATAGAGAAGAAAGAAACTAAAAATGTCGTCGTAGAAGAGGCTACACCGGCGGAGGCTATTCTGGAGGATTCTCATAGCATTAGTCAGGCAGACGCGCTCAGCATAATAAATGAATTTGCGGACGAAAATGGAATAGACAGAACAGAGTATTCAGCAGATCTTATCAAGCTTCTTTCCAGACATACTGAAGCGAAGGATTTCGTGCTGAATTACCCGATATATAAAGATAGTAAAAATGCGGCTATCTCTATAGAGGAGGAGTATAAAACTGAAATTCCACATTTCTATCAATGGGATGAGAGATGGGGATATAAGACTTACGGATCAGGTCCCATCGGTCTAACTGGTTGTGGACCAACATCCCTTTCAATGGTTGCGATGCATCTTCTGAAGAAGCCATCACTCACGCCTTCTTATATGGCAGACTATGCCACTAGAAAAGGATACTGTTCTGTGGGAAATGGAACCAGCTGGAACTTTATGACAGAAGGGGCTGAGGGACTGGGGCTTGTCTCCGAGGAGCTGATGCCAAATGAATCTGTTATGGCAGAGAAGCTGAGAGAGGGCAAGCCTATCATATGTGTTATGGGTCCGGGCCAGTTCAGTGATACAGGACACTATCTTGTTTTTACAGAATACGTGGGTGGAGACTATTCGCAAGGAAGACTATCCGGCGGATATTTCGTGATGAACGATCCTAACTGCAAGGAGAATTCTGAGAAGCAGTGGAAATATAACGAGTTTGAAGCCGATATTAACAATGTGTGGTGCTTCTCGGAGAGATAGTACATTTAGCAATTCATGGAGGAAGCATGGATAAGAAGAAAATATACCTGATGGCAGCAGCTATGATGATAGTTATGATAGCTATCGTTGTAGTAATCTTGAAGGGTGGGAATGATGAAGAATTCACCGCCAACCAGATTCAGATAGAAACAACTTCAACTGAAGCTAATACTGAAGAGAAAAACGAAGCTAAGGATGAAACTTCATCTGACGAAAATGTAGATGAAGATAAAATAGATACTAAAGTTGAAGATAAAACAGAAGTTGAAGAACAAGACGAAAAAGATTCTTTAGAAAAACCTGACGAATTAAACGAGGATACTGAGTATACATTCCGAAATGAAAACCGTCTCGAGGATCACTATGAGAAGCATGGCAAGGAGATGGGCTTCAAGGATGCGGAGAGCTATGAGGAAGCGGCATCTGAAGTAGTCAACAATCCGGACGCGCTTCATAAGACTGAGAAGGAAGACGGCGACGACGTTTACTACCTCAAGGATACAAATGAATTTGTAGTAGTATCCGGTGATGGTTATATAAGAACCTACTTCAATCCGAATGACGGAATTAATTATTACAATAGACAGTAATGATTTAAAGAATAGCATTAATTAATACTAAAGATTAACACTAACACTAACAAATGACACATAATATGAGACATATATAAGTAATAAAACAGGAGCATAAAAAATGGACATTACAAAGAAAATCAGTGAGGAACTAGAGGTCAAGAAGGAACAGGTACAGGCAGCGGTAGAGCTACTGGATGAGGGATGTACAGTTCCTTTTATTGCGAGATATAGAAAGGAGAAAACAGGTGCTCTGAACGATGAGCAGCTTCGTAAGCTCTATGAGAGACTGACATATCTACGCAATCTGGAAGAGAAGAAGCAGACAGTTATCACTTCCATCGAGGAGCAGGAGAAGATGACTCCTGAACTAATGAAAGAGATAGAAGTCTGCGAAACAATGGTTGCACTCGAAGACCTGTATAGACCATATAGACCGAAGAGAAGAACCAGAGCGACTATAGCTAAGGAAGCTGGACTTGAACCACTGGCGGAACTGATTATGCAGCAGAAGGAAGAGGGAGATATCGAAAATGTTGTCTCATCTTATGTAAACTCAGAGAAGGGTATCGAAACAATCGATGCTGCTATTCAGGGAGCGGCTGACATTATCGCAGAGCAGATAAGTGATACAGCTGACTATCGTACATGGATAAGAGAGAAGACTGTTGAGTCCGGAACTCTCAAGTCAGTTGCAAAGGATGCGGAAGCTAAGTCAGTATACGAGAACTACTACGAATTCCAGGAGCCGGTTTCAAAGCTGACCGGATATAGAATACTTGCCATCAACCGTGGAGAGAAGGAGAAGTTTCTTACAGTTAAGATTGAAGCTCCGGTTTACGATATCGTTAATTATTTGGAGAGGCAGAACATTTCCTCTAAGCTTCTTCCAAAGACAAAGTCTGAATCTGATAGAGAAGAGAGAAAGAATAAGAATAGAAATAGGAATCTGAATGTAAGTGGCATAAATGGTCTGGAAGAAATCGCGGCTATGTTCGAGAAGAAAGAGCCGGCACGACCAAGTAAGAAGGTTGTAGTTCCTATGGCGGACGCTTATCTGATTCCGGAGGGCAAGGCAGGAGAAACAAATATTCCTTGGACATCTCAGGTTGTTGCAAATGCAATCATCGACGCCTACGACAGACTCATTGCTCCGGCAATCGAAAGAGAGATCAGAAATGACCTTACAGAGAAGGCTGAGGACGGAGCCATTGAAGTATTCGGAAAGAACCTGACACAGCTTCTCATGCAGCCACCTATCGCAGGTCAGACAGTTCTTGGCTGGGATCCTGCTTTTAGAACAGGTTGTAAGCTTGCAGTTGTTGATGCAACAGGAAAGGTACTTGATACAGCAGTTATCTATCCAACAGCACCAACAAATGAAAAGAAGATAGCAGAAGCAAAGGCTACACTTAAGAAGTTCATCAAGAAGTACGGAATAACACTTATATCCTGTGGTAACGGAACAGCTTCAAGAGAGTCAGAACAGATAATAGTGGAGCTCCTTCACGAGATTCCAGAGAAGGTTAGCTATGTGATCACAAATGAAGCAGGTGCTTCAGTATATAGTGCCAGCGCTCTCGCAACAGAAGAGTTCCCAGAGTTCGATGTTGGACAGCGTTCAGCAGCATCTATTGCGCGCCGTGTTCAGGACCCACTTGCAGAGCTTGTTAAGATTGATCCTAAGTCTATAGGTGTTGGACAGTACCAGCATGATATGAATCAGAAGAAGCTGGGCGAAGCACTTGGCGGCGTCGTTGAAACAGCAGTTAATAAGGTGGGAGTTGACTTAAATACTGCATCAGCACCTCTGCTTCAGTATGTATCTGGTGTATCAAAGCCTATCGCTAAGAATATAGTTGCTTATAGAGAAGAGAACGGAAGCTTCAAGGATAGAAAAGAACTCCTCAAGGTTCCAAAGCTGGGAGCAAAGGCATTTGAGCAGTGCGCAGGTTTCCTTAGAATAATCGGTGGAAAGAATCCTCTCGATGCAACAGCAGTTCATCCAGAGAGCTATGCTGCAACAGAGAAGCTTCTTGAAATCCTTGATATCAAGATGGACAAGACTGTTGTTACATCTATCGAGAAGGAAGCGGCAGATAAGCTTAGAAAGCTTGGCAAGGCAGAAAAGGAAAAACTCGCCGCAGATATCGGAGTAGGTGAAATGACCCTTGATGACATTATTGAGGAGCTCCTCAGACCAGGCAGAGACCCAAGAGAGGATATGCCTAAGCCTATCCTTCGTAGCGATGTCCTGGAGATGAAGGATCTGGAAGTCGGAATGGTTCTTAAGGGAACAGTTAGAAATGTAATCGACTTCGGTGCATTTGTGGATATCGGAGTTCATCAGGATGGACTGGTTCACATCTCACAGATTACTAATAAGAAGTTCATCAAGCATCCACTTGAAGTAGTAAGTGTTGGCGATGTAGTAGAGGTTAAGATTATAAATATCGACCTGGAGAAAAACCGTATAGGTCTCTCTATGATAATTTAACTTGCCAGAAATGGAAAACAGAATAATTATTTCTCGTATTAATCCTGCATATGTGTTACAATTATGAAGTGGATTTGTAGAAGCTTCTTGGTTGATGATAGAAGGGGAATATCATTAAGCTATGCGGAATATTCCGTTCATGAGAGGATTTATGTGGTGATTTATATGGGGCGTAATTTTTATATGAGAACTATCAAAAGCATTAGAAATATTCCATTGAAGTATGGAATGCTTCTGATGCTTTTTTTCTTAGGATTAACATTTGGCAGTATGACTGTCAGGGCTGAAAATATATCCGGGACGGATAATAATGAGATTAATGTTGATCCCACCGGAAACGGCGAGGGATATGCAGCAGTTGTATATAATAATTCAAACGGCCTGCCAACCTCTGAGGCAAATGCTATAGCAGAGACCAAAGAAGGTTTCCTCTGGATAGGAAGCTACTCAGGACTTATCAGATACGATGGTAGTACATTTGAAAGAATTGATTCTACTACCGGTGTAACCTCCGTTGTAAGTCTCTATGTTGATAGCAAGGAGAGACTCTGGATAGGAACCAATGATAATGGTGTTGCCTATATGGAAAAGGGTGACATTACATTTTATAAGGATGTTGAAGGACTCAAGTCTTCATCTATCAGATCCATAGTTGAGGATAATGAAGGAAATATATTCATAGCGACTACCTTTGGGCTGGGATATATAGATACAAATATGCAGATTCATGCGCTGGATGAGAGTCAGCTGAATTCGGAATATATCTGTGAGCTCCGTAAGGATGACAAGGGAGTTATCTATGGTGAGACTATGGCTGGAGCGGTATTTACTATCGAGAATATGCGGGTTACCGGATTCTATGATGGTAATCAGCTGGGGCTGGGAGTTCTTACAACTATCTTACCGGATCCTGAAAATCCAGGCTATGTATATCTGGGAACGGAGAATTCCGATATCTATTATGGAAGTCTTGATAATAATCTGAAGGACGTGAAGAAGATAGATGTTTCGCCGCTGTCTTATATATTATCAATGGAATATATAGGTGGAGAACTCTGGGTATGTAGTAATTCCGGAGTGGGTGTAATTAAGAATGGTAAGTTCAATGTTCTAAACAAGCTTCCGCTTAACAATTCGGTTGGACATATGCTCGCTGACTACGAAGGAAACCTGTGGTTTACTTCGACTAGACAGGGGGTTATGAAAATAGTTCCTAATAACTTCACAGATATCAATCAGAAATACGGGCTGGGTGAATTGGTAGTCAACTCCACCTGCGTAATGGACGATAAGCTCTTCATAGGAACAGATACCGGACTTCAGGTTATCGATAAGGAAAGAGGCAGACTTGGCGAATATAAGATGTCTACTCTTAATGGAAAAAGCATCAAAAAGGATAACTTGATAACTCTTCTAAGAGATTGCCGTATCAGGTCCATTATAAAGGATTCAAAGGATAGACTCTGGATATCCACCTACAGTCAGTTGGGTCTCGTCAGGTATGACCACGGAGATGTTGTAACCTTTGGTACTGCTGATGGACTTCCCTCAGAGAGGATAAGAGTTGCAATTGAGCTGTCGAATGGAAATATGGCTATTGCGTGTAGTGGTGGTGTTGCCATCATACAGGATGATGAGATAATAAAAGTATATGATGAAACAAACGGACTCAGCAATCCCGAGGCACTTACCATATGCGAAGGCTTTAATGGTGAACTGGTTGTTGGTTCAGATGGAAATGGAATCTTCATTATAAATAATGATTCCATTAAGAATATTGGTTCTCGTGGTGGACTCTCTTCAGAGGTTATCCTGAGAATAAAAAGAGACGATGAAAGAAAGCTTTTCTGGATAGTGACCAGCAATTCTATTTCTTATATG
>CAMKQB010000034.1 GCA_946414825.1 uncultured Lachnospiraceae bacterium
TATCTGGCAGGATTCGGGATAGATAAGGTTTCAAAAGATACAAATATATCTGAGGTTTTTGTGACACTCTTTATTAATCTTATTTATATAGCTATATTATTATTTGCACGAAAAAAGCTTCACTGGTTTGATGAAGTGAAAAAAGATGATGTTACTACTTTTAACGAAAAATAAACGGGCCTTTTAGAGGTCCGTTTATTTATATAATTGAATTATGATATTGAAGGTCTGTCATAGTTATCAGAGATAGTATGCTTTTCCTTGTATTCATTTATTCTGGTCTGTATACGTAGTACTGGATCAAGCAGCTCACTGATAGATGAATCATGATTTAAGTGATCAATTATTATAGCTATATACTTGCTTAGGTCAGTAGAACTATACCACTCTCTATTAAAGAGCTCAGGATTCTGATAAGTTACATTTGTGGATATAACTCTGTCGAAGACTCCTTCTTTATAAGCCTTGTCAAATACATCAAGTCCGGCAGTAAAGAGACCAAATGTTGCTATACAGAATACCCTTCTTGCCTTACGTGCCTTAAGCTTACGACATACATCCAGCATACTTTCGCCGGAAGCTATCATATCATCAATGATGAAAACATCCTTTCCTTCTACAGAGTCACCCAGGAACTCGTGTGCAACAATAGGATTCTTTCCATTAACAACCTTTGAATAGTCCCTTCTCTTGTAGAACATACCTACATCTACTCCAAAGTGGTTTGCAAAGTAGATAGCTCTATGCATAGCACCTTCATCAGGACTTATAACCATCATGTGCTCATTATCAAGCTCCAGATCAGGGGTGGTTTTAAGTATACATTTAATGAACTGATATGTTGGCATCAGATTCTCAAATCCAACAGTTGGTATAGCATTCTGAACTCTTGGATCATGAGCATCAAATGTTATAATATTTGAAACTCCCATAGAAACCAGCTCCTGAAGTGCCATAGCGCAGTCAAGAGACTCTCTTCTAGTACGTTTATGCTGTCTGGACTCATATAGGAAAGGCATTATAACATTGATTCTGTGAGCTTTTCCAGCGCTGGCTGCTATAACTCTCTTTATGTCAGCATAGTGCTCATCTGGAGTCATTGGAACCATTCTACCACCTAGATTGTATTCAATTCCGGTGTTAGTTACATCTGCAAGAATATACAGATCTGTACCTCTCACTGAATCAGAAAGTGTTCCCTTTGCTTCTCCGGAAGCGAATCTAGGACAGTCAGACTCGAGTAGGTAGGTGTCTCTGGTGTAGCCGTTGAACATCAGGTGCTCGGTGTCAAAATGCTCTCTTTCTTTGCGCCATCTTACCAGGTAATCATTTACCTTGTTGCCGAGCTTTTCGCTACTTTTAAGTGCTATTATTCCCAGTTTACCTGCAGGGACTGTGATGAGTTTGCTTTGATCAGGCATTATCTTTTTCCTCCATGGTATCTTATATCATCTCCATATAATGGATAGAGTATATATTTATCAGCAATCCTGGACATAACTCGTTCTGTATATCTGTCCTGAAGAACTTCAAGACTTAGATTAGTAGTAATGAGTGTAGAACGGTTTGTGATAATTCTTTTATTTATTATTTCAAACAGCTGAGACTTAACAAAGGAACTAAGAACTTCAGAACCTAGATCGTCAATTATCAGTAAGTCGCTGGTGTATATATATTCGTAAATCGGTTCCAAAGCAGACTTGTCTGTGTAGCTGCCTGACATTATATAGTTGGACAGGACATCCTCGAACAGCTCGTTACTTGAAAGGTATAAAACTGTGTGCCCTTTATCAAGCAGTTCCTTGGCTATACAATTGGATAAAAATGTCTTACCCAGTCCTGTTTCGCCGTACATTAATATATTGCCATGATTTGTCTCGAAATTTTCCACAAACTTTTTGGCTTTATTATACTGTCTTTCGGCATTTTCGTATGGAGTTAGGTCTCTATCCTCATATTTTGCCTGACTATATGGCTCCAAAGAGAAGGTTTCGAAATTTTCTTTCTCAAGTGTATCGAATAGATTGGACTTCTGATAGAGCTCTTCGATACGAAGCTTCATTACACAGGAGCAAACCTTTCCGTCAACTTCTCCCCAGTCTTGGCATATAGGACAGTCATAGATAGGGTCGAGATAATCTGCGGCATAACCATTGTCAGTTAGCAGCTTTATCTTCTTAGCAGATATATTACTGATTTCAGCTTCGTAATCAGGTGAATAAGCTTCCCTGTTTTTGTTCAGTCGCTTACGTACCTCGTTAAATGCGATAGTAGAGATGCTGTTTTCCAGCTCCTTATATTCTGGGAGCTTAGCATATATTTCCTCTAATCTTTTCTTATGTTCGTTCTCATTTCTCAGACGAATCTTGCTAAGATGTGTCTGGCTATCTATTTTTTCCAAATCTCTGATAATCATTAATTGTCACCCTTCTTTAAATAGAAGTCTTCAAGTGCTTTGAGTTTATCCTTGTTATTTCTTGTCATTGGATCACCAGAAGTGTTTTTCTTAGTCTTCTTAGTGTGATTCTCGTCCAGCTTGCTGATATCACTGAAGGTATGTACTTCATTCTTGTGCCAGTTCTCAAGAATACCATTTACATATGGAAATGTTACATCGTTTGGCTTCTGTGAGATAGCTCTGTTGCAGGCCTCGATAATGATTTCAGTTGAGAAGTCATATTCCTTAGTCCATGTGTCAATGTACTTTTTCTCGATAGGAGCAGGAGATATACGGTTGGTAATACCGAGTGACTTCAGAATCTTACCATAGAGAGTCATATATCTTTCTGTATATTCTTCAGCTTCGTCTCTGGTTGTAATTCCTTCCTCATACCAGTTACGAGCGACCTTTTCAATATAAGCGAAGCTTGTCTTCTTAACTGAAGCGCAGTATTCAAGCAGATACTCACATAGATCGAAGGAGAAGCTTAGCTGATCCTTGATATATATCAGTGAGTTCATTTCCTTTGGACCCAGATCCCTATTACAGTAAGCCTGAGCTTCGCTTATTAGATTCTCAATGTCCGGGTCTCTCTGTAGTTTCTCCAGATCCTGAGGTGTAGGCTGCTTTTTCTTTGGCGCCTTTTGCTTGTCTTCTGTAGCCTCTTCGTCACCAGCATATGAGGAAGCTGACTTAGTCTTCCTGGACTCATCATTACCAAGTGACAGGCTGGAGCCTACGACCTTCAGATCCGAAGTAACATCTATATCCATACTCTTGAGACTCTTAAGAATGATTCCGGTTACTTCCTTGGAATCATTGTAACAGAGACTCAGAGCGTCTGCTTTTATCCAGTATCTAATAGCCCTGCATACATCATTCTCTGAACAACTCAGATTGTCAGCTATATCATTTACTGATATCTGGATATTTGTTGAACAGAGCATTGCCAGATACAGGTATAATTTAACGAAATCCCCATTAGCATCTGTCATATAATACTTAATGAAATTATTTGAAATATTGGTAAAACCTTCCTTCTCGGAGGTTATAGAAATTGCACCCATTTTGCCATCCTTCTTTACTACTTTTCCAGCTTAAAAATCACGTAATTTTTGTCTGGCAGATGCATTGTAACAAAACGTATAATGATTTGCAAACACCCTAACCGTCTATATTGGGAGGTTTTGGGGTGTGTTGAAAATGTTGATAATGTGGACTTCTTTTAATGTAAAAAGTGGAGACAAGTAAATAGGACGTTTCCCGATGGAGAAACGTCCTAAGTAAAAGTTGATAAAATATTCAAATTGGTTTACATAATTGCTGTTTAAAATTTGTGGACTTTGTTGATAAACTACTTTTTAAGGAGTTCAACACCCACAGAATCTATGTTTCCGGCGCCCATAGTTATTAACATATCATTGTTCTCTGAATTTTTTTCAAAATAATTTTCTATGCTCTCAAAATCGCCTAAATAAACTGCATCGCAACCGAGTTCCTGGAGCTTCTTTTCCAGATCCTTAGAGGATACAGAACCGTCATCCTTCTCTCTTGCAGCATAGATATCTGCTAGAAGAACATGGTCTGAAACGGAGAGTGCCTTTGCAAAATCATCCAGGTGAGCCTTTGTTCGGGAATAAGTATGTGGCTGGAAAGCAACCCATAGTTTATTCTTTACAACAGCTTTAGCAACAGTAAGTGAAGCGCTGATCTCTGTTGGGTGGTGTGCATAGTCATCTATTATAGTGGCGCCCTTTTTGGTGGTTCCTTTGTATTGGAATCTTCTGTCGGCGCTATGACATTTCTTTAGTCCTTCGCGGATACTCTCAAAATCTATTCCTATATATTGAGAAGCAGCAATTGCTGAAAGGGAATTGATAGCATTGTGCTCGCCCATAACAGATAAGCTTATCTCGCCCTTGTCCTCGCCATCTATATAGAGAGTGTAGGTTGGCTGGCCCAGTTCGTTTAGGCGAATGTTCTTAGCCTGGTACTTGTTACCATCTTCTTTACCAAATGTAATTACCTCTATATTTCTACCCTTTACAGCATCGATTACCTGATCTCTGTATTTCATATCGCCATTTACGATAAGTGCTCCACCGTCCTGAGTTTTAGTGGCGAAGGTCGCAAATGAAGCTGCGATGTTTTCAATATTCTTGAAGAAGTCTAAGTGATCATTATCTATATTAAGGATGATACTTGCATAGGCCTTAAACTCATGATAGCTGTTTGTGTATTCACAGGCCTCAGTTACAAAGTAATCTGATGAACCAACCTTTATATTTCCATTGATTGCCTCAAGGTGACCACCGATAGAAATAGTAGGGTCTGTTTTTGCTTCAAGCATGATATGAGCCATCATAGAAGTTGTAGTTGTCTTACCATGTGTACCTGCAACAGCTACGCTATATTTGTAGTTATCCATAACCTGACCGAGAAACTCAGCTCTTGTGAGCATAGGTATCTCGCGGGTTTTGACTTCTACATATTCTTCGTTGTCAGGATGGATAGCAGCAGTATAAACCACGAAGTCTATATCCTCTGTTATATTTGACGCTACCTGACCTATATAAACCTTTATGCCATTTGACTCAAGTGAATGAGTAGTGTCAGATTCCTTCATATCAGAACCTGAAACTGTGAAGCCCTCCTTCTTGAGTATCTCAGCCAGACCACTCATACTTACGCCACCGATACCGATGAAGTGAGCATGACATGGTTTTGAAAAATCAACCTTGTACATTGTCATTTCCTCTTTACGTTTTTTCTTGCTAAAAGCCTACTCTCGACTTTTGACACTTATGTCATTTTACCCCTATTGTATGATGGAATCAAGTTTAGACTTAAGTTTATTAATTGTTTTTCAAAAAATCTTGACATTATAAATAAGAGGGGTAAAATTAAAGGAGTTATTTTCGAAAATTAATTACTACAATAGTAGTAATAGTGCAAAGGAGTGATTCGTTATGGCAAAGAAGGATATTGATTGGGGAAGCCTCGGATTCGGTTATGTAGAGACTGATGCCAGCTATGTATCTAATTTTAAGGATGGTAAGTGGGATGACGGTGTCATTACACCAGACCATACTATTACAATTAGTGAGTGTGCATGTGTACTTCACTATTCTCAGTCATGTTTTGAAGGACTGAAGGCTTATGAGACAGAGGATGGTCATATCGTAACATTCCGTCCTGACCTTAACGCTCAGAGAATGGTAGACACAGCTAAGAGACTTGAGATGGCTGTTTTCCCTGAGGAGAGATTCCTTGATGCTGTTGATAAGGTTGTACTTGCTAACGAGGATTGGGTTCCTCCATTTGGTAGCGGTGCTACATTATATATCAGACCATTTATGTTTGGCTCAAATGAAGTTATTGGTGTTAAGCCTGCTGATGAATATCAGTTCAGAATCCTTACTACACCGGTTGGTCCTTACTTCAAGGGTGGAGCTAAGGCAATCACAATTCGTATAAGTGATTTTGATAGAGCAGCTCCTCACGGAACTGGTCATATCAAGGCTGGTCTTAACTATGCTATGTCACTTCATGCTATTGTTGATGCTCATAAGAATGGTTTTGACGAGAACCTGTATCTGGATCCGGCATCCAGAACAAAGATTGAGGAGACTGGTGGAGCAAATGTTATCTTCATTAAGGATAACAAGTTCGTCACACCTAAGTCAGGCAGTATTCTTCCTTCAGTTACAAGAAGATCTCTCGAGGTTGTTGCTAAGGATTATCTTGGTATGGAAGTTGAAGAGAGAGAAGTATTCCTTGATGAGGTTCCATCATTTGATGAGTGTGGACTTTGCGGTACAGCAGCTGTTATCTCTCCAGTACGTGCAATCAATGATCACGGTAAGGAAATCGTATTCCCTGGAAGCGCAAATGGTGAGGTTGGACCAAAGATTAAGAAGCTTTATGATACACTTACAGGTATTCAGATGCACAAGATCGAAGGACCTGAAGGTTGGGTTCATGTAATTAAATAATAGTCTCTTCGTATAAGAAACTTACTATTATATAAAGAAAAGATAATGACTGGTGTGGATATAATCTGCATCAGTCATTTTTGATATCAGGTAAAAAGACGCTCTTTCTTGACAAAAGTAGTAGATGTATTTATTATTGAACTGATTATTTTTTAGGGAAATGCGTATGAAAAAGAGTAGAAAAAGCAATTTCATAAAATATATAGCACTTTTTCTTATGATGGCAGTTCTGATGGGGCTTGCTACTTCTTGTGGTGAGGCAACACAGGTCGTAAAGTCAGAAGGAATGGAGATTACTCTTAGCAAAGAGTATAAGAAGGCTACCCTTGCAAATGCAACCTGGTATTACACCAGTCCGGATGGACTTGCTATGGGTATTCGTTCTAAGAAGGACGATGTGGAGAAGAGTGGTCTGGAGGCTAACTCTGTGCAGGACTATGCTGAGGCCTATATAAAGGCTAATAGTATACCTGGTTCTCCAAAGGTTAAAACTAAAGGTAATTATGTTTATTTCAAATATAACCGTAAGGTGTCCGGAACAGATTATTCATATCTGAACTGTGTATATGATAACGATGACGAGTTTTGGCTTGTAAGCTTCGCTTGTTACAAGGAGCTGTATTCTTCATATGAGAAGGATTTCTTCGAATCAGCGGACTCAGTTGTATTTGATAAATAACATATTTACATTTGTTTCATAATAATAATAGTAGGATGAACTTACTAATGAATAAAGATAGATTGCTTCAGAATAGATTTATTCTATCTGAGCTTGTAAAAAAAGGAATACGTCTTAAATACAGAAGGTCATATCTTGGTATACTTTGGTCACTGCTTGAACCGCTTCTTACGATGATAGTACTGACTATAGTATTTGGTACCCTTATGGGAGAACATGATAAGTCCTTCCCTGTTTATATCCTGTCGGGAAGGCTGCTTTATGGGTTCTTTTCACAGTCCACAACAGCGGCGCTCAAATCAATTAGAGCAAACAGCTCTATTATCAAGAAGGTATATGTCCCTAAAATGTTATACCCTCTATCCTCGATACTTTTTAACTTCATAATATTTATGATATCACTTATAGTGCTTGCACTTGTTTCAGTGGTGCTGGGAGTTTATCCTACAATATATCTGATTCAGGTTGTAGTTAGTCTTATAGTTCTGCTTTTACTTAGTCTGGGCTGCGGACTGATTCTTTCTACTATAGGTGTATTCTTCCGTGATATGGAATATCTCTGGACAGTAGCGCTTATGCTGATAATGTATACATGTGCTATTTTCTACCGTGCAAACAGACTCCTCACAAGTAAATGGGGCTTTGTACTGAAGGCGAATCCGCTGTTCTGTGTTATTCAGACCTTCCGTAGTGCCATTTTCGGTGAGATGATGAATATGAAGTATCTACTTTATGCATTAGGCTTCAGTATTATTTCTATAATAATAGGTGTAGTTGCATTTAAGAAAAATGAAGATAAGTTTATTTTGGAGATATAGTAGATGAGTGATACTATATTAAGGGTTGAAGATGTTAGCATGAGATTCAACCTAAGTAAAGAAAAGCATGATTCTCTGAAGGAATACTTTATAGCACTGATGAGAAGAGAACTGATCTTCAATGAGTTCTGGGCTCTGACGGATGTTTCCTTCGAGCTTGAGAAGGGAGACAGACTTGGTATCCTTGGATTTAATGGTGCTGGAAAGTCTACACTGCTCAAGGTTATTGCAGGAGTTTTCCGTCCTACTAAGGGTAGTGTTGAGAGAACAGGTGTGCTGGCTCCACTTATAGAGCTTGGAGCAGGCTTTGATCCTCAGTATACTGGAATGGAGAACATTTATCTGTATGGTGCCTGCTTGGGATATAGTCATAAGTTTATAGATGAGAAGTTGCAGGATATAATAGACTTCTCAGAACTTAAGGACTTCATAGATGTTCCGCTGAAGAATTACTCGTCTGGTATGAAGGCTAGACTTGGATTCGCGATTGCTACAATCGTAGAACCTGATATACTTATACTTGATGAAGTTTTGTCGGTTGGAGATGCTAAGTTTAAGAAGAAGAGTGAAGCGAAGCTGATGTCGCTTCTTGAAAAGGATGTTACTGTGCTCTTCGTATCACATAATACTGATCAGGTGAGACGCCTCTGCAATAAGGCTATAATACTTGATAAGGGTAAGGTGATAGATAGTGGAGACGTTGAGTCAGTGACTAATCATTATGAGGAACTTGTTGGAAAGTAAAGTGCGAGGGGGTAAAGGATGGCATTTCTCGAATTACTCAAGGTTATTTTCATTGGTATAGTTGAAGGAATAACTGAATGGCTGCCAATTAGTAGTACCGGACATATGCTTCTGGTTGATCAGTTTATCAGACTGAAGGCGGATGCAGACTTCAAGGAAATGTTCTTTGTTGTCATTCAGCTTGGTGCAATCATCGCGGTTATCTATATGTATTGGGGTAAGCTGTGGCCATTTAGAATAATTAGACAGGAGCTTATAGAGGAGAGCAGACCTCGTAAGAAGAAGAGAGATTCCAGATGGAAGAATGAGATCAAGATAGGAAGCATCGGAATCAGTAGACCTATTCTTCTGATATGGACAAAGGTTATTGTGGCAACACTTCCTGCTGCTGTGCTGGGACTTCTCCTAGATGACTGGATGGATAAATATGCGCATACACCTGCAGTTATTGCGGTAGCACTTATAGTATATGGCGTGCTTTTCATTCTTATAGAAGATAGAAATAAGAAGAGACCGCCTAAGATAACAAAGCTTAGTCAGCTAACCTATATGGATGCTCTGAAAATGGGACTGTTCCAGACACTGGCTATCGTTCCTGGAACCTCAAGATCCGGAGCTACGATTGTTGGAGCACTTACAATGGGGGTATCTAGAAAGCTTGCTGCCGAGTTCTCATTCTTTATGAGTATACCTATCATGTTTGGATGGAGTCTTATCAAGGTTATTAAGTTTGGTTTTCATTATTCAGTACTGGAGTTCTTTGAGTTGCTGATAGGAATGATAGTTGCATTTATCGTATCAGTATTTGTTATCAAGTTCCTGATGGGCTACATCAAGAAGAACGATTTCAAGATCTTCGGTTACTACAGAATAGCCCTTGGTCTGCTTGTGATTGTTATTTTCACAATCAAGGCAATCATCTCATAAGTGAATAATTCTTTCATACCCAGAATCACGTTATCGTTTTATACTATATATGTGATTCCTGGGTATGGTAGACGTTCTCGTTAAAATAGAGATGATTTCCTCATTTAATTAGGGAATAAAAATGATTATTAGAATAGATAAGTATCTTGCAGATTCGGGTTTTGGTACAAGGAGCGAAGTTCGCTCCTTGGTAAAGTCCGGGTCTGTTTCTATAAATGAAGAAATTATAAAGGATGCAGGACTGAGAATCGATTCTGAAAAGGATCAGATTAAGGTTAGAGGGAAAGCTGTATCTTATAGTGAATATGAATACTATATGCTTCATAAGCCTGCTGGGGTGATAACTGCGTCTTCAGATAAGAAGGAAAAGACCGTGGTAGATCTAATAGATTCAAAGAAGCGAAGAGACCTCTTCCCAGTTGGACGTCTGGATAGAGATACTGAAGGACTGCTACTTATTACCAATGATGGTGAACTGGCGCATAAGCTTCTGGCACCAGGCAAGCACGTAGATAAGAAGTATATGGCGATTATTTCAGGTGAACTTCCTAGTGATGTAGTGGAACAATTCGAAAAGGGATTAGATATAGGGGATGAGAAGCTAACTAAACCAGCTAGGTTAAAAATATATAATACTAAGGAAGACTATCTTGAAAGTGTTTCTGAAGAAATGCAAGATAGTTATCTCCTTGAACACTGTGAGGCTACGGATTACATTTGTGAGATTGTGATCACAGAAGGAAGATATCACGAGATTAAGAGAATGTTTGAAGCAGTAGACTGTAAGGTGGAGTATCTAAAGAGATATTCAATGGGAAAGCTAGAGCTGGATATGAGCTTAAGGCCTGGAGAATATAAAGAAATTAGTAGAGCAGAGTGCGGTATATAAAAATAGTCAAAATTGTTTTGATTTAAAATCTAAAAAATGGTACAATAATGATAGCAAAATGATATCATTATTGTACCATTTTTTAAAGGAGGGATAGAGTATGTTGACACTTGATGAAATGAAAAAGATTCGTAAAAAGAAGAATATGTCATATGAAGAGATATCCAGAAAATCTGGGGTCTCTATTAGCTCTGTTCAAAAACTTTTTGGTTCTAAGGATTCGAACCCAAGGAATGCTACCATAGTGAAATTGAATAAAGCGTTTGAAATATCTGAGGCGTATGATATTCATGATGATCATTTTAGCAGAACAAAAACTCATATGGTCACAGATATTAATAATAGATATAACATTTATGGAGAGGGAAAGATTCTATCAGGAGGATCGGATTTGCTGGGGAATATGAGTGGATATACATATGAGGATTACCTTGCGATGGAGCTTCCTGAAGGAAAGAGAGTTGAGGTAATTGATGGAGTTATTTACGATATGGCTTCGCCTACTCAGACTCATCAAGCAATTCTCGGATATCTTCATAATTATATTTATAATGAACTGAGAAAAAGGAAAAGAAAATGTATTCCATTTATAGCGCCCTTTGATGTGAGGCTTGATTTTAGTAATGGTCCTACTACAGTTGTTCAGCCAGATTTACTTATTAAATGCTCCGAGGATGATAGAGTAGATGAGAAAGGAAAAGAACTTCCATGGGTTCCGAGGTTTATAATAGAGATTTTATCCCCTTCAAGTAGAAGTAAGGATATGTTTGTTAAAACGAAGAAGTACAAGGAGTCAGGTATAGTAGAGTACTGGATGATTGATGATAAGGCAAAACAAGTTGTGAAGTATAACTTTGAGAAGGATTCGATTGAACTTTTTGGTTATGACAGTGTAATAGGTATTGATATATTTGAAGGTGATATTAAGATCAATATGAGAGAGCTCCAAGATTATTTGGAGGAGTATGCGGAATTGATTGAAGATTGATTTTTATATATAGATAAAATCCGCTTGACTTACTTGCATAGCCTATGTTATTCTAACACTTGCGTTTCTATACGCACTTCTTTTGGTGTGCATTTTACAGTTATCCCAGCTGGCACGCTGAAGTATACCCTAGTTACGTATAGAACTTTAACATTAATTTACGAAAATCTATGGAGGTGACATCATGCGTGTCAAGATAACTCTTGCTTGTGAAGAGTGCAAGCAGCGTAATTATAATATGACTAAGGATAAGAAGCTTCATCCAGATAGAATGGAAACAAAGAAGTATTGTAAGTTCTGCAAGAAGCATACAATGCACAAGGAGACTAAGTAATTTACTGTTTGTTTATTCGGAGAGGTAGATAATATGTCAGAGAAGAAAGAGACATCACCTGCTCTTAAGAGAAGCTGGTTTCAGGAGCTTAGTGCTGAGTTCAAGAAGATTACTTGGCCTACAGGAAAGCAGCTCGTAAAAGAGACTATAGTAGTACTGGTATCTGCTATTCTTATCGGCGGTATCATCGTAGTAGTTGACTATTTACTTAACTATGGTCTTCAATATTTATGGTAGGCGGTGATAACATGGCAGAAGAAAAGAAGATAGATACTGAAGAATTAACAGAAGCTACAGAGGCTGCAAGTGCAGTAGAAGTGGCAGAGACTGAAGAGGTTGTTCAGGAAGAAAAGCGTCAGAAGTCTGCCAACATCAAGCAGCAGGGAGATGATGAACCACATTGGTATGTAGTTCATACTTATTCAGGTTACGAAGAGAAGGTTAGAAAAGATATCATGAAGACCATCGAGAATCGTAGACTTGAGGATCAGATGTTTGAAGTAATGGTACCTGTTCAGGATGTTACAGAAATTAAGAAGGGCGCTAAGAAAACTGTTTCTAAGAAAATGTTCCCTGGATATGTTCTCGTACATATGATCAAGAACGATGTAACATGGTATGTTGTAAGAAATACACGTGGTGTTACAGGCTTCGTTGGACCTGGATCAGAGCCAGTTCCATTAACAGATGCTGAGATGATCAGACTTGGTGTTAAGGTTGATGACATCCAGATAGATGTTGAGATCGGTGACCTTATCAAGGTTATTGCTGGTCCATGGGAAGGAACAGAAGGAAACATCAAGACTATCAATCGTACAAAGCAGTCAGTTACGATAGATATAGATCTCTTCGGACGTTCAACAGATGTTGAGATAAGTCTTGGTGAGATTCAGAAGCTTAATTAAGCGTATATTTGTCCTGCTAACCTAAGGACATTTATATATAAGTGGAAGGGGAATAACCCCGCGATTTACCACGAGAGGAGGAAATGAAAAATGGCTAAGAAAGTCAAAGGTTACATTAAGTTACAGATACCTGCAGGAAAGGCAACTCCAGCACCACCTGTTGGACCAGCACTTGGTCAGCATGGTGTAAATATCGTAGACTTCACAAAGCAGTTTAACGATAGAACAGCTGATAAGGGTGATATGATAATCCCTGTAGTTATCACAGTTTATGCAGATAGTAGTTTCAGCTTTATTACTAAGACTCCACCTGCAGCAATACTCATCAAGAAGGCGGCAGGTCTTCAGAAGGCATCTGGCGAGCCTAACAAGAAGAAGGTTGGTAAGATTACCAAGGCTCAGGTTCAGGAAATCGCAGAGACAAAGATGCCAGATTTGAATGCTGGTTCTCTTGAGGCAGCTATGAGCATGATAGCTGGTACAGCTCGTTCAATGGGTATTGAAGTAGTTGACTAATAGGTTTGGAGGAGATAAAGATGAAAAAAGGTAAGAGATATTTAGAGGCTGCAAAGCTCGTTGAGAAGAACAAGCTCTATGATCTTGAAGAGGCAGCTGAATTAATCAAGAAGACAGCAAACTCTAAGTTTGATGAAACTATCGAAGCTCACCTGAAGCTGGGTGTTGACGGACGTCATGCAGATCAGCAGGTTCGTGGAGCCGTTGTACTTCCACACGGAACAGGTAAAACTGTTAAGGTTCTTGTTTTCGCTAAGGGTGATAAGGTTGATGAGGCTCTTGCAGCAGGCGCTGATTACGCTGGTGGTGATGAGCTCGTTCCAAAGATCCAGAATGATGGATGGCTTGACTTCGATGTAGTTATTGCTACACCTGATATGATGGGTGTTGTAGGACGTCTTGGACGTGTACTTGGACCTAAGGGTCTCATGCCAAATCCAAAGGCTGGTACAGTTACACCTGATGTTGTTAAGGCTATCGAAGATGTTAAGGCTGGTAAGATTGAGTACAGACTTGATAAGGCTAACATCATCCACGTTCCAGTTGGAAAGGCTTCCTTCACAGCTGAGCAGATTGCTGATAACTACAAGGCTCTTATGGATGCAGTAGTTAAGGCTAAGCCATCAAGCGCTAAGGGTCAGTACCTTAAGAGTGTTACAATCACTTCTACAATGGGCCCTGGAATCAAGCTTAATCCACAGAAGTTTACAGGACAGGCTGAGTAATATAAAACTTTAGCATATTAAAGCCGAGGCATTCGCCTCGGCTTTTTTTAATCATTATTTATCTTGAGAATACTATTTACCAGTCTAAATACCTGTTCACTGGTTGCAGCAATATTTGTCTTAGCAGTAGCCGGCTTCATAGCCTCCTTAAGGGAAACGGCTCGTCTTAGTACTGGGAAGTACGCTTCCACATCCGGAAGAACATCTCCGTCAAAGCTGGCTGACACAGAGCCTACAAGTGCTATAACTGGTTTGTCGAAAACCTTTGCTATATGAGCTATTCCCAGAGGAGCCTTGCCCATAGCTGTTTGTCTATCCAGCATTCCCTCCCCGGTTACAACCAGGTCAGCTTCGCTGATATATTTCTTGAGATTAGTTTCTTCTATAACTATTCGGTTTCCTGCCTCGAGTTCTCCGCCAAGGTAATATTTAAATGCGAATCCTAAACCACCTGCGGCTCCGGCACCATTAAAGAATGGATCTACACTGTAGCCCAGTTCCTTCTCAGAGAGAGTGGCAAATCTCTGCATCCATCCGTCAGCAGTTTCTATCTCCGATTCAAAGAGTCCCTTCTGCGGACCAAAGATATGAGAAGCACCAGTAGGTCCGATTAGTGGATTATTGACATCGCATGCTACACGGAAGCTGCACTCTGCCAGTTCGGGAAGAACATGCTTCGTGGATATTGAATGTATAAATTCCAGATCTCCACCTGTGAGGAAGTCTTCATCCCCCTTTATCTCATGCTTATGACTATCATAGAACTTGTAGCCCAGCGCCTGAAGCATTCCTATTCCGACATCATTTGTGGCACTTCCGCCCAGTCCTACTATGAAATGTCTGCATCCCTTAGATATAGCATCTTTTATTATTTCTCCAACTCCATAGGTTGTAGTTTTAAAGGGATCCATATCCACAGGAGATATTAGAGTTATTCCTGCAGCAGCGGATATTTCTATAACTGCTGTCTTTTCAGGGTTCTCAATTATTCCATATGTTGCAGTGACTTTCTGACCTAGCGGGCCGGTTACATCGATTTTTTCAAAGGAACCATTGCAGCCTACTGTAACAGCCTGTACAGTTCCCTCGCCTCCATCGGCAAGAGGTCTGACCTCGTACTCGGCGTCAGGTATGGCTCTCATTAGTCCCTTTGCAGCGGCCTCGCCGCATTCCATAGAGGAAAGACAGCCCTTCATTGAATCAATTGCAAATACAACCTTCATATCTCAGTGCTCCTTAGTCAGTTTTTGATATTTACATATGTGACACATGACAAAATTATAGCAGATAGACTAGTGAATTCAACATTTTTGTCTTGAAATATTGTGAAATATAGGTTAAGCTTTACCTTTGACTACATAGGAGGGAATAGATATGTTATTGGCAAGTGCCTATTTTTCTAATTTATCGGAAACATTTGAGAAATGTTTTATCAAAGATGATAGATATTTGCTTCTCCTTAATGGTATAGGAGTTACTATCAAGGTTTCCATTTTAGCTGCTATTATGGGCCTCTTGATAGGTTTTCTTATTGCTCTATGTAACCTATCGAAGAAGAAAGCACTAAATGTTATAGGAAAGGTTTATACCGATATAATCAGAGGAACACCTTCGGTTACGCAGCTGATGATTATATACTTCGTTGTATTTAAGACCGTTGACTGGCCTAAATGGATTATTGCGGCAATAGCATTTTCTATCAATTCAGGTGCTTATGTATCAGAGATTATCCGTGCAGGTATTCTTTCTATAGATAAAGGACAGACTGAAGCTGGTAGATCCCTCGGACTCAGCAAGGCACAGACAATGATGAGTATCATTGTTCCGCAGGCGGTTAAGAATATCTTCCCTGCTATGTGTAATGAATTCATTACTCTTATTAAAGAGACAGCGATAGTCGGATATGTTGGTCTGGTAGATATCCAGAAGGCTGGTGACTTCATAAAGAGTGCTACATACGAGGCGTTCATGCCTCTTATCGCAACAGCCATTATTTATTTTGTACTTATTAAACTCTTAACCCTCGCACTTGGCAGAGTTGAGAAGAGACTTCGTAAGTCGGATAGCAGATAGGAGGGACTGAATATGATAAAAATAGAAGACCTTCATAAAAGCTTTAATGGACTCGAAGTCCTGAAGGGAATAGATGAGCAGATAAATGACGGCGAGGTTGTGGTTGTAATCGGACCATCAGGATCAGGTAAGAGTACATTTCTTAGATGTCTCAATAGACTTGAAAAGTCTGATTCTGGAAGAATATGGATAGACGATGATGAAATCACTGCTCACGGAGTAAATGTTAATAAAATCAGAGAGAGAATGGGAATGGTATTTCAGCATTTTAACCTGTTCCCTCATCTGACGGTTAAGAAGAACATTACACTTGCACCAGTAAAGTTGAAGAAGTTTACTCAGGAAGAGGCGGACGCGAAAGCCATGGAGCTTCTTAAAATAGTTGGTCTTGAGGACAAGGCAGATGTATATCCTAAGTCACTATCTGGTGGGCAGCAACAGAGAATAGCCATAGCTAGAGCACTTGCAATGGAGCCAGAGATAATGCTCTTCGATGAACCAACTTCGGCACTGGATCCCGAGATGGTAGGAGAGGTTCTGGAAGTTATGAAGAACCTGGCGAAGAGTGGAATGACAATGGTTGTTGTAACCCATGAGATGGGCTTTGCGAGAGAGGTCGGAACCCGAATACTGTTTATGGATGAGGGCGTCATTATGGAAAAGGGTTCACCGGTAGATATATTTGAGAATCCTCAGAATGACCGAACAAGAGAATTCCTCAGTAAGGTTCTATAAGCGTCAGAGATGATTGCGTTAATATAAAATGTTATAGGATATTTATCTTAATGAAAAGGAGAAAAATTATGAAAAAGTTTAAGAAGGTTTTAGCAATGCTTCTGGCAGGAGCAATGGTTCTTGGATTCGCAGGCTGTGGATCAGATGAAAAGGAGACAGATTCAGCTGACAAGAAGGTTATCGTTTTTGGAACAAATGCTGAGTTCCCTCCATTTGAATATGTTACATCAAAGGGTACAATCGGAGAGTTCGATGGTATCGATATTGCAATCGCTCAGAAGATAGCCGAGGATCAGGGTAAGGAAGCAAAAATCAATAACATGGAATTTGATTCACTGCTTCTTGCACTTGATAATGGTCAGGTTGATGCAGTTATCGCTGGTATGACAGTTACAGATGAGAGAAAACAGGCATATGATTTCTCAACTCCTTACTACACAGCTACACAGGTTATGATTGTAAAGGGTGATTCTGATATTCAAAAGGCTTCAGATATGAAGGATAAGAAGATTGTTGTAATTCAGGGTTACACAGGTGAGACCTGTGTTCAGGAAATGGGATACAACTATGAGGCATTCAAGAAGGGTACTGAGGCTATTATGGAGCTTGTAAATGGCAAGTGTGATGTAGTAGTTATCGATTCAGCTACAGCTGAGAAGTTCGTTGGTGATAATGAAGGACTGAAGATAGTAGAGGACCCGGATGCTTTCGAGGCAGAGGAATATGCTATAGCTGTTAAGAAGGGTAATACTGAGCTTCTAAATCAGATAAATGCATCAGTACAGAAGATGCTTGACGATGGAACAGTTTCAGAACTATCAGCTAAGTATCTGGATGTAGATACAGAAGAGGATGCATCTGGCTCTGATGCTGAATAAGGCTTTGATATTATGTGGTCTTAAATATATTATAAAATAACAGGATATATACCCCTGACTGGACTAATTGTCTGGTCGGGGGTTTTTAATTATAAAAATTTTTTTATGTGTTGCGCTCTTGTTGCTCTTTAAAGTTTATAATGATAACTACAATGTGATAAAAGAGTTATTGTATTTACAAAGGAGTTAAAAAATATGCCAAGACAGGAACTGATAAATTTTAAAAATGATCCAACATCTCAAATGGTAGCTCAAATGACGCTTTGGACAAAAGGGGACCCCCTGGCGGATGAGCTTAGGGATTATTGGTCGACCTTTAAAAATAGATTAAACAAGATAGCTGATGATAAATATAAAGAAAATTTTAGGGGAAATAATGGTCAGCCTGACCCAGAGTATGAGCTTCTCAAACAGGCTGCTAGTGTGGCAGCAGAATTCGATCACCTTATTAGTGTAAAGGCATTTAGAAATAGAAGCTCAGATCCTGAAAAAATGAGAGATATTATCATCGATGCAACCAAGCTGATGAAAAAGCTTCAGGAGCTTATGCAGGTAATGTATGACAACAAGATATACATTGTAGATCCTAAGATCAATCATATGGGTGCAACTGGGTTTTTTCAGCCTGATAGTATAAAGAAATTTTTCATAGATAATGGCAGGATCGTTGGCGGTAAGGAGATGATCAATTCATATCTGTTCGATGAAAACAACAATGTGGCGGTGGAAGAGTTCGATAAAACCAATAATCTGCCTTTATATGAACGGAAGTTGTATTTTGATAATCCGGGAGCACAAAGAAGATCCTTTGATAGTGAAGATCCTGTTCCTGTTAAGGTTCCTAACCATGCTAGACCGGTTAGAAGAAATGCAAATAATCAGAATGCTGCGCCTAACAATCAGATTAATATTGTAAATGCCCAGCCGCAGGTCAGAAGATTCAAGAAGGGCATGATCGGAGAAATATTAGATGAACCAATAGAGGGTGTGAATATAGAGCCGAATAGAATGAACGAGCTTTCAAAGGCTGTAATGCTTAATTCTATGAAAGCCATGGTTCAGGAGGCTAAGAATAATGGTCCATATATACAGAAGATGAGGCAGTTTAAGCAGGAACTTACTAATCTGCAAAAGCAGATAAATGATAATCCTGGTATGTTGGATCATGAGGAGGAGATTAAGTCATTTATTTCAAATGAATATGGCGAGGGTATTCTGAACCGTGTTACATTTTTTATGGATAATCTCGATAGAGTGGTTGAAAAGAAGAATCCTACAGATGAGGATTATACGAAGCTATATTCAGCATATAATTATGGAGCTAATGATGATATAAAAACTATAACTCAGATACTAAATAAGGTTCAGGATAATCCTAATATCGGAGCTCCACTAAAAAAACAATGCAAGCTTTTTGCTGATGAAACTGAGAAGATAATGGCCAATCAGGCGAAAACTCTGGAAAATGCCGATGCATTTGAAAAGTATATAGCGCTTCATTCAGCTCCTGTATCAAGCGGTATGGGACAGTCTGGAGCTGAACATTTGGCTAAAGTGGTAGCGGCATATCAGTGGAAACAGAAGGCGATGGCAATAGAAAATCCTGAGAAAAGGCCAGCCTTTCGACCTGATTCTATAGATAAAGCTGCCAAGGATGTAATTAAAAATCCTGTGTTTAGAGGTATGTTTACTAAAAAACAGGGTGACCAGGTGGTTTGGAATAGTGACGAAATAAAGGATATAGCAGATAAAAACAGAGCTTTCAAAGTATTGAATAGAATGGAAGAACCATTTATGTTTGATTCAAGACCTGATCTTCAGAGAGAGGCTCTGAGAAAGCTGAAGGAGCTTGGACAGATAATGCCGACCTCCAATGGCGCAAGTAATGACTATAAGAGATTCAATGCTTACATGAAATCCCTAAATAACCTGGATCCTGACAATATTGATGTTCTGGATCTGGGATACACGCTTGGTAAGGTGTATAGGGAAACAGAGAAGTATATGAAGGGTCGTAAGAGTGAGCGTATGACAGATACGCAGCAGGAACATTTTAATGAGACGCTTGATGTTCTGGCTATTTTGGCCAAGACGGGTAAAATAGGACAGGCACTGGCTGATAAGCTTGTTAATAGAACAAATGAGGTTCGTACAAATGCTTATCATAGACTCTTTAGTGAAAAAACAGTATCTCTGGAGGGCAGATCAAATGAGGCTACAAAGCATCGTATAGATGTCCTGGAGGGAAGAATCAAGCCTAATGTTCAGGCTGGTCCACGTGTATAAAATAGAAGGAGGCAAATCAATATGAGAGATTACAATGCAGAAGAAGAACTGAACAATGGTGGAAATGGAGAAAACATTAATAATGATAATAATATTATTAATGATGAGAATCTTTCTCCAGTAAGTGAGCCTGAATTTTTTGAAACAGAATATGAATATGATGGCAACGACGATATGTTTAATGAACATATTAACGATGCTGATAAAGAAAAAGAAAGAATAAAAAGAGAGGCTCAGGAACAAAGGGAAAGAGAAAGACAGGCGAAGTTTGCTCCAAAGCCTATGCCTGAAGCAGAAAGACCAGAAGAGGTTCATGTTGAGATGCCTGCGGAAGACACTCCTGAGCTGATTGAAATGATAAATAATGCTAAGCAGTCTGCGCGTAATAACCTTATGGCGCCTCATCAGGCTAAGAAGGCTAAGTATGATGAAGCTGTTAAACTGAGAGAGAGAGTTGTGGCTCTTAGTGAACAGGTTGCGACCTTCCAGGAGCGTGTTAATAAATACGAGGATATGGAGGAAGAGGTAGGCAAGGATGCCGTAGACAGTTTCAGAAAAGCGCTTAAAGATGCAACTGAACTGAGAATGAAAATATCTCCTGAAGAAGAGGCTGCTGCTCTCGTAACTATAGATGAATATGAGAAGGAAGAAAGAGAACTTCCAGCGCAGATACAAACTGCTGAAGAACAGGCAGAGGCGGATACCAGAACACAGTATCTGCAGATACTAAATCAGCGTGCTGTTCAAGCTGCACAGGATGCATTTGATGCAGATCAGCTTAAGAAGTATAGAGATGATGAAATTGCAAAGGATCAGGCAAGAAGTAATCGACCTAATATTAATACTTATCAGAGCGTAGCAAAGGCTGATTTTAATAAAGATTTTAAAGACGGAGTAGATGCTGTTAAGAATTCCTCAAAGGAGGATATTTACAAGATAGGCGTATTTAAGAACCTTACTCCGGATGAATTTGATGTCACCAAGCTTTCACAGAAGGATTTGGATGAGGCGGGTCAGGTATATGACAGATTATTTATGAAGCTGCATACAGCTTATGATAAGCATCATATTTCCACAATAGATGATGCTTCTGAAATATCTCGCATGACTGTTGATGGTGGCAAGGTTGGGGAAGACTTTTATAACGACCTTAGTCTCCAGGAGTTCATGTTTGAAAAGTTAAAACAGTATGGCATAGATGGAGAACATATAGATGTAAAACAGCTTCATAAGTATGAGAAGGCGTTTGTGCTTTATTGTATGGTTCATAAGAGTGCAAATGTTGTATATAGACCTCGCGTATTTGATAAAGATGGTGATTTTTCTCTAGCTAAGGTAAATGATCCGAACTATACATTTAATACAAACAATGTTCAGGGGCTGGTTGAAGATCCGACTGAGCTATCTAAACAGCAATATACATTCCTGACATTTAATCAGATGAAGTCTCTTGAACCATATTATGAGGAACCGGTTGCAGAGGACCCAGAACCAGAGGTAGAAGAACCGGATCCTGAATATATGGAAAATAAAATCGAAATTGATTCTCTGGCCAGAGATTTCAAGTATGAAAGATCTGTGGAATTCGATCCAAGTAAAGACGATGACTGGACTCCTATAGATGAAAGACGTGCTAAGGAAAGAGTAGAGTTTGAAGCAAATAAGAAACAAGGTGAACAGTATACTGTTCTTTCCTTTGAGGAGAGAGATAGGGAAGAAGCCGAATTCAATGAAGAGCAGAAGGAACTGAATGACGAAGACTTTTCTACTGCACCTAGACAGGATGATACAAGAGCTGAAAACGGTAATATAGAAGGAAAGTATTCCGGCAAGGTAGAAGAAAACAAAAAGAAGATAATAGAAGAATATAATAGAATGGCTGCGGCAAATCAGAACGGAAACAATGATGCCGCTAATAAGAAGGCGGTATTTGTAGCTCACGCTAAGCTGGATGATAATTCCATAACTCCTAGAGCAAGAATTATTCTAAGTAGCCGCGAAAATCGTCCAATCACTAAAAAAGAGACTACTGGTTTGGTGAATTTCCTTTCATCATTAGATGATTATTTTTCGGAGTATAAAAATGAAATAAATGCTCTACAAGAGGAATTGAGTATTTTTGAAAGTAATAATGCAAAAGAAAATAGACAGGAAATTCATCTGCCGGGAGGTTATATAGATGTAAGCATGGGCAGACCGGAGAAAGAACTGGAGAAGGCCAAGCATATTGCTAAATACAACGAAATAGTATCTTGTATAGAAACTACGGAGCGTAAAAAAGCTGAAAATTATTTAGAAGAAAAGTATTTCAAACCATTCAGAGATGCTCATCAGGATGATTCTGAGAATAATCCTGCTAAGTATAATTCAGAGTATAATTATCTAAAGGCTCAGCATAATGTGGATGATCAGTTAAATGTCAGACTGGTTAATATACTGAAAAGAAATCGAGATATTCTGGTCGGTGGAGAATTAGAAAAGATTTGTCAAATAGATCCTGAATTCCTAAATGCCTTCGAAGCTACAGGAGCAACATTCCCTTATAATATGTTTATCCAGAAAGACGGTTCGTATGCTCCAGATGATGCTAAATATGAAGCTTTGATGAGAAAACTGCCAATGCTTGATATGCTGGAAGAAAGGCAGAAATTTCTATTAGAGGTATATCTTCCATATATTGAAAACAGAGATAGTCGAGAACTGTCTGATGAAGATGTTGCTGTATTTAATAGAAAATTTGCTGAGTTCCAGGAAAACCAGATAAAATATGTTAATAGACTAAAGAATGCTTCTCAGGATGAACTGAATACATTAAATGAATTAAAGGCGTTTCATGGTAGTATGAAACAGAATTTCCATGAAAACTGGTGTGGTGGCAGATATGGAAACAGGGTGATATCATATGCCAATAAATCTCTAAGTCTTGTGGAAAGAGGATGGCCGGCTGAGGATCTGGTGTTCTATGATTATCTCCGTGATATGGCTGGAAAGCTTAAGGAAATAAAGGACGCTGAGAATTCAACCGAGGCTGATAAGCGTCATGCACAGAATATATTGAAAGACATGCAGGATTCCTTTAATCGAATGAGCAAGGGTTATCTGACCAGCGATACTATGCGAGATAGTATTTTGGATAAACTTGCAGCGCCTATACAGGATTTTATGAGCTGGAAGGGGGCTAATCATTTAGTAGGAAAGTATTATCAGGCGGCTGCTAATCGCAAGACAACAGCTACAAACCTGGGAAGATATACAAGAACAACAACCTCAGAGATAGAGGTAAATGGTGTTGGACATAAGGTGCATTCTCCGGCTGGAATGAACTTAAAACAGCTGGCAGATAATATCGACATCATGGTTAAGGACCTTAATGCTGTGGAAATATCTATCTCAGGCTCTCGTAGATTTAAAGATATGAAAAATGCTTTGTTAGATCTGCAGCGTTTTGTGAGAAGAGATATGAATAATATAGTTCCACGAGAGGGCGAAACGGTGGAACAGGCGTATGCCAGAAAACTTCATGAACTGAAGACGAAAATAACCGCAACCAAGACTGCAACTACTCGATATTTTGAACGTAAGGCTGGACAGTTTAGAGATTCTGCTACTAGAAGAGACTCGGCTGGTAAGCAGGGCGTAGAACAGTCACGTATCAAAATGTCACTGGATCTATATGATAAGCTTAACTATATGGAAAACAAGCTGAATGACTATGAGCTTGATATGAAGTTTATTCATTTTGCCAGTGGACCTGTAACAATAAATGAGAATGAAACAGAGGAAGTTAAAAACTTCCAGAGAGATGAACTTCCAGAGCTTAAGGAAAAGGCGAAGGCCAGACTCCTGGAGCGTGCATATGAAGCTCAGAAGAAAGCTCTAGAAACGGAAAATGTAACTATGTATGGAAATGAAGTGGCTAAGATGCTTATATACAATCTTCAGAGAAAAGATGGATATTTTAATAAGTCCAATAATGAAACCTTTGAAGAATATAAGCGAAGAATAGAAACCTTAGGTACCAGAGAACTTACCAAGGAAGAAATCGATACAGCTATTCAGTCAGATCAGAAGATAAGTGCTATAGTAGAAAAAGAGAAGCAAACCTTCATGCCTGGAGGATATAATAAGCTTGATTTCTTAAATGCTGTAGGAAAATATGCGGCTGAAGGCGCTCCTGAAAACTATGTAGATCCTATTAAGGCTCAAAAAGAAGCTAGACGTCAGAATGCATTGGATAGTAAAAACTTTAAGGAGACTCTTCTGTCTACAAATAATCAGAATCAGGCTAAGCAAAGAGTTCAGAGTAAAGGTAAATTTTGAATCTAAAGAGGTAAAAGTATAATGAATGATTCATATGCTTTGGTAACTGGTGCCAGTAGTGGACTGGGGTTTGAATTTGCAAAGCAATTATCAGAAAGAGGCTACAAGCTTATCTTAGTAGCCAGACGTAGAGAACGTTTGGAGCAGGTTCAAAAAGCTATTCGGACCCAAAGTATAATAATAGATGCTGACCTCAGTAAACGCGATGAGTGCGTTCGGGTTATTACTGAGACTATAGATTTAAATATAGATGTATTTATTAATAATGCTGGTCTGGGAGACTGTGGAAGATTCTACGAAACCGACGCCAATAAGGATTTACAAATAATAGACGTCAATGTAACTGGAATGCATCTATTGCTAAAAATGATGCTTCAGAAAATGAAGTCGTCTAAAGCTACCGGTGGATATATACTAAATGTCGCCTCGTCGGCCGGTCTTTTTCCGGCAGGTCCTTATATGGCAACCTACTATGCGTCGAAAGCCTATGTGGCCAGTCTGTCACAGGCGATTGCCCGGGAACTCAAGGAGGAAGGGAGTGACATTTATGTTGGTGCCCTTTGTCCCGGTCCAATAGACACAGAGTTTAACGAGGTGGCAAATGTAGAGTTTGCACTAAAAGGTATATCTCCTGATGAATGTGTGAAATATGCATTAAAGCAAATGTTTATAAGGCGAAAGGTGGTTATAGTGCCTACCCTTAGGATGAAGCTGGCTATGTTAGGCACGAGACTTCTTCCGAGGGAACAGGTGGTGGCCATAACTGCTGGTCAGCAAAAGAAAAAGCGAAATCTATAATTATTATAAGGAAACTAAAATAATTATAGAGAATATCTTTACTTTAAACCCGTCAGGATGTATAATGGCAAGCAGTCATATGATAAACCGTTGATGAGGACAGTAGGGTATATCGTAAGGAAATCAACAGAGAGAGATGCCGTGGCTGAGAGCATTTTGGGTTTCTGATTTATCTGAATACTACCTCTGAGGGATCCTTAGTAAGTGAGTATATAGGGACGTTTCTTATTTACTCAGTCTGAAATGGATACGGTGATTCCGTTATAATCAAAATGAGAGGCTATATGACATTTCCTGTATATAGCAAAAAGGGTGGAACCGCGTAACTTACGTCCCTTACACATAAATATATGTGTGAGGGATTTTTATATTACAGTACAAATGAGTGTGCAAATAGGGACGTTTCTTTTTTGCACATAGGCAAAAGAGAACCGTCCCTATTTGACTAGGCAAAAGAGAACCGTCCCTATTTGCATAAGGGATAAAGAATAGGAGGAAAGAAAAATGAGCGATAAGGATGAGAAGAAGGAGTACTTCCTGAGTGTTTACAGACATTCAATGGCACATATAATGGCGAAGGCTGTTATGGAGATATTTGGTAAGGAGAATGTTCAGATAGCAATCGGACCACAGATTGATGATGGTTTCTATTATGATTTCATGCTGCCAAGAACTATCACAAATGATGATCACAAGGCTATTGAGGATAAGATGCGTGAGATTCTGAAGCGTCGTGAGGACTGGATATGCAAGGAAGTATCTAAGGAAGAGGCACTTGAGATATTTAAGGATCAGAAGTATAAGGTTGAGCTTATAAATGACCTGCCGGCAGATGAGAAAATCACTATCTATTATACAGGTGATGATTTCGTAGACCTCTGTCGTGGACCTCATATCTCAAATTCTCAGGAGCTTATGAATGTTTCTTATAAGATTAAGTCAGTATCCGGATCCTACTGGAGAGGTGATGAGAAAAATGACCAGCTTCAGAGAATATATATGTACTGCTTCCCTAATAAGCAGGAGCTTAAGGCTCATCTTGATTTCGTAAAAGAGGCTATGGAGCGCGACCATAAGAAGATCGGACCTGAGCAGGAGCTTTTTATGTTCGACGAGTCAGCACCAGGTATGCCATATTGGCTTCCAAGAGGATTTAAAATGTACAATGCCATCCAGAGCTTCTGGAGAGAGCTTCACGAGGAATATGGATATCAGGAAATCCTTTCTCCAGTTCTGAATCACAAGAAGCTTTGGGAAACATCAGGTCACTGGGGACATTACAAGGAAAATATGTTCCTGGGTACATTTGCATCTATAGATGAAGAAACGGACGAGGAAGTTATAAATACTGATATAGAATATGCTATGAAGCCAATGAACTGTCCTAATGCAATAAATGTATATAAGAACGGACTTCACAGCTATAAGGAGCTGCCACTTAGATTCAGCGAGACTCAGGTTATTCACCGCCGCGAGAAGAGTGGTGAGTTAAATGGTCTCTTCCGAGTTCAGATGTTCCATCAGGATGATGATCATACTTTCCTTACAGAAGATATGATCGAGGATGAAATCGGAGATATCATGGATATAGCTAAGCATATCTATGAGACCTTTGGTCTTACATATGAGGCAGAGCTTTCTACAAGACCTGATGACTTTATGGGTGCGCCAAAACTGTGGGATGCAGCTGAAGCATCACTTAAGAGAATACTTGATAAGAAGTACGGTGAAGGCGGATATGAGATAAATGAAGGTGATGGAGCTTTCTATGGTCCTAAGATCGACCTTAAGATGAAGGACTGCATTGGCCGTGAGTGGCAGATGGGTACTATTCAGCTTGACTTCCAGCTTCCGCTTAACTTTGA
>CAMKQB010000035.1 GCA_946414825.1 uncultured Lachnospiraceae bacterium
GATAGCCGTAAGACTCTTCTCACCACCAGATAACTGCATCATATTCTGGAGCTTCTTTCCAGGTGGCTGCGCGTTGATAATAATACCTGTTTCCAGTAGATTATCTTCATCAACCAGCATAAGACTTGCTTTACCACCACCGAAGAGTTCCTTGAAGACCTTACCGAACATAACCTGGATATCCTTAAACTTCTCAGCAAAAGTTTCTTTCATAGCCCGGTCCAGATCTGCGATTATTCCTCTAAGATTATTCTCTGCCTCGAGAATATCATCACGCTGACTCTTCAGGAATTCATATCTCTCTGAAACCTCAGCATATTCTTCAATTGCAGCTACATTTACATCTCCCAGAGCACGTATCTGCTGACGAACAGAAGCTATCTCCTTCTTAAGAGCAGCAGGGTCCTGAGTTTCTGTTTTGAGAAGCTCCGCTGAACTATAAGTAAGTTCATATTCTTCCCACATATAGTTAGAAGCCTTGTCTCTTTCCTCCTCAAGCTTTTCTATACTAAGCTTAAGTGTATAAGCAGCCTTTTCCAGACCATTTATATCAGAAGACAGTTTCTCACGTTTACCGAAGAAATCCTTATGATTACGATTGATATCATCCTTTTCCATGGAATAATCTTCCAGTATTCCATTCTGCTTAATAATGAGCTTGTCATTCTCTTCCTTTACAGTGTTAAGTCTCTTCAACTCATCTGTTAATCCATCTACATTCTTGGAATTATCTATAAGTCTTTGATTAAATTCCTTAATCTCGTCATCATAAGCCTCAATATCATTATCAATTCTTCGAATATCGTCGTCTATATGGCCAATTGTAATCTTCTCATTTTCAAGTTCCAGGTTGGCACTGGCAAGCTTATCTTCTTCGGCATGCTTAATATCTCTCTTCTTGGAAAGCTCTATCTCCAGCTTTGCTATCATAGATTCTCTCTCGGAGATACTATCCTCATGCTGCTTTCCGGTATTGAAAAGCTCAACCTTGTTGTCATCGATCTGTGTAACCTGAGTATCAAGCTCTGTATTCTCCTTCTTGATACTTGAGAAGCTCTGTTCTATCTCGTCAAGTTTCTTATTAATGTTATCAAGACCAATTGTTACAGAGTTCTGGTCAATACTAAGCTTCTGTATGTGATTCATAAGGTTAGTTCTTTCCTCACGAAGAGTTTCCCTCTTCATGGTAAGATTTGCATCCTCTTCCCTAGCCTTACGAAGTTTATTATTTGTCTCACCAATATTCTTCTGAATATCCTCCAGCTCTCTCTTACGACCAAGCAGATTACTGGAGTTGCGGAAAGCTCCACCTGTCATAGCTCCGCCTGGATTGATAAGCTCTCCTGTAGGAGTAACAAGTCTAAGTGACTGATTATATTTCTTAGATATTTTTATAGCGTCATCAATAGTATCAACTACGATACTTCTTCCAAGTAAGCTCTCAATAATATTCTGATATTTCTTATCTGTCTTAACTAGCTGGGAGGCAACCCCTATAACGCCTCTCTCATTAAGAGCATCAGGATTAGCGCTACCTCTTTTTACCACGCCTGTAATAGGGAGAAATGTAGCTCTACCCAGTTTATTAGTTCTCAGATATGCAATCATTTCCTTAGCAGTATTCTCATCTTCAGTTACAATGTTCTGAATACTTGCACCAAGAGCAGTTTCTATAGCTGTTTCATATTCCTTATCAACGGAAATGATATCTGCAACAACACCAATAACCTTGGAGTTATTACCCTTCTTTTCCATAACCTTCTTGATACTCTGGCCATATCCTTCATATCTCTCAGTTAGATTACGTAAGCTTTCATATCTTGACTGAAGGCTGATAACAGACTGATTGTATTTCTGAATCTCATTCTTAACTGTTGTACCTCTATCGGAAACAGATCTCAGCTCAGCCTCGCATTTAGCAAGTCTGGCTCTATCCTTTTCAAGAGATTCATTTACTGAAGCAAGCTCCTGCTCAAGTGTTTCCTTCTCAGCCTTAGCCTGAGACTCTTCACTCTTATCAGCGAGGTATCTGGACTTAAGCTCCGCTTTACGAAGATTAATATTCTCAAGCATAGTATCGTATCTGGCGATTTTCTCCTTGAGATTACCGCCTTCATTGATAAATTCGATAATATCTGACTTCGCAGTCTCTATCTTATCAGCTACAGCCTTTTCCTCTTCCTCGGCTTTATTAACAGAAGCCTTCAGGTCTTCAAACAGCTTACTCTTATCTGATAATTCAGCATCAGCAAGCTTCTTTCTGTTTACAAAGCCTTCCTTTTCCTTTTCAAGATCCTCTACTCTGGACTTAATTCTCTCTATTTGGGAATTAATCTCAGCAGTAATAGAGCCTTCAGATGATATTTTCTCATTTATAACTCGAATCTCACCATCGGCATGCTCATTTTCAAGCTTCTTCTCATTTATGACATTTTGACATTCCTGAATCTTTACATTCAGAGCTTCAAGAGTTTCCTCTAATCTCTCATACTCAGCCTTAGTGAAGTCAAACTCCTCACGAAGCTTCTCTGTATCGGCTTCTGTTATTTCCAGATCCTTCTTACTCTTATCAATCTTGTCACGAAGCTTATCAACTTCTATAAGGAAGGAATTGATATCCAGTGTTTTCTGTCTATCCTTAAGCTCAAGGTATATAGTTGCCTTCTCAGACTGAAGTCTGAGTGGTTCAATTCTTTCCTCAAGACCGGAAAGTATATCATTTACTCTGTTCAGATTTACATGCTCAGCATCAAGCTGTTTCTCAGTAATCTGTTTATTTTTCTTATATTTAACGATACCTGCAGCCTCATCAAAAAGGGCTCTTCTATCATCAGGCTTATCAGAAAGAATTCGCTCTATCTGACCCTGTCCAATGATGGAATATCCTTCCTTACCGATACCTGTATCGAAGAACATAGCAGCAACGTCCTTAAGACGAGATACATTTCCATTTATAAGATATTCACTTTCACCTGAACGATATACGCGTCTGGCTACTGTTACTTCGTTATAATCGATAGGAAGACTGTGATCTGAGTTGTCAAGTGTAATGGCTACATAAGCCGCAGCCTGAGGCTTTCTCTGCTCAGTACCAGAGAAGATAACATCCTCCATCTTGGAGCCACGAAGCTTAACAGCACTCTGCTCACCAAGAACCCATCTAACCGCATCGGCTACATTACTCTTACCTGATCCGTTAGGACCAACTATTCCTGTTATACCTTCTTCAAATCTAAAATCAATCTTATTAGCAAATGATTTAAATCCATTTACTTCAATACTTTTGAGATACATAATTTTTCCTTTTAGTTACCAAAGTTTAATTTAATGATAGTTCTATGTGCAGCCACCTGCTCAGCCATTTTCTTGGTATGGCCTGTGCCCTTCTCATATTCCTTGCCATCAATACATGCAACAGACTCGTAGATTCTGTTATGTTCAGGTCCAGAGGTGGATACAAGTTTATATTCAACTCTATAGCCTTTGCTCTGAACATATTCCTGCAGTATAGACTTCGCATCATAGAACTTCGACTTATGCTCTATATCTGTTAGAAGCAGCTTATTGATATACTTCTCAGCTTCCTCTATTCCTCCATCCAGATAAATAGCACCAAGCACAGATTCGAATAAGTCACACAGAATAGATGATCTGTTCTTACCACCGGTCAGCTCTTCTCCATGACTTAAATATAGATATTCTCCAAACTCCAGCTCCTTAGTTATCTGAGACAAGGTATATTCACATACAAGACTGGCTCTTAGCTTTGTAAGTTCTCCCTCCGACTTCTCTGGATATCTGAGAAATAACTCTTTACTTACAACGAACTGTAATATAGCATCTCCAAGAAACTCATATCTTTCATAAGATACTATATCCTCCTTACTTTCATTCGCATATGATTTGTGAGTGAAAGCAACATCTAAATAGTCTTGGTTTTTGAATTTGTAACCGAGTATCTCTTCTAGAGATGTATAATCATTCTTCTTCACTATCTTCAAATCCCTTTATTATTTTTCCACTAACATCATTCTTGATGAATGAAACACACTGATCAATAGCTGATATAACCTCATTTTCCTTTGAGTTACCATGTATCTTAACAACAAGCCCCTTAAGTCCAAGAAGTGGAGCTCCCCCCTTATTGGAAGCATCAAACTTCAGAAGAGTCTTTTTCATGCTCTTCTTAATAAGCATAGCTCCCAGTTTACTTGTAAATGAAGCAAGAAATGCTCCTTTAAGCTCTTTGAGGATCATCTTAGAGAGTCCCTCATAAAGCTTTATAATTGTATTTCCTACAAATCCATCAGCTACAATAACATCTGCTTTTCCATATGGAATCCCACGAGCTTCAATATTACCGATGAAGTTGATAGTCTTCTTTTTCTTTAATACTTCGTACGCAGCCTTGACCTGAGCATTTCCCTTTTCCTCCTCAAGTCCTACATTTGCTATAGCAACTCTAGGATTCTTAACACCGCATACTTCCTTCATATATATAGAACCCATTTCAGCGAACTGAACAAGTACTTCCGGCTTAACATCAACATTTGCACCACAATCAAGAAGAAGCGATGGCTCGCTGGATGTAGGAAGTAAATGCGCAAGAGGAGTTCTCTTAACGCCCTTAGCTCTACCAACTACAAACTGACCACCTGCAAGGATAGCTCCGGTACTACCGGCTGATATAAAAGCATCTGCCTTTCCTTCCTTGAGAAGTGTAAGTCCCTTAACAAGAGAGGAATCCTTCTTCTCACGAACCGCTTTAACCGGAGGTTCATTTAATGATATATCCTCAGTTGCATCAATAACTTCTATCTGACTATTATCATATTCCTGTTCCTTAAGAAATCCTTCAATTTCCTTCTTATGTCCCACAAGATAAACCTTAATACCCGGATTATTATTTACCCCTTTTACAGCACCGCTTACACACACTGCTGCACCATTATCTCCACCCACTGTATCAATAACAATATTAATATTTTTTTCCAAAATACACCTCCGCGTAAATGTTATGATTTAAGGTAAAACAATAACTTATTCATTTTAGAATACTTTAATGATTATTGCAAGTAAGAAGATAAAAGAAAAACGTTTGTTTACAAAGCAAAACGGACCTCGAAAGGTCCGTTCAGATTTATATATTATTCTCTAAATATTAATCTACTGCAATAATTTCCTTCTGACCATATGAGCCACAGTTCTTACATACTCTGTGAGGCATCATAAGCTCGCCACATTTTGGACACTTTACAAGGTTTGGAGCTGACATCTTCCAGTTAGCTCTTCTCTTATTACGTCTAGCTTTAGAGATTTTACCCTTTGGACATATTGACATATCGAATACACCTCCTTATGAGAAACTTGGTCAAAAAACCACACTTGCACAATTATACTTATATCGACACTTCTTGTCAATAACAAATTCAAAACATTTTAAAAAAATTATTATATAAGCGCAAGTGTCTCTCTAGCAATTGTAAGTTCCTCGTTTGTAGGAATAACTACAACCTTAACCTTAGAGTCTGCTGTCTGAATCTCAACCTCATCACCATGAGTACCAGCATTAAGGTCCTTATCATATTCAACACCAAGATATGTGAAGTAATCAAGTATAGCTCCTCTGATCTTATCATCATTCTCACCAATACCGGCTGTGAATGCTATAAGGTCAACACCGTTCATTGCTGCAACGTAGCTACCAATAATCTTAACAGCACTATATACAAAAGCATTAAATGCAATAATTGATCTCTTATCGCCTTCCTTGATACCAGCATCGATATCACGACAATCACTTGATCTACCTGAAAGTCCCATAAGTCCAGATTCCTTATTAAGGATATTGAGGATCTCATCTATGTTCTTTCCTTCTTTATTAGCTATATACTGAATGATAGCTGGATCAATATTTCCACTTCTTGTACCCATTATAAGTCCTTCAAGTGGTGTAAGACCCATTGATGTATCTACTGACTTACCCCCCTGAACAGCTGTGATACTTGCACCACCACCAAGATGACAAACGATAATCTTGGAATCACTAACCGGCTTATCAAGATGTTCAGCAGCCTTCTTGGATACATAGCTGTGGCTGGTTCCGTGGAAACCATATCTTCTAATCTTATAGTTCTCATAATATGAATATGGAATACCATAGATATATGCTTTCTCTGGCATAGTCTGATGGAATGCAGTATCAAATGTTACTGCCTGTGGAGTATTTGGCATAAGCTTCTTACAAGCCTTGATACCAAGCAGGTTTGCAGGATTATGAAGTGGCGCAAGATCAGAACAAGCTTCGATCTTAGCTATAACATCATCATCTACAAGAACTGTTGAGTTGAAATACTCTCCACCATGAACTACTCTATGACCAACAGCATCAATCTCATCAAGAGATGTGATTGCACCATGCTCCGGACTAATTAAGGCATCGATAACTGACTGAAGAGCCACGCCATGATCCGGCATATCGATTTCCTTTGTAATCTTTTCACCAGTCTTTGAACTATCGAACTTTATACAACTTCCTTCAATTCCGATTCTCTCACAAAGACCCTTTGCTAAAACATTTTCTGTTTCTGAATCAATCAATTGATACTTAAGTGATGATGATCCAGCATTGATAACTAGTATCTTCATTTACTCGCCCTCTCTACCGTCTATTGTTATTCTTCCTCTTCCATGTTCCTTACTATAATACATGGCCTTATCTGAACGATCCAGGACATCGTTTATATCAGAACAGGTTTCCGGATAGCAGGCAATACCCATACTTGAATTTACATTGATTCTATAATCTTCGAATTCAACTACATTGCCCTTTATTATTTCATGCATTTCCTTTAGGATACCAAGAGTTTCTTCAACTCCCTTTCCTCTAAGGATAAGCAGAAATTCCTCACCACCATACCTAACTGCTGTACCGTTATATTTCTTAGCAAAATCATTATCAACCTTGGCAACAGCCTTAATAACTTCATCACCTGCAAGGTGACCGTAGGTATCATTAACTCTCTTGAAGTGGTCTATATCAAGCATACATACTGTAAATGTATCGCCAGACTTTGCAACTTCTTCCTTGAGTTCAGGATAAAACTGGTTAAAGTAAATACGGTTATAAATCTTTGTAAGACCATCCTTCTTTGCCATATCCTCTGTCTGAAGATACAGTCGGTCAGATATAAGGGCTGATGTAAAGTCCATTATAGATGACTCATAGAAGGCATATCCATTCTCAAAGAAATCATATTTGCTGGATGTAACAACCATTACACCGTATATATAATCATTTTCGTATGCAGGAAAAACAACAGCATTACACATATTTCCACCCGTAAGGAATGGATATTTAAAATCATAATTATCACAAATTACAAGAGGTGAAAGACTCTTTCTCTTTCTTATAGCCTCATAAATGCTATAGATATCCTGTCTTAGAAGATTCTCAGCCACAGTATTATCTGAAATAACCTCTAAATAAGGCTCCTCATTCATGTAAACCCCCTTATCAATATAGAGGGCAATAGCTCCGGTGTCCTTGATATTTACGACATTATTCAGCATGTAATGAGCATTCTTCTCAACATCAAAGCTCGCAGAGAAATATTTCATAACATCGATCAGAGATCTTGTCTCTTCATTTATCTTAGCCAGATCATCATTAGCCTTGGTAAGATTGATCTTCTGATAATTGATTTCGTTATTAACCTTTTCAACTCTCTCCTGGAAGTTCTTAAGCTTCTTATTTTCAGCAATCATATCAGCATTTCTGAAGTAAAGCCTTGTATATCTATCATCCAGGAAAAAAATTGCTCTGTAGTAAAAAGCATAGCTAAGTACAAATACACTGGCCAGAATCAGAGCTGCCTCTATAGATAAAAGCATCCATACCCCCTTAATCTGGGAACTATACTGAACAACAAAAAGCATAATACCAGCATACAGTCCCAAAGAAAATCTCTTTAAATAATTAAACATGGTATTAAATGCATCAGAGAAGAACATATCCTCTGCCAAAATAAAGAAAATGTATGCAAGAAGAGCACCTAAGAAAACAGGTGGCAGCATGGTAAGTGCCGCACCAAAACAAACCACACCTACAAACAGGCATATCCTTATTTGAAAAGTTAATGCTGAAAGCTTTGATCTATTAGGCTTAAAGACTGTCTCATCTAAAATGAGAAGCACAACAAAAGAAATCAAATAATATAAAAGGAAATATGTACTCTTTGTTATCTCTGAACCTCTTACAAGAAGAGTGAGTACAATGAGTAAACCATATGCTATTCGATTATATATTCTAAAGTCACTCAGACTCTTAAGTTTAAACTCTTCAGTCATAACAAAATCTCCCCATATACATACAAAGACAATATACCATAATTCTAATAAATCATCAAATAAAATATCGAATTATCCAATATGCCCCAATCTATCTATTTCTCCCCTTATGGCATCCATCAGTTCATCCGCTGAACCATTATTATATAAGACTCTGTCACTGTTAGTTATGAAATATTCATCCTCCGGCTGATTCTTTATAAAGCTTCTGGCCTTATCTTCTGTATAGCCTCTGCTGGCTATAAGACGTTTTATCCTTATATCTTCTGAAGTAATAACGCTCCATATCTCGTCGCATATTTGCCTATATCCGTCCTGAATAAGTAGTGCCGCTTCTATAACATAAAGATTCCGTGTGTCTGTACCCTCAGATTCGCCATGCGAATCTCTTCTTATTTCCGAAATATCCTTAACAATATACTCCTTAACAGCTGGATGAACTATTCCATTCAGCTTTTCCAGGCTTCTTCTATCATTCATTACCCTTTTGCCAAGTATATTTCTATCTATCGTGCCATCCTCTGTCAGGATATTTTCTCCAAAGACAGCCACTATCTCGTTAAATGCCCTCTTCCCGGGCATCATAAGCAGATGAGCCACCTTATCTGCCTCCAGGATATAAGCATTATATTCTGTTTTAAGAATATCCAGAACCGTGGATTTACCCGTCCCGATTCCACCTGTTATACCAAGTATAAACATTATCCCATCCTATTTCGCATCGTATAAGGTATCACCTGTGTGAACATCAACATATAGAGGAACTGCAAGTGCTGCAGCACCCTCCATATTTTCACGAAGGAGTTCCTTAACTTCTTCTATCTCATCATTTGCTGTTTCAATGAGCAGCTCATCGTGAATCTGTAGAATCATTCTGGACTTAAGTCCACGCTTCTTTAGCTCATCATAAACCTTTATCATAGCAAGCTTAATGATATCCGCTGCAGTTCCTTGAATAGGAGAATTCATAGCAACTCTTTCACCAAATGATCTCTGCATGAAGTTTGAACTCTGCAGTTCAGGTATAGGTCTTATTCTGCCGTATAGAGTCTTGACAAATCCATGCTCTTTAGCGTCAGAGACACATTTATCTAAATACTCCTTAACCTTGCTATAGGTCACGTAATAATTATCTATATATTCCTTAGCTTCTTTTCTGGAAATTCCAAGGTCTTCACCAAGTCCAAAGGAACTGATTCCGTAAATAATACCGAAATTAACGGCCTTAGCTCTACGTCTAAGTTCAGGAGTTACATCCTGAAGATCCACTCTAAAAACCTGAGAAGCAGTAATTGCATGTATATCCTTAGAAGAATTAAATGCATCTATAAGCGACTGATCCTCCGATATAGACGCCATAACTCTAAGCTCTATCCATCCTCCGGAATAAAGGCTCTTCTAATCTCACGACCTTCCGCCGTTCTAGTAGGTATATTCTGGAGATTTGGTTCAGTTGAACTCAGACGTCCTGTGGCGGTTACTGTCTGATTAAACTTAGAATGAATTCTTCCATCTCCGGCTATTGTATCTATAAGCCCTTCAACATAAGTAGACTTAAGCTTTGTAACGGATCTATACTCGAGGATGAGAGGGATTATCTCATGCTCATCCTTTAGTTTATTTAATACATCAACATTTGTTGAATAACCACTCTTAGTCTTCTTACCACTCTTTAGACCAAGTTTTTCAAAAAGAATTACACCTAGCTGCTTCGTTGAATTTATATTGAATTCCTCGCCTGCCAGCTCATAGATTCGCTTGGTTAAGTCAGCCACCCTGCTATCAAGCTCTTCTCCATAGGTCATAAGGAAGTCTTTATTTGTCTTAACTCCATATCTTTCCATAGAATCAAGAATAAAGATAAGAGGATATTCCATATCTGCATATAGATTATGTAAACCAAAATCATCCAGCTGTGCTTTTAGAACATCTTTTGAATTAGCTGCTGTATAAGCCATATAAGCTATAAGCTTACGGTAGTTTTCCATATCAAAGGAGAATATGCTTGGTACTTCCTTACCCATAAGTATCTTCTCATCTTCAAAGGATGCATCCAGGTACTTTGCAGCTATAAAGCTGTAATCGTAATTGTTACTCAGCGGCGACAACAGATATGCTGCAAGGGAAGAACAGAATAGATTATCTTCTCTACTAAATCCAAAATATCTGATATATTCTTTAATATTAATAAGAGATATACAAATATCTGATTTAATATCCTTCCTTATTCCTCTTACTGCATCACCTCTTACTATATAAACATCCTTATCTACGCAAATAGCCGCACCATGAATATCACCGTCAATAAGAGTAAATCCAAGTCCAACATTTTCAGCATCTGATTTATTAATAAGTGTTACAAGCTCATTATAGTCTATATCCTTGATATCAAGACTTAATTCCTTAGGAGTATCATCCTCGTCAGCACTAACATCTTCAAATCTCTTAAGCAGGCTCTTCATTCCATACTCAAGGAATATATTAAATACCTTCTTGCTGAAGATCTGTTCCTTACCAACCTCAGAATCAGATATATTATTATCCAGTTCACAGTCAAGCTTTATGGTGGCCAGGTCTCTACTGAAAAGTGCCATTTCTCTATTTTCATCGAGATTCTTTCTGGCTCTATCCGGCTTAACATTATCTATATCTTCAAGAGCCGCTTCGATAGAATGATATTTCTGAATAATACTTGAAGCGGTTTTAGGACCTATTCCCTGTACTCCGGGAATATTATCAGAGGTATCGCCCATAAGCCCCTTCATCTCAATAAATTCAAGTGGTGTCACGCCATATTCCGCCACTACATCCTTGGCATAGTAATCCTCAACAGTAGTTTTTCCAGCCTTAGTCTTTGGAATTCTAACAAGCACTGTGTCTGTAGCAAGCTGAAGCAGATCCCTGTCTCCTGAAAGTATAGTTACATCCAGCCCTTCACTTATTCCCTGTCTAGAATAAGTTCCTATAATATCATCAGCCTCATAGCCCCCTTTCTCAACACAGAGAACTCCCATGTCTTTCAGTATTTCCTTAATAATAGGGAACTGTTCTCTCAGTTCATCATCCATAGGGTGACGGGTTCCCTTATACTCAGCATACATCTTATGTCTGAAGGTTGGCTCATGAACATCAAAGGCAACAATGATATTAGTAGGCTTCTCTTCGCCATATACCTTATAAAAAATGTTCATAAATCCTAAAAGGGCATTTGTATGAATGCCCTTTGGTGATGTGAGTGTATTTGGCAATGCGTAATACCCTCTATTCATTATGCTATTTCCATCAATCAGTAGCAGCTTCTTCATCTAGATACTCTTCTCCTATATTTACAATACTTTGATAATCCTCTTCGAGTCTTATATATCCATCTATTCTCTGATAATCACTTATTTGATTTTCAACAGTGATTCTATTACTTTGTTGAATGTTATCAATATCATCGATATACATTGTTTCCCCTAAGCTATCATGGAAATAATAGTTTCCCTGTTCGGAAGCCTTTGTACTTTGTTCGAAGCTATATATTCTCGCAAGAATTCCGGCATAAACTGCAGAACCTATAAAAATAGCTATTGTTAGGAAAATAGAAAAGGCCGATATCTTGAAACCCTTACGATTTCTAACTCCATGACTCATGGCTCTAAGATCTCTCTCTAGATCCTTACTAAAGTCTGTAGACATAGCCTCATTATTATCAAGCTGTCTCATACCAACCATTAGAGTATAGTAAATCTCAAGCTCGTCATGACATTTCTTACAATTCTTCATATGAAGAACAAAGTCTCCCTGTTTGTCATGAGGAACCTTTCCCTCAATAAATGGCATAATATATGATTGTGCTTCTAAGTGCGTCATTTATTATCTCCAAAAATCTATTAAGATTCTTTGCCTTCGGCATGGAATGACATCCTGTAATAGTATAACTCAAATGACATTATAATTCAAAAAAATTAGAGTAAGAAAAAGAAACAAAAAATTAGAGCCGGGATAATAACCCCGACTCTAATAAATATTCATATTATATTAATCTTACAGATTAAGTAAGCTGCTTGCTACACTACCTGCAATACCCTGTGATGAAGTAGGTGTTGTCTCAGGACCATTAACAGTACTCATAACTGGAGACTGTCCTGTTGTAGGAGCCATAAGAACCTTACCTGTACCACGGTAAACATTTACAAGTCCTTCGCCTGAAGCAGCAGAACCAATAGCATTACCTGTAAGTGTCTCAACAGTAAACTGAAGTGAACTGGACCAGGCAATTGCCATATTTCCATCAATCTTGAGAACATCATCCTGAAGATTGAACTCGAAAAGCTCTTCTCTTGGAACAGGACTTTCAAGAACTGCATAACCCTGACCAGAAAGGCAAAGGTTGAAGAGACCTTCTCCACCAAGAACTGCTGATGAAAGGTTCTGTCTCTTGTTTATCTGCTCCTGGATTCCAGCGTCACAGCAAAGGAATAGTCCGTCATCCAGAACCATACCTGATCCCCAGGCACCAACATCTTCAATAAGAAGATACTTATATGTAGGTTCAAGCATTACGAATCCCTGTCCTGAATACTCAGGCTTAACAGCTGACTCACCTGACATAGCACCCTTAATAGCATTCTTAAGGAATCCACCAGCACTCTTAATACCAGATGTAGCCTGAACGTTACCAGCAACCCACTGCATAGCTCCTGCCTGCATCTTACAAGCAGAATTGTTGAGCTGTACAAGCAGCTGGCGCTTTTTAACATTCATCTGCTGCATGAAATAATCAGTTGTTGCTGACCATGGAGTTACAGAAAGATCTCTCTGATGCTCATAAATGAAATACTGTCCCCCACTAGCGATACATTTCATGTTCTCGTTGTTAAATACATTGTTTAATTGAATCATTGTATAACCTCCCCATAAAATATTTTATTTAATAAAAGGGGTAGCATTAAGCCACCCCTATTAAAGGTTCAAAATTAGTTATTGATGAGCTTGTCTTCATCTGACCAGCTGTAAAGTGAACGAATCTCTTTACCGATAACTTCTGATGGATGCTCAGCCTTGATCTTACGAAGAGCCTTGAAGTGAGCCTGTCCACTGGCTGATGACATATCAAGAAGGAAGTCCTTAGCAAATGTACCATCCTGGATGTCAGCAAGAACCTTCTTCATAGCCTTCTTTGTATCCTCAGTAATGATCTTAGGACCTGTGATGTAATCACCGTACTCAGCTGTATTGGAGATAGAATATCTCATTCCGGCGAAACCACTCTGATAGATAAGGTCTACGATAAGCTTCATTTCATGTATACACTCAAAGTAAGCATTTCTTGGATCATATCCAGCTTCAGTAAGTGTTTCGAAACCAGCCTGCATAAGAGCTACAACACCACCACAAAGAACTGCCTGCTCACCGAAGAGGTCTGTCTCTGTCTCAATTCTGAATGTTGTCTCAAGAAGACCAGCTCTAGCACCACCGATACCAGCACCATAAGCAAGTGCCATATCCTGTGCATGACCTGTAGCATCCTGATATACAGCGATAAGACAAGGTGTACCCTTACCAGCCTGATACTCTGAACGTACTGTGTGTCCTGGAGCCTTTGGTGCGATCATTGTTACATCTACGTCTGCAGGTGGAACAATCTGTCCAAAGTGAATGTTGAAACCGTGAGCAAACATAAGCATGTTACCAGCCTCAAGATTTGGCTCGATATCCTTCTTGTACATAGCAGCCTGCTTCTCATCATTGATAAGAATCATGATGATATCTGCCTTCTTAGCAGCCTCAGCTGTTGTATAAACCTCGAAGCCCTGCTCCTCAGCTTTCTTCCAAGACTTACTTCCCTCATATAATCCAATGATTACGTGAGCTCCTGAGTCCTTAAGATTAAGTGCATGTGCATGACCCTGGCTACCGTAACCAATTATTGCGATAGTCTTTCCATCCAGCAGTGAAAGGTTACAATCCTGCTCATAAAAAATCTTTAAATCTGACATTTTAATGCCTCCCTTTATAATATAGATTTATTATATTAATTTGCATAAAAGCAAAATTAACTGATTAATCATCTGACTCAGCACGACCTCTGATAAGACCTGTAATACCAGTACGTACCATTTCCTGAATCTCGAATCCTTCAAGAAGACTCTTGAAAGCTTCAACCTTATTATTATTACCTGTAATCTCAACCATTATGGATTCCTGAGATACATCAACAATATTAGCTCTATATACATTTGCAACAGAGATAATCTGCTGTCTCTCTGTAGCATCCGCCTTTATCTTTATAAGAACAAGCTCTCTTGTAACAGACTCGTTATTCTTCAGTTCAACAACACTCTTAACATCCTCGAGCTTATTTAACTGACTCTTAATCTGTGTAAGAATCTTGTCATCACCTGTAACTACTACAGTCATTCTAGAATACTTTGGATCTTCAGTCACACCCACAGATAAACTGTCAATGTTATAACCACGTCTACTGAACATTCCTGATACTCTACTAAGTACACCAGCTGTATTTTCTACATATAGTGAAAGAACCTTAGTTTTCATACGTTCACGACCTTTCATCTAGTTTTAAAACGAACACAATAATTTTAGCTTTTATGAGAAATAATGTCAATAAACAATTACTGGCATCCCTGCCTCAATGAGTCCAAATAGTTCCTGTGCTTTGTAGTATGGCATATTAACACAGCCATGAGAGCCGGAATACATATATATAGAACCACCAAAGCTTCCTCTCCAGGTTGCATCATGGAATCCTATACCACCATTAAATGGCATCCAATATGTAACAGGCGTCTCATAATCCTCACCTACCAGAATAGCTGGCGACTGCTTATATGCTACGCTATATATACCACCTGGAGTACCTCTTCCAAGGGCTACACAACCAGTAACAACATCAGAATCAAGTATGACATTATTTCTCTTATATAGGTACATATGCTGATTAGCAAGATCTACCTCAGCATAGAAGTCTCCTACGTCATCCTTATCATCCAGATCATAGTAATAACCAGTATATTCAAAGGCTGGTTCTCTAGTAACATCATTATGATGAACTATATCCTCATATAGATTTTCGACTTCTTCATCTATATTTATCTTCCAGCCATAATGACTATTAGTAATCGTTATGCTATCTCTTCCATGTGTCTTGAAGGTTCTGTTCTTATCAAATGTATCATAGAGTCTAGAGAAGCTCTCAATAACAGTTCTTACCTGTTCCTTGCTGATAGAACAATTATAGTTATGAGCAATCTTGATGGTACTGAACAGATAATGAGGTTCAATAGGTATTTCTTCATCAGCATATTGATATTCAATATCCAGTGAAGCAATCTTATTACAATAAGTTACACAGTTCTGAACTCTTTGGTCATCTAGCTCATACTCTGGTCTCTTATATGCTCCCAGCGCCTCTACATCAAGTTCTTCACTTTCAAGTACAATCGCTTCATGTATCTTCTTTCTAACAGCCTCTACATCTTCAATTGTATTTCCAAGATCTCCTTCAATGGCAACAACGGTGTCATCATCATCTAGAACAATTCTAGGATTCTTTGGCTCTTTCATGTTGGATTCGTCGAATTCTTCAAATCCATCAAGAATCCTGTTCACTTCTACATCATTATATTTAACGCTTTCTTCAAGGATATATTCGTTATCCCAGAAGCAAGTGAACCACAGAAAAGGATTCTGAGACTTCTTGATTTCTTTAAGTTCATCAATATAATTAACACTCATACCAATAGCTCTACCATTGATAGTCTCCGTATTCTCTCTGAACTTTATATCTAAATTGTAATCTGATGGGTTTTTATATAATGCGTTATCTACATAGAGTGGACTCTTAAATCCGAAATCCTGACCATTTATAACCGTACCAGGATAATAAGTATCTATAGACGTGAGAACCATCGACAGATATCCTAAAACTAAGATACTGATAATTGATATAAAACTGTACCTAAAAACCTTGTTTGACCACATTTTTCATCTTTTTCCTTACACTAAGTTAATTAATACGAGCTCTGGTATATTTCCCAGTCGAAGCTTCATAGAATGCTGTCCGAGACCACTAGTAACTATCATTTTAGCCCCATCTTCTTCATATAAACCGTGATCGTATTTTGGGAAGAATCTAAATCTTGGAGAAATAACACCACCTAATAGCGGCAGTCTAACTATTCCACCATGGAAATGTCCTGCAAGACTAAGATCAGCTCCCCACTCTTTATAAGAGCTATATAAATCAGGTGCATGACCTAATAGTATATTCATTTTATTATTATCAGGAGCGCCAAGAAGTCTGAGCATCTCCTCTTTACTAGGCTTTCTGATAACAAACCTTGCAAAATACTCGAGATTCAAATCAAGTCCATATATAACCAAATCTTCAGCAGGTTCCACTTTCTGATTATTTAGAAAATGCACCTTATCTGAAACCCTCGCTTTGAAGTCGTCCCATATGCTACCGGTTCCATATATATCTTCAATAAGCTTTCTCTCATGGTTTCCCATTGCATAATAAATATCGGCTACATCCGCCATAGAATTAATAAGTTCAACAGCTGGAGCAGTGTCTTCACTAGTCGACTTACCATTTAGCATGTCGCCACCAATAAGAATCATATCGGGACTAATTCGCTTTATTTCATTAATAATCTTATCATTTAGTTTTGCTGCCTCATGATAATCCGATAAAAAGATAAGCTTTTTACCTTTTAGATTTTCTGGAGCATCAATATTATACTCCGTAACCTTTAGATTGGAAAGCTCTCTTATACTTTCCAGAATTATCAAGACCATCAGCAGTACAAAAATGAGGATTAATATAATGATTATCTTCATCTAGGTTGTTACCTCTATACCTGCCTCTTCTTCCGCCTGACGTCTGAAATCTTCAATCTTGTCAGGAGATATATCAGGAAGCTCATCCATAGATGATATGCCGAAGCTTCTAAGGAAATCATCCGTTGTTCCAAAAAGAATAGGATGTCCTGGAGCATCAAGTCTTCCAACCTCGCAAATCAGGTTATATTCAACAAGTCTATTAACCGCGTGGCTGCAGGATACACCTCTGATCTTCTCGATCTCAGCTCTAGTTACAGGCTGTTTATAAGCAACTATTGATAATGTTTCAAGAAGTACATCTGTAAGCGAATGCTTCTTAGGCATATTTACTATCTTTCCAAGTACTTCGTAGTAGTCATTTTTGGTACATAACTGGTATTTACCATCTAATTCAATCAGACGAATACCTCTATCTTCTGATTCATATTCTGCCATAAGAGCCTTTATAGCTTCATTAAAAACCTTCTTAGGTACAGGTTCATCCTCAGTTCCAAGTGCAACCATCAGTTTGGAACCTTCGATAGCACTACCTGTTGCAAAAAGTATGGCTTCTATAGCAGCTTTATAATTCATATCACTCATTTTAGGTTTTACTCCAAAGAATCTATTAATATATCACCGAACATTTCGTCTTGTCTGATAACGAGAGCACCTGACTTCATAAGCTCAAGTATTGCAAGGAAGGAAACTATCAGATTAAGCCTACCCCTCTTAGTTCCAAGAAGAGTCTTGAAATTAATACTCTTAAGACCCTTTATCTCATTTCTGATTTCAATTATCTTGTCTTCAAGACGTATCTCTTCACGAGTAATAGTTCCAAACTTGCTACGAACAGGATCGACTCTGTCTATCTCTCGACGAAGAAGTGTTTTAAATATCTCATTCAGCTGTTGCATAGTCATATCGCCTATCAACTCAGCCGGATCTATATCTTCCTTTATTTCCTTAACTTCCTTAGGAATAGATTCCTGTTTGAAATATGCATTTGCTGCATCAATAGACATATCCTTAAGCTCTGAAGAAGCATATTTGTACATTTTATACTCCAGCAGGCTCTTAACCAGTTCAGCTCTTGGATCCTCCTCTTCTTCCTCCTCAGTTTCTTCCTTAGGAAGAAGCATCTTGGATTTAATGGAAATCAGAGTAGCTGCCATTACAAGGAATTCACTCATAACATCCATGTCCTCTTCTTCCATAGCATCAAGGTAATCCAGATATTGTTTAGTTATCTCAACTATAGGTATATCAAATATATTAAATTTGTTCTTTTCAATAAGATGGAGCAGAAGGTCTAAGGGGCCTTCAAAGGTCTCCAGCTTAATATCCAGTTTTTCCATCTATACTAGTTGCTCCAGGTAAGGGTTGAAGCTTCCTTCTTTCTATCTCTGGTAATAAGGTCATGCAAGGCATCCTTAGCTGAATAATCTTCAAACAGCATCTTATTCACATATTCAACTATAGGCATTTCAACGTCATATTTATTTGCAAGACTAAGTGCAGCCTTCGCAGAATATACACCTTCAACAACCATCTTTACTTCATCCATAGCTTCCTGATAAGTCTTTCCCTGCCCCATAAGGAAACCGGCTTTTCTGTTTCTACTATGCTTAGAAGCACAGGTTACTATCAGGTCTCCTGTTCCGGATAAACCTGAGAATGTCTCTGGTTTTCCACCCATAGCAACTCCAAGTGCAGTCATTTCGTATATACCTCTTGTAATAAGCGCAGCCTTAGTATTGTCACCACATCCAAGTCCATCAGCTATACCAGCTGCAAGAGCAATAACGTTCTTTATAGCACCACCCAGCTCTATACCAATCATATCAGGGCTTGTGTAAACTCTGAAGAAATCAGACATAAATGTATCCTGCACAGTTTTGGCCAGTCCTTTATCTGCGGCACCAACAACAACTGTAGTTGGAAGACATTTACCAACCTCCTCTGCATGACTTGGTCCTGAAAGAACTGCAATTCTGGCCTGAGGTATCTCTTCAGCTATTACTTCGGATAATCTCTTGAGGGAATTCTCCTCAATGCCCTTAGCAACATTTACTATTATCTTATCCTTCTCAATATATTCAGATGCCTTCTTAGCTGTATCTCTAACAAAAGGTGAAGGAACAGCCATAACTATAAGATCTTTATCCTTAAGAGCAATCTCTAAATCTGTTGTATACTCAACTGTTCCCGGGAGCATTACTCCAGGAAGCTTGAGAGTATGCTGGCCAAACTCCTTAAGCATAGATATCTCTTCAGGATCAATTGACCATACCGTTAATTCATGATTATTTGTAGCCAGCAGCTTTGTAAGCGCTATGCCCCAACTACCTGCACCAAGTACACAAATCTTCATTAGACGCCCTCCTGTTTCTTAAAATGGAATTTATTTTCCTCATGATTAATGAGTCTATGGATATTTGCCTTATGCTTAAATATAGCTAGCCCGGCAAGAAGTATAACCAGAATAGAGCTTTCAATAAATGCATTTTTAGACGAAGCCACACTTAGATCAAAGCATGTAAGTCCAAGAAATGCCTGACCAATAAAGGTGGCAGCTATATTGATCATAAGACATATAGAACCCACCGACATATACTTAGTAATGGCAATTATTCCAGCAAATATAATAAGCAAAACCGGGATGAATATAGGATGAATAACACTAGCAGCAAAACCACCTATAGTTGCTATCCCCTTACCACCCTTGAACTTAAGATAAAATGGGAAGATATGTCCAAGCACGGCACCACATCCAATATAAACCATAAGCAGATAATAAGAATCCGGATATGAATTTCTGAACACAAATCTAACAACCATACAAGGAATAAAGGACTTGCAGAAATCGCCTATAAATACGATAAGTCCTGCTTTAAAGCCCAAAACTCTAAGAGCATTAGTTGTACCAGAATTTCCACTACCATGTTTTCTTATATCTGTACCGGATATCTTGCCATATAAAACGCCGGTCTCAAGAAGACCGCATACATATCCGATAATTAGTAAAATTATTCTTAAACCTATCATTTACTATTATCTTTCCTTTCACGGATAATAATCTTAATTGGAGTACCCTTAAAGAGAAATGCCTCTCTAAGTTTATTTTCTATATATCTAATATAAGAGAAATGTGCCAGCTCCTTGCTATTTACAAAAAGCACAAATGTAGGTGGTTTGACTGAAACCTGTGTAATATAGAAAAGCTTAAGTCTCTTTCCCTTATCATTTGGTGGTTCATTTTCGGCCACAGCATCTGTAAGTATCTCATTCAGAACTCCTGTCTGAATTCTAAGACAAGCATACTGCTCAACCATATCAATGGTATCAAATAGCTTATTAAGTCTCTGGCCTGTTAGAGCTGATACGAAGAGCATTTCCGCATAAGGCATGTATGCCAGCTTATTGCGAATATCTTTCTTCATCTTATTCATAGTATTAGTGTCCTTTTCTATAAGGTCCCACTTGTTAACAACTATGATCATTCCCTTGCCACGCTCATGTGCTATACCGGCTATCTTGGTATCCTGATCAGTTACTCCTTCTTCAGCATCTATAACAAGAATAGCTATATCACATCTCTCAACTGCGGCAACAGTTCTAATGATACTGAATCTCTCTATCTCATCCTTTATCTTACTCTTACGCCTAAGACCTGCTGTATCGATAAAGATATATTCTCTACCATTTCTCTTAATTCTTGTATCTATCGCATCTCTGGTAGTACCAGCTATATCTGAGACGATTAGTCTGTCTGTACCAAGAAGCTTATTAATCATAGAGGATTTACCAGTATTAGGCTTACCTATAACTGCGACTCTTGGAATATCCTCATCCTCTTCTACTTCACCTGTATCGCCAAACTGTTCAACAACCGCCTCAAGCATATCGCCAAGTCCCTGTCTATTAGCTGCTGAAACCGGAAATGGATCACCGATGCCCAGATTATAGAATTCATATACATAAGGCTCAAACTTCTCGAAGCTATCCGCCTTGTTAACGCATAGAACAACCGGCTTCTTAGACCTTCTAAGCATATCAGCAACTGCCATATCAGAAGCTGTAACTCCGGTTCTTACATCAGTAACGAAAATGATAACATCTGCTGTTTCGATAGCTATTTCAGCCTGCTCACGCATGGACCTCATAATTATATCTTCAGCCTCTGTTTCAATACCGCCTGTATCTACAATAGTAAATTTATGATTTAGCCATTCTACATCGGCATATATCCTGTCTCTTGTTACCCCCGGTGTATCCTTAACTATAGCAAGTCTCTCACCAGCGAGTGTATTGAAGAGTGTTGATTTACCAACATTTGGTCTGCCAACTATGGCTACTATTCTCTTTGCCATTTCTATCTCCCGTGTTAAAATCCACAACTAATGTATTTTATCATAATTTTGGCATATATGAAAGTATTTAGAACGCATTTTTAATATGTGTCATCTCAGTTCCAAGTATACCTATAGCATCAAAGCGTATACTGGTTTTATCGATTATATACCCGTTGTCTCTTAGATAATATAGGGCTGCATTCCTTATACGTTTTATCTTGTTATAATTAATCGCTTCAAGAGGATTGCCATTTCGTGCATCCCGGCGATATTTCACTTCAATAAATACCAGTTCATCTCTATCCTGAGCTATAACATCTATCTCTGAATATCTCGTTCTATAATTCATATCCAGAACAATATAACCCTCATTAAGCAGATAATCGGCAACCCTTTGCTCCCAAATACTACCAACCTTTCTTTTATTTATAGCTATCCCCCCTAAACACGCTAAACAAAATTCTTAATAAAGCTTCTCCTATGTATTTCACAAGGGCCTATTCTTTTTATTGCATCTATATGAGCTGCAGAACCATATCCCTTATTGCTATCAAATCCATATTCAGGGTATTTGATAGCATATTCATTCATCATTCTGTCCCTTGTAACCTTGGCAACTATACTAGCTGCAGCAATCGATATAGATTTTGTATCTCCCTTGATTATAGGCACCTGTTTGATATTAAGTCCAGGAATAGCAAAGGCATCTACCAGAATCATATCTGTTGCCGGACTAAGTCCAAGAACAGAATCACGCATAGCCTCACTGTCTGCCGGAGCTATTCCTATCTCATCTATATCCTTTTCAGTTCTAATACCTATAGAATAGCTAACCGCTTCCTTTATGATTATCTCGTAGAGTTCCTCTCTCTTCTTTTCACTTAACTGCTTGGAATCATTTACGTAAGGAATAATAAGCCCCTTCGGAAGAATAACTGCGGCGGTTACTATAGGTCCCGCCAACGGACCTCTACCAACCTCATCGACTCCGCAGATATACTTATACTCATCCCCATACTTTTCCTCGAAGCTCATCATTCCACGAACCCTGAAAAGCTCCGCATCAATGGCTTCTATCTTCTTCATAGCAGCTTCAACCTGGCTGTTAACTCCAGTTCTTTCATCACTGTTATATTCATCTATAAAGCCATATAGAGCCTGTTTTATAGAATCATATGCCATTATATCTCTATTTATTATCTCTTTATATTTTGCTTTAATGTCCGATATCTTATCCATTTACCTGATTCTTTCTTTTTTTTAGCTATTAATATTATTATTTCTTTTTTAAAAAATGAGCACCCGAAAGACTTCGGATGCTCATAGAGTCATTAATTAACCTTACCGAACTTTTTAAATGGTGATAATCTCAGCACTGCCTTACCTATGATGTCCTTCTTATTAATGTCGCCAACATCTGCCCATCTACTATCCCGGCTATCATTTCTGTTGTCACCCAGAACAAAATATTCATCTTCACCTAAAACTCTAGGTTCACTGGCTGTACCACTATCAGCGATTACTTCTCTACCATAGCTCTCCATCAGGACCTCATCATTAATAAGGATATTTCCATCAGGAGTTATTTGAACCTTCTCACCTGGCAGACCAATAACACGCTTGATATAATATACATCCTGTCCCTGATAAGGGAACACAACAATATCGAATCTCTTAGGATCGCCGAACTGATAAGAAAGCTTATCAATCCATAGGTTATCCCCATCCTGAAGCGTGTTCTCCATTGAGTGTCCGTGAACAGTTGTTCTTTGTCCTACAAACGTGATTATACAATAACAAATGATGATAATTATTCCGATATAGATAATAAGATTGAATAGCTCTTTAACTATATTTATCTCGTCCTTATCCTTTTTCTTCTTCTCACGCTTATAGTCCTTAGCGTGCTCATCATAATAATCATCAATATCATCAACTGAATCTGAACTAGATACGGTTTCTTTATCCTCAGAAGAATCCTCTTTACTGGTTGCATCACCCTTCGATGCTTCCTGTTTTGCATCTTCGCTGACATCTATAAATGCTTCTGAATCCTTCTTATCTTCAGACTCCTCAGTATCGATATCCTTTGCAGCTCCAGCCTTAGCAAGCTTTTGGGCTCTCTTCTCAGCCTTTTTCTTTTCTTTAAGCTCAAGCTTCTTCTGTCTCTTTAGTTCTTTATCGTCATCTTCATATTCCTCAGCCCAGATATCAAAATCAGAGCGCTTTTCTTCTGAATCGAATGGCATAAATACTCTCCTGATTAGTCTTCTTGTGGAGTCTCCAGTGATATTCTTCCAAGTTTCCCACTTCTGAAATCATCCAGAAGCAGAATGCAGGCTTTTTCTATATCAGGCTCTCCACCTTTTTTGACACATTTTTTAGCAATTGCGATTTCTTCCATTATCTGGAAAATATCATCAACATCCTTTATCATATACCTTTCAGCAAGTATATTGCAATAATTATCTTTTAAAAACTTTATAAATTCAGCAGCAACTTCCGTCATTTCAAGTATATTATCATTAACTGAACCAATATATGCAAGATTAAGTCCAATCTGCTGATTATCAAACTTAGGCCAAAGTATTCCAGGCGTATCCAGAAGGTTTATATCCTTAGATATCCTGATCCACTGATTACCTCTTGTGACTCCAGGTTTATTACCTGTTTTAGCAGAAGTTTTACCTACAAAAGAATTAATAAATGTAGATTTACCAACATTTGGAATACCGGCAACCATTGCCTTAATAGGACGGGCAGCTATTCCGCGACGTCTATCTCTTTCTATCTTTTCCTTACAAACCTCTTTAACCGCAGCTGTAACCTTAAGCGTCTGTTTACGAACACGACTATCCATTGTAAGTACCTTGATACCCTTACTTTCATAAAAGCTTATCCACTTCTCTGTCACCGCACTATCAGCCATATCAGCTTTATTGAGAATAATCAGTCTTTTCTTATTTCCAATCAAATCATCCAGGTCTGGATTCTTACTACTGCCAGGAATACGTGCATCCAAGAGCTCAATAACGATGTCACAGAGCTTTATATCCTCCTGCATCTTTCTTCTGGCACCAGTCATATGACCGGGATACCAATTTATATCCATTAGTCTATCTTACCTCTTTTTTCCTTAGGGGATATTCTGTAAGAAATCTTTCCCTTAATCTCTGACTTTTGTACATTTCCGTAATTAATGTATCTGGAATCCTCACTATTACTGGTATTATCTCCGATAACAAAATACTCCTCGTCACCAAGCTTAATGGTTTCATCAAGTACGCCAGGGGTATTAATGTAAGAAAAAGGAAGGTCATCATTAGTGTGTTTACCATTTATAACCAGACGACCTGCAACAACAGATATTGAATCCCCCGGAAGACCAACGACTCTCTTGATATCATAATAATCATCGCTACCAATTTTCTTAATAGCAACTATATCATATCTACGAATCTTAGAAGCTTTATATGCCAGCTTATTAAGAATCAGCTCATCGCCATCCGAAATAACACTTTCCATAGATGAGCCAGTCATATAAACTGTTTGCACACAAAAAGTAATAAGGCCATAACCGAGGACTATAGCAGCAAATACAATAAGAACTGTATTAATTATTCTACGACCTGCGGCCTTAGGGTTAACTTTAACCTTTTCCTTTTTACCAAGTGAAAAATCAACTGATTTTTTCCTTTTCTTCATCTATGACTCCATTAAAATCAAAACCTTATTACACAAAAGACCGGAGCATGATACTCCGGTCTTTTATTCTAAGGTAATTATTTAACAATTTCCTTAACCTTAGCTCTCTTACCAACTCTATCACGAAGGTAATAAAGCTTAGCACGTCTTGCCTTACCTCTTCTAACCACGTCAACCTTCTCAACAAGTGGAGAGTTAACTGGCCATGTCTTCTCAACGCCTACACCGTTAGAATTCTTTCTAACTGTGAATGTCTGTCTAGCTCCATGTCCCTGAACCTTAATTACAGTTCCTTCGAAAACCTGGATTCTTGTCTTCTCGCCTTCCTTGATCTGAGCTGATACCTTAACTGTATCACCAACACCGAAATCAAAAGGATTCTCACGAAGCTGTGCATCTTCAATGTTCTTGATAATGCTTTCGTAACTCATAATAAAACCTCCAAAAAAATGATATAGATTTCAGACGTTCTTTCTATCTATTAGTGGTATCTACAAGCGTATACCAGATACAGCGGACCGCCCAAATAAAAAACAACTGCTATAATATAGCATAGTTTATTTATAAAAGCAAGGAGTTTTTAAAACTCTTATACTTTAATTGCATAGAAAAGGGGCGATATGTTTCGCCCCTTCAGTAAACTTAAATTGAAATGAAAATTATTCAGCATCCTCTGTTGGAGCTTCCTCTGCAGGAGCCTCCTCAGCTGGAGCTTCTTCCTCAGCAGGTGCTGCCTCAGCAAGTACTTCATCTACTGGAATAGACTCTTTGATTTCTTCCTCTTCAGGAATAACAACTTCGTCTTCCTTCTTCTCTTCTTTCTCTTCCTTTGGCATCTGGTCGATCAGAAGAGCCTTGATTGAAAGACTGATCTTTCTCTCAGGAATCTTGATATCAACAACCTTTGCCTCGATTTCCTGTCCACTCTTAAGAACATCTGATGGCTTCTCAATGTGATCAAGTGAAATCTGAGAAACATGAAGTAATGCATCGATACCAGGCTCAAGAACAACAAATGCTCCAAAGTCTGTCATACGAGCAACCTTACCCTTAACTATTGTACCCTTAGCATACTTCTCTTCAGCTGTAAGCCATGGATTCTGATCTTCAAACTTCATTGAAAGAGCTATCTTAGTACCATTGATTTCCTTGATAAAGCACTTAACCGGCTGACCAACAGTAAATATCTTTTTAGGCTTCTCAACTCTTCCCCATGACATCTCTGAAATATGAAGAAGTCCATCTGCGCCACCAAGATCAACGAAAGCACCAAAATCTGTAATGTTCTTGATCGTACCTTCAACAACATCACCAACCTTGATCTTAGAGAAAAGCTCTGTAGCAGCAGCTTCCTTATTCTTAATGAT
>CAMKQB010000036.1 GCA_946414825.1 uncultured Lachnospiraceae bacterium
CAGCGAAGTTCAGCGTATGGTTATCTCAGGAAATATATTAGCGTAAGGAGGGTACTGAAGTGAAAATAGTTGTTTGCGTAAAACAGGTACCTGATACAAAGGGTGGAGTTAAGTTTAAGCCGGATGGAACACTTGATAGAGGAGCTATGCTGTCTATCATGAATCCTGATGATAAGGCTGGACTTGAGGCTGCACTTAGAATAAAGGATGAGATAGGCGCTGAGGTAACAGTACTTACCATGGGTCTTCCAAAGGCTGAGGAGGTTCTTCGTGAGGCTTTGGCTATGGGCGCTGATAAGGCTGTTCTTGTAACTGATAGAAGACTTGCTGGAGCAGATACATGGGCAACATCCCAGACTATAGCTGCAGCAATCAGAAATCTGGAGTATGATCTTATAATTACTGGTCGTCAGGCTATTGACGGTGATACAGCACAGGTTGGTCCTCAGATTTCAGAGCATTTAGGAATTCCTGTAATCAGCTACGCTGAGGAAATTAAGGTAGAGGATGGAGCAGTAGTTGTTAAGAGACAGTATGATGACAGACATCATATACTTAAGGCTAAGCTTCCATGTCTTATAACAGCTCTTTCTGAGTTAAATGAGCCTAGATATATGACACCAGGTGGAATCTTCGATGCATTTGAACAGGAGATTACAGTGTGGGACAGAGATGCGCTCACTACACTGGAGGACAGTAACATGGGACTTAAGGGTTCTCCTACTCAGATTGCAAAGGCATCTGATAAGGTTGCTAAGGGCGCTGGTGAGAAGGTTACACCTGATTCACCTAGTGAAGCAGCAGCATATGTAGTTGGAAAACTCGCAGAAAAGTTTGTAATATAGGAGGAAGAGTAAATGTCTCTTGAAGAATATAAAGGCGTTTATGTCTTTGCACAGCAGGTAGATAATCATATCGATGAGATTGCATATGAGCTGCTGGGTAAGGCAAAGGACCTGGCTGCAGATCTTGGAACAGAAGTTGTTGCTGTTCTCTGTGGCTCAGATATAAAGAACAAGGTTTATCACCTTGAGGAGCATGGTGCTGATAAGGTTATACTTATAGATGATCCAGAGCTTAAGGAGTATAGAACAGAGCCATATACACACGCACTGTCAGAGGTTATAAACAAGTTTAAGCCTGATGTTTTCCTTATTGGAGCTACTGCTATTGGTAGAGATTTAGGACCTCGTGTATGTGCAAGAGTACATACAGGACTTACAGCTGACTGTACTGTTCTTGAGATTGGTGATTTCCCACTTAATCCTATTCCTGGTAAGGAAGATGAGCAGAAGCATAATCAGCTTCTTATGACAAGACCTGCATTTGGTGGTAATACTATTGCTACCATAGCTTGTCCTGAGTTCCGTCCACAGATGGCTACAGTTAGACCTGGAGTTATGAAGCGTTCTCCTAAGGAAGTAGGCAGAAAGGCTGAGATTATTGAGTTTAATCCAGGTTTTACACCTAATGATAAGTACGTTGAGATATTAGACGTTATTAAGAGTGTTAAGGAAACTGTTGATATACAGAAGGCTAAGATACTTGTATCCGGTGGCCGTGGTGTTGGATCCGCTGAGAACTTTAAACTTCTTCAGGATCTTGCAGATGCTATCGGCGGTGAGGTTTGCTGCTCACGTGCAGTAGTAGATAATGGATGGCTTCCTAAGGACCTTCAGGTGGGTCAGACTGGTAAGACTGTTCGTCCTCTGGTTTATTTTGCTATCGGTATCTCAGGTGCTATACAGCATACTGCAGGTATGGAAGAGTCAGAGATTATTATTGCTATTAATAAGGATGAGTCAGCACCTATATTTGATGTAGCTGATTATGGTGTTGTAGGAGATCTGAACAAGATTGTTCCACTCATCACTGAGGGTATCAAGGCTCAGAAGGCTAATAAGAGCGAAGAATAATAATTTGGTAAATGAATTTTCAGAAGAGATATGCTTAGGCGTATCTCTTCTTTTTATGCTTCCTCACTTTCGGCAGAAGCTATTTTTCTTTTAAAAGCTCTTATTATATATTATAATGATATAGTGTTTGACGAAATAAATAATTCTTTTATATGTTAGGAGGATTAAATGGATCCAAGAAGTAGTAATAGACAGAAAACTACAACCGGAAATTCCAAGGGCGTTCATCGCCGTGGTGAAGGCCTGGGGACCGGACCGGTAGGAAGACAGGATGCCTATGCTGGAAGAAAGGCTTCTTCTAGTGGCAGTAGAGCCGCTAAAGTTGGAGGAGGCTCTGGTACATTAATAATAATTATTATAATTATATTTATGCTTATGAGAGGCGGTGGTGCTGGTAATTCAGGTGGAAATACTGGTACATCCAACTACACATCAACAAGTACGAGTAATGTCGGTAGTGGTTCTTCAACTACATCCTTCGGTGATGTTGGAAGTCTCTTTGGTGGCTTTTCTGGTGGAGGTACAACCACTGGCTGGCAGAATGGCCTAAACAACAATGGCAAGTTAAATGAAGAAGTTTCAAGCAGTGCTAGAGCTAAAAGAACAAATATTCTTGGAGGCGGTAAGGATACATATACAATTATGATTTATATGTGTGGTACTGACCTTGAATCAAGAGCTGGAATGGCTTCAAATGATATCAGTGAGATAGCGGCTGCAAATATCCCTGACAATCTGAATATCATTATTTATACAGGTGGTTGTAACGGTTGGAAGACCTCTGGTATAAGCAATAAGGTTAATCAGATATATAGAGTCAAAAGTGGTAAGCTTGAGCAGCTTGTTGCAGATGATGGTAGCAAGCCTATGACTGATCCGAATACACTTGTAAGCTTTATTGATTTCTGTGCTGAAAATTATCCTGCTAATAGACAGAGCCTTATCTTCTGGGATCACGGTGGCGGTTCTATTACAGGCTATGGATATGATGAGAAATATAAGTCATCGGGTTCTATGGATCTTTCAGAGATAAATAAAGCTCTTAAGGATTCTAAGCAGACATTTGATTTTATCGGATTTGATGCCTGCCTAATGGCAACTCTTGAGACAGCTGTAATGACAAGTAATTATGCTGATTATCTTATAGCTTCTGAAGAAACAGAACCTGGTGTTGGTTGGTATTATACAAAGTGGGTAAATGCACTTGGTGAAAATACATCTATGCCAACCCTTGAGATTGGTAAGAATATAGTTGATGGTTTCGTAGATGAGTGTAATAGAGTGTGTGCTGGACAGAAGACTACACTTTCAGTTATAGATCTAGCTGAATTCTCTGAGACAGTGCCTAATAAGCTGAATTCATTCTCGACCTCTACTACAGATATGATAAAAGGTAAAGATTTCAAGGTAGTATCTGATGCGAGGGCAGGTAGTAGAGAGTTTGCTACATCCTCAAAGATCGATCAGATTGATCTTGTAAACTTTGCAAATAGTATTGGAACGAATGAGTCAAAAGCTCTTTCTGAGGCTGTACTTGAAGCGGTTAAGTATAATAGAACCTCACGTTCTATGACAAATGCTTATGGACTATCAATGTACTTTCCATATAAGAAGGCGTCTAAGGTTGGTACGGTTTCAGCTATCAACTCCGATATAGGTGTAGATAACGAGTATAATAAATGTATGCAGGCATTTGCAGGACTTGAAACTACAGGTCAGGTTGCTGCTGGTGGTCAGGGAAGTGGATTTGGTTCGCTCCTTGGACTTGCAGGTACAGGAACTGATACAGGTACTACATCAGGTGGAGATGCAATCGGAACACTTCTGAATGCCTTTCTGGGCGGTGGTAGAAGCATAGAAGGAATGGATAGTGATGATGTATCCTTTATGAATGACTCTTCTGTATATGATGCTGATAGTGCGGCTGAATATGTAGCTGATAATCAGTTTGATCCTAGCAAGCTTGTATGGACAGAAGAGAGTGATGGTACTCATACACTTAATATGTCCAAGGAAGACTGGGCACTTATCCAGAATCTACAGGTTAATATGTTTGTGGATGATGGAGAAGGCTATGTAGATATGGGACTTGATAATCTGTACTATTTCACTGAGGATGGTAAGCTGATAGGTGAGACAGATAATACCTGGTTTTCTATAGATAATCAGCCTGTAGCATTTTACTATGAGGATACAACTGAAACAGAGGATGGAGAAACCATAGTTCAGGCGAGAGTTCCTGCCTATGTGAATGACGTCAGATGTAACCTCATAATTATATTTGATAACGAGCATCCTGACGGATATATAGCTGGTGCCAGATATGACTATACTGATGACCTATCAGAAGCGGGTGCTAGTGATGTATCTGATATGGCTGTAGCTAAGGGTGTTACAGGACTTGAAGAAGGTGACAAGATAGACTTCATTTGTGACTACTATGATTATGATGGTAATTATCAGGATTCTTACTATCTAGGCGACACAGTTACTTATAGTGATGATCTGCTATACAGCTACGAAGACGTAGGAGCTAATTCAAAGATCTCTTATATGCTTACAGATATTTACAATAGTGAATACTGGACACCATCACTTGACCAGTAATGATAATAGGCATGGATTTTCCATGCCTATTTTATTTGAGATTCATTTAGGTTATATTAACAAAAAGTATAAAAGATTATAATATATTCACAAAAGTATAAACGGTTACATATAATATAAAAAAGTATAAAAGATTACATATTATGTATGTTAATGTAAATTTAAAAGCACCGATGATGATTCATCGGTGCTTTTTGTATGCTTAAATCTTAGTGATTTAATCTATCTCTTTGATTGAAGTATGCCACTCCTGAAGTGAATGGATATTACCAAGATGACGTTTCTTCATATGGTCGATTCCTTCAGCGGCTGCATGACCGGCAGCAATAGTAGTAATATATGGAATCTTATACTTGATTGCTGACTTACGGATGTAAGTATCATCATGAACTGAATCCTTACCAGAAGGAGAGTTGATGATGAGCTGTATGTCACCATTTGACATATGATCTAAGATATTAGGTCTGCCTTCATATAGCTTATTAACCTTCTCTGCAGGAATTCCAGCTGCGATAATAGTCTCATAAGTATTTCCAGTAGCAAGTATCTTGAATCCGTTCTCGCTAAGTATTCTAGCAACCTCAGGTCCTTCAGGTCTCTCAGTCTTGTTAAGAGATATAAGAACTGTACCTTCAAGTGGAAGCTCAGCTTTAGCACCTTCCTGTGCCTTGAAGTAAGCACCACCAGCTGACTGTGATATTCCAAGAACCTCACCAGTAGACCTCATTTCTGGTCCAAGGATAGGATCAACCTCTGGGAACATGTTGAATGGGAATACTGCTTCCTTAACTCCGTAATATGGAATCTCTCTTTCCTTAAGATCAGGGACAGGAGACTTACGTCCTGTAAGTTCACTGGTTATTATATCTGTAGCAATTGGAACCATTCTAATACCACAAACCTTAGAAACAAGTGGAACAGTACGTGATGCACGAGGATTTGCTTCGAGAACATATACTACATCATCTTCAATAGCGTACTGCATATTCATAAGACCAACTACATGCATTTCCTCAGCAATCTTACGTGTATATTCCTTGATAGTAGCAAGGTTCTTGTCAGATATATGCTTTGAAGGTATGATACAAGCAGAATCGCCTGAGTGAACACCGGCAAGCTCGATATGCTCCATAACTGCAGGAACATAAGCATGTGTACCATCGGAAATGGCATCTGCCTCGCACTCCATAGCATGATGCAGGAATCTATCAATAAGGATAGGTCTGTCAGGTGTTACACCAACAGCAGCCTCCATATATCCAGCCATGCTTTCATCATCATATACAACTTCCATTCCACGTCCACCAAGAACGTATGAAGGACGAACCATTACAGGATATCCAATCTTGTTAGCAATCATGATAGCTTCATCAACAGTAGTAGCCATACCTGCCTCAGGCATTGGGATGCCAAGCTTATCCATCATAGCACGGAACTGATCTCTGTCCTCAGCCAGGTCAATAACCTCTGGAGAAGTACCGAGTATCTTAACTCCATTCTTCTGTAAATCGCTAGCAAGGTTAAGTGGTGTCTGACCACCGAACTGAGCGATAACACCAACTGGATTTTCTTTCTTATATATTGAAAGTACATCTTCAAGTGTAAGTGGCTCGAAGTAGAGCTTGTCAGATGTATCATAGTCTGTTGAAACTGTTTCAGGGTTACAGTTAACGATGATAGTTTCAAAGCCAAGCTTCTTAAGTGACTTAGCTGCATGTACACAGCAGTAATCGAACTCGATACCCTGACCGATACGGTTAGGACCACCACCGAGAATCATGATCTTTGGCTTATCTGATTTAACTTCATTTTTATCTACGTCACAATATGTAGAGTAGTAGTAAGCACTATCCTGAGTACCACTTACGTGAACCCCCTGCCATGCTTCTACAACACCAATGGATTCACGAGCCTCACGGATATCATCCTCAGCAACATCAAGAATCTCACTTAAGTACTTATCAGAGAATCCATCCTTCTTAGCCTGTGTAAGAGCAGCGTCTGATGGAACCTTACCAGAGAATTCCTTAACAAGAGCTTCTTCTTCATCAACAAGTTCTTTCATCTGCTCGATGAAATACTTCTTAACCTTAGTTATTTCATGAATCTCGTCTACAGTAGCACCCTTACGGATGGCTTCATACATCTGGAAATGTCTCTCACTTGATGGTGTAATAAGAGCCTGAAGGAGCTGATCCTTTGACATGTCGTTGAAGTTCTTTACATGTCCGAGACCATAGCGGCCTTTCTCAAGGGAACGAATAGCTTTCTGGAAAGCTTCCTTGTAGTTCTTTCCGATGGACATTACTTCACCAACTGCACGCATCTGAGTTCCGAGCTTATCTTCAACACCCTTAAACTTCTCGAATGCCCAACGAGCAAACTTGATAACAACATAGTCACCACCTGGTACATACTTATCAAGTGTTCCATACTTACCACATGGAATCTCTGAAAGTGTAAGTCCAGATGCAAGCATTGCAGATACAAGAGCAATAGGGAATCCGGTTGCTTTTGATGCAAGGGCTGATGAACGAGATGTTCTAGGGTTAATCTCGATTACAACTATACGATCACTTACAGGGTCATGAGCAAACTGAACGTTTGTTCCACCAATAACCTGTATAGCATCTACTATTTTATAAGCCTGCTCCTGAAGTCTGTCCTGAACTTCCTTAGAGATTGTAAGCATTGGGGCAGAGCAGAAGCTGTCTCCAGTATGAACACCCATAGGATCAATATTCTCTATGAAACATACTGTTATCATTTTTCCGTCTTTATCACGTACAACCTCGAGCTCAAGTTCTTCCCAACCGCTGACACATTCTTCAACAAGAACCTGACCTACGAGAGAAGCCTTAAGACCTCGTGCACAAACTGTTGCAAGCTCTTCTTTATTATATACTAGACCACCGCCGGCACCACCCATGGTGTAAGCAGGTCTAAGTACTACAGGGTAACCTAGTTCGCTGGCAATGTTTAGTGCTTCATCTACAGTATATGCAACCTCTGAACGAGCAACCTCGATACCAAGAGAGTTCATCGTCTTCTTGAATTCGATTCTGTCTTCGCCTCGTTCAATAGCATCTACCTGAACACCGATTACCTTTACGTCATATTTTTCAAGAATACCAGCGTCAGCAAGCTCGGCGCAGAGATTAAGTCCTGACTGACCACCAAGATTTGGTAGAAGTGCATCAGGTCTTTCTTTAGCTATGATTGCCTCAAGACGCTTAACATTAAGTGGCTCGATGTATGTTACATCAGCCATTTCAGGATCTGTCATGATAGTAGCAGGGTTAGAATTAACAAGGATGATTTCATATCCAAGATTTCTAAGAGCCTTACATGCCTGAGTTCCTGAGTAGTCAAACTCACAAGCCTGGCCGATTATAATAGGTCCAGAGCCTATGATTAGAACCTTGTGGATGTCTGTTCTTTGTGACATAGTATATTCCTCCAATATTGTGACCCCGGGCTAAGTTTAGAATTTTTGCCCAGTTGCATCTACTATATCATATTAGAAAGAATATTTCTTCATAAAATTAAGCTAATTTTGAAAAAACTTAAAATTTAAAGTTAACATAAAGGGCGTGACATTATTGTGCTTTTATACTATAATGAACCTTAGTTTGAATAGGTATTTGAGTACTACAATAAATATTGTTTTATGAGGGGTTTTTTATGAGCGAGAACTTAGAAAAGACAGCTACAATTTCTGAAACTGAGAAGGTACAGGATGTACAGGAAGAAGCAGAAGTTCAAGCTGCTGAAGAGGTAAAAAAGAAAAAGGTTGATCTGAAGAATGTATTCATGGTGGTTCTTGATTATCTAGTTATTATTCTTGCTTTTATGACTTCACTGATGCTTGTTAGTGAGATTAGCGTAGAATTATCAACTCTAGGATATCTAAATGCTGTTATCAGAATCACACCTTTTTATGCAATCGGTGTAGCAATCATTATGTTTATATTCGGGTTATATCCTGAAGATTATAAAAATATAGGAGTGTCGTCAGTAAGAAGACTGATAATAGTTTCCTTCTTCACAAGCATTGCATACTTCTTAATTATGGAAAACTTTGTTGAACATTTCCCTCATGTATATTATGTGCTGGGCGGAGTTCTTCAATTTCTCCTGACATCACTTATAAGATTTATGTATCGACTGACGCATATTAAAAAAGTTGATAAATGATATTGTAAAACGTATTTTACTTATAATATTTGGACTGCTTCTACTTGGAACGGCTACACTTATAATAGTCTCATCATTAGCTGGAAAGCATGATGATGAGGCTTTTTATGATAGTAGCCTTTTTGTTGCATCTGCGGGGGAGGCGGAAGCTACTGTAACAGAAGCTACAAAGGATGAACCAGATACTGAAGAGAGTGTAGTAGAAGCTACACCAGATGTTCCGGTACGTACTGAGGTGTCGAATAGTTCTGAGCTGATAGATACAGATGCTCCTATCTTTCTCATTTTTCAGAAGAGTGTTACTATTAAGGTTGGTTCGAGCTTTGATGTAAAGGAATATATGGGATATGCGGATGATGTAGATAGAGATGTAGATGTTAGCTTATCGGGAAGCGTTGATACTTCTACAGTGGGTACATATCCGATTACGGTCACACTTACTGATGATGCAGGTCATTCCACCAGCTCTTCAATGGAGGTTACGGTTTCAGAATCTGTTTCTGATGGAAGCGGTGGAGGAGAATCTAAGCCTACTGAATCCTTTTCTGATTTTATAACTAATTATAAGGAAGATAATACATCTTTAGGTATAGATGTTTCTAGATGGCAAGGGACTGTTGATTATAATAAGGTCAAGGCTGCTGGCTGTGATTTCGTTATCATCAGGATAGGTGGTCTCGATGACGGGGAGTTATATACTGATAAATGCTATAGAGACAATATAAAAAATGCTAAAGCCGCAGGTCTAAAGGTCGGAATATATTGGCATGCGGAAGAGGGGTCTGTTCAAGAGGTTGAGAAGAGTCTTGATTATATGCTAGACCTTCTTGATGGGGAAGAACTTGATTTTCCTATAGCTTATGACTGGGAAGACTTTATGCATTTCCAGAATTATGGTATGAATATAAGAGACATTAATGATTGTTTCGATGCATTCTGCGAAGGAGTAGAGGCTGAAGGATATTCGGCATGTCTGTATAGCAGTATAAATTTCCTGGAACATATTTGGACTAATGATAAGCCTCATCCTGTATGGATGGCTAACTATACTTCTAAAACTAGTTATACCGGGGATTACTTTATGTGGCAGCATAGTAATACTGGTTCTATTGATGGAATAAGTGGTGCAGTAGATTTTAATATTCTTTATAAGGAAGATTAATATATAGAAAAGAGGGGATAGGTTTTGATTATCACAGATAAGGAAGAATTTGAAAGAGGAATAAGACGTGTAATTATCACTGAGGAAGAAATCAGGAAAAAGACATCCGAGTACGGAAAGCTGCTTAGCAGAGAATATAATGGTAAGCCGCTTCTTCTTGTAAGCATTCTTAAGGGGGCTTATATATTTCTTTCCGATTTAACTAAGGAAATATCTATTCCTTGTGAGGTTGGCTTTATGGCTGCGAAGAGCTACTTTGAAAGCACGGAGTCTTCCGGTGATGTTCAGATAGTCTATGACCTAACTCAGGACATCAGTAAATATCATGTTTTGATAGTCGAGGATATAATAGATACTGGTCGTACACTTAAGGCGGTAGTTGATATATTAAAAGGTAGAAATCCTTTATCGCTTAAAATATTAACTCTTCTCGATAAGCCGGATAGAAGAATAGCGGATATCAGTGCAGACTATACATTATTTACTATTCCGGATTATTTCGTTATTGGTTATGGACTAGATTATGGTGAGTACTATAGAAATCTTCCATATATTGCGGAATATGATGAAAATCTATTAGGTTAGATTCATTTAAAACAATTAATTTTAAGGAGTCTTTTGTTATGGAAAAAATGTTTAAACTCAAAGAACATGGAACAACCGTCAAAAAGGAAATCGTTGCAGGTATAACGACCTTTGTTACTATGGCGTATATCCTTGCGGTTAATCCTAGCATCCTGGCGGAAACAGGCATGGATCCAACAGCTGTATTACTTGCAACATGTATTGCTTCTTTTATAGGAACGGCACTTATGGCGCTTCTTGCAAATATGCCATTTGCACTTTCAGCTGGAATGGGATTAAATGCTTATTTTTCTTACACAGTTGTGCTTGGAATGGGTTACTCCTGGCAGGTTGCGCTCCTCGCAGTATTTATAGAAGGTGTTATCTTCATTTTACTTTCTGTAACGCCAGTCAGAGAAGCGATGTTTAACGCTATTCCGCTTGAATTAAAGAAAGCGGTATCGGTTGGTATCGGTCTTTTCATCTGCTTCATCGGTCTTCAGAATGCTCACCTTGTTGTAGGTGGAGCTACACTCGTTGAAATGGTAGACTTCAAGAAGGACTTCTCTACGGTAGGTATTACAGCATTACTTGCTGCAGTTGGTGTAGCAATAATGGCTATACTTTATATCAGGAAAATTCCGGGTTCTATCCTTATTGGTATTCTCATTACCTGGATACTTGGTATGGATATGCAGTTCTTTGGAATCTATGTTCCTAATCCAGAAGCAGGATATTACACCTTATTCCCAACCTTCCATATGACAGATTTTTCTGCTTTGGGAGAAACTTTTGGACAGTGTTTTAATGTAGATCTTCATAACGTAGGTATACTTAATTTTGTAGTAGTAATCTTTGCATTCTTATTTGTTGATTTCTTTGATACACTTGGAACTCTTATTGGCGTTGCTTCTAAGGCAGATATGCTTGATGAGGATGGTAAGCTTCCGGGTGTTAAACCGGCACTTCTTGCTGATGCGATTGCAACATCTGCAGGAGCTGTACTCGGTACATCAACAACAACTACATTTGTTGAGTCTGCATCAGGTGTTGGTGTTGGAGGTAGAACAGGACTGACAGCTCTTACAACAGCAGTTCTTTTCATCCTTTCAACCTTTCTTGCACCAGTATTTACATCAATTCCTTATTTTGCAACAGCGCCTGCGCTGATAATGGTAGGATTCCTGATGTTCACTGGTATTTCAGATCTGAAGATGGATGAAGAACATCTTACATCAGCTATACCAGCTTATATAACAATCTTTTCGATGCCTCTTTTCTACAGCATTTCAGAAGGTATATCACTGGGATGTATATCATACGTTCTTATCAACCTTCGTTGTGGAAATGCAAAGAAGATTAATCCTGTTATGTATATACTAGCGGTGCTATTTATACTCAAATATATATTTATCTGATGAAATTCTGAGGAGAGAAGATCCGAAGAATCTTACACAAGAAAGGAAAAGGTATGATAGGTATAATCGGAGCAATGGATAAAGAGGTAAATGACCTCAAGTCAATTATGGGTGGACCTGGAGATTCACTTACTCCAACAATCAAGAAGCATGCAGGAATGGATTTCTGCGAAGGAACTTTAGGGGGGCAGGATGTTGTTCTTGTTAGAAGCGGCATAGGCAAGGTAAATGCTGCTGTAGCTGCAGAAGTACTTGTGGCTGTTTATAATGTTAAAGCTATTATCAATACAGGTATTGCTGGAAGTCTTGACGCCGATATAGATATCGGAGATATAGTTCTATCTACCGATTCCCTGGAACATGATATGAATGTTAAAGGTCTTGGATATGAGAGAGGAATTGTTCCTGATCAGGAGTCAAGTATATATCCTGCAGACGCGGAGCTACGTGCGGTAGCTAAGGAAGCCTGCGAAAAGGTTTGCCCTGATATAAATGTATTCGAGGGAAGAGTCGTTTCTGGAGATATCTTTGTTTCTGAAAAAGCAATGAAGGATAAGATGGTTAAAGATTTTGGTGGTATGTGCACCGAAATGGAGGGTGCTTCAATTGCTCATGTTGCATGGCTGAACGAAGTTCCTTATCTTATTATAAGATCTATATCAGACAAAGCTGACGACAGTGCCGAGATGGACTATCCAAGCTTCCAGAAGATGGCCATAGAGAATTCTGTTAAGCTGGTTACAGCTATGATGAATTCCATGAAGAAGCTTTAATTATATAAGAAAATTATGTTATAAAGAGTTACAAAAGGAGATACAAAAATGGACTTAATTCCAAGTTTTTCAGTTGACCACACTAAAATTGTTCCGGGAATCTTTACTAGCAGAGTGGATGTTCTGGGGGATCAGAAGGTGACTACCTATGATGTAAGAGTTACAAAACCAAATGTAGAACCTGCTATAGATGTTGCAGCTATGCATTCGTTGGAACATATCATTGCTACATTTCTTAGAAATGATGAGCAATGGAAGGATGAGATAGTTTACTGGGGTCCTATGGGATGTCTTACAGGTTTCTATCTTATAATGAAGGGAAATCGTCAGCCAAGCGAAATATATGATCTGCTTCTGGCTGCATTTAAATCTGTTGAGGATAATGATATTGTTCCGGGCGCAGAGGCAGTTAACTGCGGTAATTATCTGATGCATAACCTAGGTATGGCTAAGTGGTATGCTCGTAAGTTTGCAGATTACCTAAGTGAAAATGCCGGCAACCCTGATATATTCAATTATCCAAAATCAGATAGACTTGTTACAGATGACGGTCGTCAGTTCTTCGATTCGTAAATCAAAGAATTTGATATTTATATCTGAAAAAATATTCTAGACTAAAAACATTAGCTATGATATAATTTCACGGTTAGCGCCCATATGAGACGCTGACCGTGTTTTATTCTATATTTAGATTATCAGACCGATAGGTCATAAGGAGGAAAATAAAGATGAGTTTAACTTACGAAAAACTTGAAGGAAACATGGCAGAGCTTACTATTACAGTTCCTGCAGAGGATTTTAACAAGGCATGTGTTGAGGTTTATAACAGAACTAAGAATAAGTTCCAGTTTGACGGATTCCGTAAGGGTCACGTTCCAATGGCATTTATTGAGAAGACATATGGCTACGCTGTATTCTATGAAGATGCTGCAAATGACCTTATTAACAAGACTTATTTCGAAGAAATCAAGGATTGTGATCTTGATATAGTTTCAAATCCTGATATCTCTGTAAGCCAGATTGAGAAGGGTAAGGATTTCATCTACAAGGCAAAGGTTGCTACAAAGCCTCCAGTAGAGCTTGGAGATCTTGATAAGATCGAGATTGAGAAGATTGATACAACAGTAACAGATGAGGATGTTGAGAAGGAAATCGAGAACAAGCTTAAGGCTAACTCAACTAAGCAGGAAGTTACAGATAGAGCAGCTCAGGATGGTGATGAGGCTACTATCAACTTCGAAGGTTTCGTTGATGAAGTTGCTTTCGAAGGAGGAAAGGGCGAGAGCTATCCATTAGTTCTTGGTTCAGGTTCATTTATTCCTGGATTCGAAGATCAGATCGTTGGTCACAACGTTGGTGACAGTTTCGATGTAAATGTAACATTCCCAGAGAACTATCAGGCAGAGGACCTTGCTGGTAAGGCTGCAGTATTCAAGTGTGACCTTCTTGGACTTAAGGAAACAGTAGTTCCAGAGCTTGATGATGAATATGTATCAGATACATCTGATTTTGAGACAGTTGATGAGTTTAAGGCTGATGTACGTAAGCAGGTTGAAGAGCGTAAGGCTGAGAGTGCTAAACGTGAGAAGGAAGAGAAGGCTATTGATAAGCTCGTTGAGATGTCAACAGTAGAGCTTCCTGAGCCAATGATCGCTTATCAGCAGGATAAGATGGTTGATAACTTTGGTCAGCAGCTTATGTATCAAGGCATGAACCTTGAACAGTACCTTAATATGACAGGTCAGACAAGAGATGATATGAAGGACCAGGTTCGTCCAGAGGCTGAGAAGCAGATCAAGAGAAGTCTTATCATTGAAGCTGTTGCAGATGCTCAGGGCTTTGAAGTATCTGATGAGGATGTAAATGCTGAGATGGAGAAGATGGCTAAGCAGTATCAGATGGAACTTGATAAGATCAAGGAAATAATGGGCGAAGAGCAGATCGATGGACTTAAGGCTGATATAAGAATGCAGAAGGCTGTTCAGTTCATCGCTGAGAAGGCAATAGAGAAATAAATAACTATTAATGTAAACTATCAAGTATAGGAGGTTATATTATGGCATTAGTACCTACAGTCATTGAGACTACTAATAGAGGCGAAAGAGCATATGATATATACTCAAGACTGCTTAAGGAAAGAATCATTTTTCTTGGAGATGAGGTAAATGATGTTACAGCAAGTCTTGTTGTAGCACAGCTTCTTTTCCTTGAGTCAGAAGACTCAAATAAGGATATTAATCTATATATAAATAGCCCGGGCGGATCAGTTACAGCTGGAATGGCTATATATGATACTATGCAGTATATAAAATGTGATGTATCGACTATCTGTGTTGGTATGGCAGCTTCTATGGGAGCATTTCTTCTCTCAGGTGGTGCTAAGGGTAAGAGATTTGCTCTTCCTAATGCAGAAATAATGATTCATCAGCCACTTGGCGGAACTCAGGGTCAGGCCACAGATATGGAAATCGAGGTTGAGCATATGCTTCGTATCAAGAAGAATCTGATATCCATTATGGCTGAAAACGCTGGAAAGGACTATGAGACAGTTCTTGCAGATTGCGAGCGTAATAACTGGATGACAGCTAAGGAAGCTATGGAATATGGCCTTATAGACAGCGTTGTTGAGAATCGTAATTAATCGGGAGTGAACTATGGCTAGTCGTAACGACGATAATAAGATACTTAGATGTTCATTTTGTAATAAGACTCAGGATCAGGTAAGAAAGCTTATCGCTGGTCCTGGTGCTTATATATGTGATGAATGTGTTGGTATCTGTTCTGACATAATTGAAGATGAACTAAAGAATATGCAGGAAGCAGGTGGAGAACTGAATCTTCCTAAACCTAAAGATATCAAGGCATTTCTTGATGAGTACGTGATAGGTCAGGAAGATGCTAAGAAGGCACTTGCTGTTGCTGTATATAATCATTACAAGAGAGTTCTTGCCGGCAAGAACTTCGATGTAGAATTACAAAAGAGTAATATCCTCATGATAGGACCTACTGGTTCTGGTAAGACTTACATGGCTCAGACACTTGCCAAGATGTTAAATGTACCATTTGCCATTGCAGATGCCACAACTCTTACTGAGGCTGGTTATGTAGGTGAGGATGTTGAGAATATTCTTCTCAAGCTTATTCAGGCAGCTGACTATGATGTAGATAGAGCTGAGAGAGGTATCATATATATCGATGAGATCGATAAGATATCTAAGAAGTCTGAAAATGTATCTATCACCAGAGATGTATCTGGCGAGGGTGTTCAGCAGGCTCTTCTTAAGATAGTTGAAGGAACTATTGCATCTGTTCCGCCTCAGGGCGGACGTAAGCATCCACAGCAGGAGTTTATAGAGATAGATACCTCAAATATTCTCTTTATATGCGGTGGTGCTTTTGATGGTCTGGATAAGGTTATCGAGAATAGAGTTGGTAAGAAGTCTATAGGCTTTAATGCTGATATACAGCTGGATAAGACTATAGTTGATACAGAACTCCTGGGTAAGGTTCAGCCTCAGGATCTTGTTAAGTTTGGTATCATACCTGAGTTTGTTGGACGTGTTCCTGTTGTTGTAACACTTGATCAGCTCGATGAACAGGCACTTATCAGTATACTTACTGAACCTAAGTCATCTATAGTAAAACAGTATCAGAAGCTCTTTGAGTTTGATGGTGTTGAGCTTGAGTTTGAAGAGGATGCGCTTAAGGAAGTGGCTAAGGAAGCTATGGAAAGAGCTACTGGTGCCAGAGGTCTGAGAGCTATTCTTGAACATTCAATGACTGATGTAATGTATGAGATACCTTCAAATGATGATATTAAGAAGGTTGTAATTACTAAAGAAACTATTTCAGAGGGGAAAGACCCGAAAGTAGAGTAGTATGAAGATAAAATCATCTGAGCTTAAGGTTGTCTGTGGACCAACTTCTAAGCTTCCTATAGAAGATATACCGGAGATAGCATTTGCCGGAAGGTCGAATGTTGGTAAGTCTTCTCTGATCAATTCATTACTTAATCGTAAAAATCTTGCCAGGACATCATCTAGTCCCGGCAAGACTGTAACGATTAATTTCTATGCTGTAAATGAGATGTTCTATCTCGTTGATTTACCAGGATATGGATATGCAAAGGCTTCGCTTGAGTCTAGAGCTAAGTGGGGCAAAATGATAGAGAAATACCTAAGTACCAGAGAGGTTCTCAGAGCTGTTGTGTTGCTAGTTGATATAAGACACGCACCTACTAAGGATGATGTTATGATGTATGACTGGATAGTAAGAAGCGGTCTTAGTCCTATAATAGTTGCAACCAAGCTGGATAAGATAAAGCGTAGCCAGAAAGATAAATGCATAAAGCTTATAAGAGAAACTCTTAAGGCAGAGAAGGACATAAAAATAGTCCCTTACTCCAGTACATCGAAGCAGGGACGTGATGAACTTCTTATGATACTTGATGAATATCTTGCTTAAACGGATTTTAAGTCCATAGCTCGTTTACAAGGTATTGATAAATGTCGGTACTGTTTGTTCTCCAGTTATCACATATTGAACGAGCAATACTTTCTGTAGGTACAGTGATGGAGATATCCAGAAGAGTTTCGCGACGCTCGCGAATAGCGCATTTTACAACATATTCGTTATTTTTAGATGTATAATCGGCGAATATTTCAGATTCATTTTTGAGATTTATTTTTTCTTTCTTGAAATAATCCCTAATTTCTTGTTTAATGTTATTAGATATTCTGTTTTCGAAATAGAGTAGAGCTTCCTCGCCAAGATTCGTTATTTTATAATGCTGAGTCTTGCGGATGGTAGTTACAGATATGAAGTTTTTGTCTATGAGCTCGCTCAGCGATTCGTGTATATTGAATAAGGTTGTATATCCTTTATCCAGGATAAAACTGGTAATCTGAGCATTTGTCAGAGTGTACTCATCTATTCTGTCAAGCATATACAGTATTATAAGCTTGTATAGCATCAGGTTTTGATTTTCCATATAAAACTCCATTAGTTTATTTTGTGACGTGTGCTTACTAGAATACGCCACTTGTATATGATTTTCAAGAGTATTTTCCAAAATAGTGAAAGGAGATTAGATGAATTATAGTAAGTTAAAAGTTTCAGAGCTTAGAGAAATAGCCGAGTCTAGAGGACTTCGTAATCTTAAAGGTGTTAAAAAGGATGAACTGGTTGAGCTCCTTACAAATATCGATAAGATGAACGAAACCAAGAAGGCTGCTAGCGAGAATGCAGCTGATAAAAAGGAAATTCCTAATAAAGAAGCCGGCAAAAAGGAAGCTCCTAAGAAAGAGACCGGTAAAAAGGAAGCTCCTAAGAAAGAAGCTGATAAAAAAGATGCCGGAAAAAATAAGAATTATAAGACTAAGAAGAAAGTTGCCCCAGTCGAAGAGGAACCTTTTATAGAAGAGGATTCTAAAGCTTATGATCAGGCGGATGATGTTGCGTCTGAGACAGAAACCGATTCTGAAGTTGAAAATGAAGCTGATTCTGAGAACGAAAATGATAATGTAAAGGAAGTCGCTGAAGGTATCCTTGAGGTATTAACAGATGGATATGGTTTCATCAGAAGTGATAATTATATGCCTGGAGAAAGAGACATTTATGTTTCTCCTTCTCAGATAAGAAAGTTCAGACTTCGTACAGGAGATATAGTAAGAGGTCCAATTAGAAAGAAGAATGGACCTAATGAGAAGTTTAGCGCACTTTTATATATCGAATCCGTAAATGGATACACGCCATCTGAAATCCTGAAGAGGAAGAAGTTCGAGGATATGACACCGATATTCCCTGATGACAGAATACATCTTGATTATCCCGGTGCTCCGGTTTCACTTAGAATAGTGGATCTCTTCAGCCCAATTGGTAAGGGACAGAGAGGTATGATTGTATCACCTCCTAAAGCTGGAAAGACAACACTCCTTAAGCAGATAGCTAAGAGAATAAGTGTTGCTAATCCGGAGATGAATCTTCTTGTACTGCTTATTGATGAGAGACCTGAAGAGGTTACAGATATTAAGGAATCTATCGAAGGTCCTAATGCAGAGGTTATTTATTCCACCTTTGACGAACTTCCTGAGCATCATAAGAGAGTATCAGAAATGGTCATAGAAAGAGCCAAGAGACTCGTGGAAAGTGGAAATGATGTTGTCATTTTGATTGATTCTATTACTAGACTATCAAGGGCATACAACCTTACAGTTCCCCCAAGTGGTAGAACACTTTCTGGTGGTCTTGACCCGGCGGCGCTACATATGCCAAAGAAGTTCTTTGGTGCTGCCAGAAATATGCGTGAGGGTGGCTCACTTACTATTCTTGCTACAGCTCTTATTGAAACTGGAAGTAGAATGGATGACGTGGTATTCGAGGAATTCAAGGGTACAGGTAACATGGAGCTTGTTCTTGATAGAAATCTGCAGGAGAAAAGAGTATTCCCTGCAATTGATATATCCAAGTCAGGAACTAGAAAGGATGACCTTCTTCTGGATCCGGAGGAGAAAGAAGTACTGGATATAATTCATAGAAGATTCCATAGTATGAAAAATGAGGATGTGACAGAGGATCTCCTCAAATTATTTGCTCAAACTAAGGATAATAAGCAATTTATTGGTGTTGCCAAGAAATTGTTTCAGAAAAGGTAATAAAGTGTTATAATGAAGTTTGGTTTTGATTTATTAATAACACCTGGAGGCTAGAAGTGAATTTCAGTAAACAAAGTGTTAAGAAAAAGCAGGAAAAATTATTATCCAGAACAAGAAGATTTGAACGTAGATTCTTCGTTGAAGTCCTCAAGTTTCTTCTGGTTATATTTGTAATGCTTGTTCTTGTTATGGCAGGTGCTGGTTTTGGAATGATGAAGGGTATCCTGGATGATTCTCCTGATATTTCAAACATAAGCATTAAGCCTAAGGGATTTAAAACAATTATTTATGATCAGAATAACAACGAGCGTAATACACTCTCGACTGTTAATTCTAACAGAATATATGTATATTATGATGACATTCCATCTCAGGTGGTAAATTCATTTGTAGCTATCGAGGATGAGAGATTCTGGTCACATAACGGTATCGATATGAAGGGTATCTTCAGAGCTCTGGTTAAGGATGTTATGGCCAGAAACTTTAATGAGGGTGCTTCGACCATCACACAGCAGCTTATTAAGAACCAGGTCTTCGATGTTGGTATGAATGAAACAACGAAGATTCAGAAGATTGAACGTAAGGTTCAGGAGCAGTATCTGGCCATTGATCTTGAGAAGATATACTCAAAGGAACAGATTGTTGAGGCGTATCTTAATACTATTTATCTTGGACAAGGTTGTAACGGTATAGAGGCTGCGGCAAACAGATACTTTGATAAGTCAATTGGTGATCTGACACTTTCGGAAATGGCTGTTATAGCTGGTATCACTAAGAATCCTTACAAGTATGATCCGGTTATATTCCCTGAGAATAATAGTTATCGTCGAGAAGACGTTCTGGATAAGATGCTTGAGCTGGATTATATTTCTCAGAGTGAATATGATGAAGCAATGGCTGATAATGTATATGACAGAATTCAGCAGGTTAAGAAGACTAACGACGAAAACTTTGAATATAATTCATATTATACAGATGACCTGATGCGTAGACTTTGCTCCGACTTCATGGAAATGTATGACATGACAGAAGAGGAAGCCTATGACGAGATATATACCGGTGGTTACAGTGTATATTCTGTTCAGGACTATGATATTCAGAATATAGTTGATGAGGTTATCAATGATGAGTCTTATTATCCGGCAGGTTCATCGGTTGCTCTTAACTACAAGCTGACACTTCTGGATAAGGATGGTATTACTACATATAACTATGATACTAATACACTTCTTACCTACTATAGAAAGCTAACTGAGAATTCGAAATATAATAATATATATCCTTCAGAGGATGATGCACGTTCAGCGGCAGATACCTATAAGGAAGCTATGCTGGATGCAACAGGAGCAACATTCCTAAGTGAAGAGTTCAAGACTGCGCCTCAGCCACAGGCCTCCTTCGTTATAATTGATCAGAAGACAGGTTATATCAAAGCCATAGGTGGTGGTCGTGGAGAGAAGAAGGAAAATCTTGGTTTTGACAGAGCTACAAATGCTATGAGACAGCCGGGTTCTACCTTCAAGGTACTGGCGGCATTTCTCCCTTATATTGATACAGAGGGTGGACTCTGTTCCTGTTTCGATGATAAGCCATATGAATTTGCAAATGGTGTTCCGGTTAGAAACTGGTATGGCGGTTACAGAGGTCCTAATTCGCTTAGAACAGCTATTGAGCAATCTATGAATATTATTGCTGTACAGACGATTACGGCGGTTACTCCTGCCACAGCTTATGAGTATCTGATTGAAGAGGGCTTCACAACTATCATTGATAAGGAAATCGGTCCAGAAGGTGATGTATACTCAGATATTCAGCAGGCTACAGCTCTTGGTGGTCTTACATATGGTGTAACAAACCTTGAGATTACTGCTGCTTATGCAGGTATTGCTAACATGGGCGTATATGTTAAACCTGTATATTATGATAGAGTATATGATCATGATGGAAATCTTGTTATTGATAACAGAGATCCTAATGAGAGATCACATAGAATGTGTAAAGAGACTACTGCTTGGCAGCTGATAGATGGTATGAAGGGAGTTGTTACCTCTGGTACAGGTACCAGAGCTAATATGACTTCTGGAGTCAAATGTGCCGGTAAGACAGGTACAACATCGAATTCCTACGACCTTTGGTTCTGCGGAATGACACCATATTATACTTCTTCGATATGGTTTGGATATGATTCAAATGTTACTATAAACACCAATAACCATAAGGTTATGTGGCGTGATATAAATGATAAGGTTGCTCTTTTAGAGGAACAGGATACTTCCGCTGACTGGGATCAGCCGGAAGGACTGACTAAGGCTACAGTATGTAAGATTACAGGTCTTAAGCCTATAGATGGTTGCCCTACATGCACTGACTGGTGTGATGAAGAGAATCTTCCGAAGAAGATGTGTAAGGGACATATGAATACAATTACTATTTGTACAGAATCACATATGATGGCTACAAATGCATGTCCTGATACAGTTGAATATACAATATCTTACGATGATCAGGGTAAAGCCGAAATCGTAGGAGCTGATTTTGAATATGATGAATCTATTTTCAGAACGAAGTGTACACTTCACCCTGAGGTAGAGGGTGGTATCAAGATAACATCTTCTGCAGGTGAGGGTGGTTCTATATCCTCATCTGTTGTGGTTGAACCAGGCTCTGAGGCTACATTTTATATAACTCCTTCTGCAGGATATACAATTAGTGATGTAGTTGTTGATGGAAATAGTGTTGGTGCTGTATCTCAGTTCACATTTACAGATATTCAGGGTGAACATACAATTACGGCATCCTTTGCAGGATCTGCTCCGGCACCGGAGCCGACACCAGAGCCACAAACTACAGAGGCAACCACAGAGGCTACAACAGAGGCACCGCCTCCGGATCCACAACCACAGGATCCACCTCCTGAGCAACCGCAATAACTATCTTAGATAGATATTATTCAGTTTAATTGGATTTTAAATATAAAAGATGACAACTGAAGGGAACATTTAGCTGTCATCTTTTTTAAAGGAGATAAACATGATTCAAAAGCTTGTAAATGAAATTAAGAAGAAAAATGCACCAATCGTTGTAGGGCTTGATCCTCAGATGTCCTTTATTCCTGAGGAGCTTCTGAATAAGTATTATGCCGAAAAGGGTAATACTCTGGAGGCGGTTGCAGATGCTATCTATGATTATAATGTTGGGCTTATGGAGGCAGTAGCTGATCTGATACCTGCAGTTAAGCCGCAGGTTGCTATGTATGAGCAGTTCGGTATTCCTGGACTTGTGGCTTATAAGAAGACAGTTGACTACGCTCATTCAAAGGGACTTGTTGTAATCGGAGATATCAAGAGAGGTGATATAGGTTCTACTTCAACTGCATATGCTGTTGGTCATATAGGTTCAGTAGAAATAGGCGGAGAGAAGATATATCCATTTGATGAAGATATCGTAACAGTAAATCCTTATCTCGGATCAGATGGTGTTAAACCATTTATTGAGGTTTGTAATAAAGAGGATAGAGGTATCTTTGTTCTTGTTAAAACATCTAATCCTTCCTCTGGTGAATTCCAGGATAGAGAGATAGATGGTAGACCTTTATATGAGATAGTTGCCGAAAAGGTAACTGAGTGGGGACAGGACAGTATGGATGGTGATTATAGTAACGTCGGTGCTGTTGTTGGAGCTACTTATCCGGAAATGGGTATCCTTCTTCGTAAGGCAATGCCTAAGGCGTACATCCTTGTTCCTGGCTACGGTGCTCAGGGTGGTAGCGGTAAAGATCTTAAGGGCTTCTTCAATGAAGATGGTCTCGGCGCTATTGTTAATTCCTCTAGAGGAATCATAGCTGCATATAAGAATGAGAAGTATGCAGGAATGGATTATAAGGATGCGGCCAGACAGGCAACTCTTGATATGATAGAAGATATCAGAGTAAATGCATTATCCTAATATTCGGGAGAGATGATAATGAAAAGTACTCAGGCTGAAATAATTAAACAAGATCATTTAGTTGATGATATATACAGCATGTATATAAAGAATAAGGAACTGACAGAAAATGCTCATAGTGGTCAGTTTGTGTCACTATATTCAAGAGATTCTGCCAGACTTCTTCCTCGTCCTATAAGTATATGCGAGATAGATAAGAAGGCAGGTACACTCAGGCTTGTATATAGAACTGTGGGAGAAGGTACCAAGGAGTTCAGTACTCTGAAGAAGGGGGATACCATAAAGGTGGTTGGACCTATCGGAAATGGATATGAACTTGATTCTGAAAGTCCTATACTTATGGGAGGTGGAATCGGAATTCCTCCTATGCTTCAGCTGGCTAAGGAACTGAGTGAAAAGGGTGTACCTAAGGATAAATTGACGGTTATTCTTGGCTTTAGAGATAATACTTTTCTACTTAATGAATTCAAGAAGATTGCTACAGTCTATATGTCCAGCGACACAGGTAGTGTAGGTGTTAAGGGAAATGTCATAGATGCAGCAAATGAATATGGAGTAACAGGGGATAAGATATATGCCTGTGGTCCAAAGCCTATGCTTAGAGCTATTAAGGCTTATGCATATGAGAAGGATATAGATGCATTTATATCTCTTGAAGAGAGAATGGCATGTGGAATAGGTGCCTGCCTTGCCTGCGTATGTAAGTCTGTAGATGTAGATGATCATTCAAAGGTTAATAATAAGAGAATCTGTGTAGATGGTCCTGTATTTAATGCAGAGGAGGTGGAGCTGTAATGGATACTTCTGTTAATATTTGTGGAGTTGAAATGAAGAACCCCGTTACTGTTGCCTCTGGAACCTTTGGTTCAGGTATGGAGTATGGGGAGTTCGTTGATCTTTCCAAACTTGGAGCTGTAACCACTAAGGGTGTTGCCATAACACCATGGGAAGGTAACCCAACACCTCGAGTAGCTGAGGTTTATGGTGGAATGCTGAATGCCATCGGACTTCAGAATCCTGGCATAGATACATTTATTGAGAGGGACCTTAAGTTCCTTGAAAAGTATGATACTAAGGTTATTGTAAATGTATGTGGCCACAGTATAAAGGAATATGAGGAGTGCGTCGAGAGACTTAGCGATATAGATTCAGTTGCCTTGCTTGAGATAAATGTTTCCTGTCCTAATGTTAAAGAGGGGGGAATAGCATTTGGTACCAGACCTGAATCTCTTAATGAGATAACAAAGGCTCTGAAGGCTAAGACTAAGAAACCAATCATAATGAAGCTTAGTCCAAATGTAACTGATATTACAGAAATGGCTCGCGCCGCAGTAGATGGTGGTGCAGATGCTCTGTCACTTATTAATACAATTACTGGTATGAAGATAGATATAAACAGGAGAACCTTTGCGCTTGCAAATAAAACTGGTGGACTCTCTGGTCCAGCTGTAAGACCTGTTGCTGTAAGAATGGTATATCAGGTTGCAAATGCCGTAGATGTTCCTATCATTGGTATGGGTGGAATAAGAACTGCAGAAGATGCACTTGAGTTCATTATGGCTGGTGCTACAGCCGTTGCTGTTGGTACTTCAAACTTCAATAATCCTTCAGCTACAATTGATATTATAGACGGAATAGAAGACTTTATGCGTAAGAATGGCATTAATAGTCTGGACGAGATTAGAGGTTGTGTAAAATAAATGGCTTTAAGAAGAAAAAAAGGCTACAAATTTTCAGATGAGGTTATGTCGAGAGATGCAATTATATCCCTGATTTTTGGAATAGTTGGTCTCATAATCATCATCTTTTCAATAGTGATTGCAATAATTATGAAGGGGGCAGTGCCTGAAGCTATAGGCGCCCTTCTTCTTGCGTCCGGAATAATGGCTATAACTGCACTTATTTTTGCTCTTATTTCACTTAATGATTCAGAGGGTGGAATACTTAGCAAAAGAGGTGCTGTAATTATATCTATCATAGACCTTATTCTGCTTGTTTTTATATATATAATCTGATAATAGGAGACTTAAGTTTTTGGATATTTTTAGTAATGAACATTCTTTAACAGAGAGACTTGAGCTTATTACTGATAGAATCAAAGAGATACCAGATGAATTGGCTGGTTCCGAGGAACTGGCCAATAGCATTTATCTGGATTTTTTTTATTCTAAAGCAAAGTATATAGAGTATATGCTTAAGGTTTATCAGGAAGGTATAGACCAGTATAGCGATAAAGATAGTAACTATAAGATGTATGAAGATATAATAGGCGATAACTACCTTAATTCGTATAGTAATCCGGATTATGCCGAAGAAAGGCTTGGAGCTATGGGAGGGTTATTCTCTTATATTTCTGCTGAGCTTCAGGGACTTCCGGGATATATCTTTGATGACAAGACAGGACAGATAGTTTTCCTTCTGGAAATGTTCCTTCAGGTATATTTCCTCTTTATATCAGGAGATAAGCTGACCATTTCTTCTGTGAAGGATATAGTTTACTATTATGTCTATGATTATATAGACTATTTTGCTCTGGATAGAATGGTAGATACATTTACCACGGAGGTAAGTCGCGGACTGGATATTATAATGCATGAAGATCTCTCTAGTCCTGACTACCTATATAAATTCGGTGAATATATATCTGATACAGAGATAAAACTGGCCGGCTACTTGGCTAAGCTTCCAGAGGAAAGGATAGACCTGCTTGCTTCGACCTATACTGAGGGCTTCAGACGTGGCTTTGATGTTATGGGCATAAGCTTCGAAGGTAAGAAAAGAGTATGGATAAGATATCATTTAGGCCAGGAGAGAATAGTTAAGAGAGCAATT
>CAMKQB010000037.1 GCA_946414825.1 uncultured Lachnospiraceae bacterium
CCCTGCTTAAACCTTCTTTCAAGAGTCTTTACAAAGGCTTCAAAGCCCTTGGCACTGGTCTCGAGGTTACTGTACTGAGCCTTGCCATAGAATATACTACTGGCTGACTCAAGAGACCCTACCATGGACGCTGCGCTTTCCTTCAGCATATTAATGATATATCTGTCGTCACGGACAACTCCCGGCTTCTGACTCTGAAGCTTATGGAGCAATTTATCATTTATCAGCTTAGATGCTGCTGCTACTTCCTGCTCACTTACTGGATTCTCCTCTGCAGGTGGCACCTGATTCTCTTGATTGTTATTTGCAGGCGGCACCTGATTTTCAGGATTGTTAATTATCGGAGGTACCTGGTTGTTGATGATATTCTGGTTTTGATTTTCAACTGGTATATCTATCTGATCCAGGTTGTTATAATCTCTTAATCCTACATTTATGTTTTCATTTATATTTTCATTGTTATTCTCATTATTTTGAATAATAATCTGTGGATCAATCTGTGGTGCATCCGCTTCATTAATCTTAGGCTCCTTCTCAGCATTATACTTTGGAACCTCCTTCTCAACCTTTATCTCATCTTCTTTCTTATCTTCCTTCTGGGCAAGTTCCTGCAATTTTGCATTAATTCTTGCAAGCTCTACAGGATCATTCCCTTTCCTCTCTTCCTCAGCCTTCTCTTCGTCCAGTTTTTTCTGTCTTTCCTGTTTTTCAGCGTCTAACCTCATCTGCCTCTTATTTTTTCTTTCGTTCTGAATCTGATTTAACGCCTTCATATAATCCAGAGGACTTAGTCCCTGTAATACAAGCTCCTTCTCTTTCCTGTTATACTCAATGTCTTCAGGAGGCAGCTCATTACCAAAAATGTCATGAGTCAGATTATAGTTCTCTTGAAGCTTTTTCTCTTCTTCCTCACTTCTTTTCTTAGCCTCTGCAGCTTCCTGCTTCTCCTTTTCCTTAGCCTCCCACTCCTCGTCATCTAACTCATCGTCTGCATTTTCTTTTATAGCATTATGTGCAGCATCATAATCCGCAAATGGTCTCCTATTTACATTCTTGTTACCCTTTATTAAGGTATTTTCCTTTGCATCCTCCAGCTCTTTATTTTCCTCGTCGTCAGCCCATTTTTCTACGCCACTACGCTTTTCAACCTCTTTAACAGATGGTACAGCCTCCTCTATATCAGCCTTTCTTTGATGGTTGATATCCATATACTTAGCCAGATACTCATACTGACGCCAATCAATTCTATCTATAACATTAAGTCCATAGCTTTCTCTAACCAGAGGATTATAGATAACATTATCATCCTTAACGGTCATAGCACGCATAATAAAAGCCTTCATGTATTTCTCATAGCTTTTATTACGGATATCCACCTTGTTATCATCATAGTTAACCTTTTCGGACGACTTCGCCATGACTTTATTTTTAATATTATAATAAAGGTCATTAGAACCAATTTCGAATCCAAATACAAAAAGATCAACATGATCCTTATAGTTGGTGGTCGGATGATTATGTCTGAATGACTTAACCTTTGCATCATATTCTATAAGATCCTTAAAGGTATCATCAAATGCCTTCTCAGCCTCGGACAGTTCTTCCTCAGACAGTCCCAGGAGTTCTTCGGCACTCATATGCTTGCCAGCCTTTTCGCCCTGATTGATGCTGATAGTCTTAGCAGTGTCATCCTTAACAGCGTATATTAAGTCCAGAGCCTCCTTTGCATCATTAAAGGCCCATCTTCTATGTTCTACCTTATCTCTCTCATGTTTAGCATCTGCATTCTGCTCCTCTGATTTAGCAAAAAGCTCTTCATTATTTATTTCCTTAGGCTCAAATACCCCTCTTTTCTCAACCGGAATATACTCCTTTGGAATAGGAGCTTCTTTGTCAAAGATATAATTATCATCATCAAGGGCACTGTTAATAACTGCTCCGGTTGTAGGATTAACTAAAGGCTGCTTCAGTCTTACCTTCTCCCTTGGGTCACCAAGGGCATGAACTATAAATGCCTTAGCATAAAGCTTTCTTATTTCAGGAGTCAGATTCTCCCCATAGTAAACAGAGTCAACATATGAATAAACATTTTCATACTGTTGATCTGCATCAGCCATAAATTCCATATTCTCCAGAACCTTGTCGAGGCTCTGTTTTGTATTATTCGCATAGTTTTTAAATATTTCCTCGAAAGCATTTGCCGCTTCGGTAAGCTCCTGCTCAGTCAGTTCCTCCGGAATCAGTCTCTTATTGTATCTGTCCTTTGAGTTAATAGCAGGCTTATATACTCTTCTTGAATTTATACCATTCTTAAACCAATTATTCTGGTCACTCTTAGCCCTTCTTGCCCTCTTGGTAACTGATTCATTTACTTTTTTAAATGTCTTATTATATAAACCCTTTGTATAACTCAGCTTGTTTCTATTACATAAAATATTAAGCACAAGAGCCTTTTTATATTGGTCTGCATTTTCTACAATATCTGAAGCCGGTTTATAATCCCGGGCTTTTACTATCTTACCATAGAGCTCATTTATGCTAAGACTCTCTTCTAGGTGATTAATCTTAAATCTGTCAAAGATACTATCATCTAATTTGACAGCTTCGCCAAATATTTCGTCGAACTTGGCAGCCGCCGCCGCAAGATTCTCTTTTGTGGCATATTCACCCTTAAATACCAGATAGTCACGACCACTTATCCAGTAGTTCGCCCGCAGGCTATCAGTACTATTAATTCCAAGATCATGGATAGTGGTAATGTCAGAATTATCAATGGCATTTAAGATGTCATCCATAGCCTTATTCTGTTCTTTTGCCTTCTGTATCTCCTTACCTTGCTCTCTTCCGGCGTAAGTCTCTATACCCTTCTTACCATTTATATAGAAGGTATACTTTTCATCCTTTATAGGAATGAATCCATCCTTTGTGTATTCACGAATTATAGGGGTATATCTGATCTCAAGATCAGGATTAGCAGCTACGTGAACAATTATATATTCTCTTAGTCTTTCTCTATAATCATTTAATTTAAAGTCCGATTCAAATTCTGCCTTTTCCCCGATTATCTCAGCATAGTCAGCTACACTTATTCCGTCCTCATAACCTGGTAAGCCATAAATGATCATTTCCTTATATGGATTAGGACTATGCCATTTAGCAAATCCCATAAAACGCGCAAAATCTTTATTTATAACATCACGCGCAGCATATAGATTATTAATGTTTGCATACTTATCCACATCAGTTAAAGCATCAGGAGCAGAGAAGGTTTTTAGATCAGATTTGATCTTATACTTAGTGTAGTACTCTGTAATTAAATTACGGTCGCTTTGACTGATAACAGTCTTTTCCTGAGCATCTTTCACTTCCTGCTCTGTACGCTGAATCTTAGGTATCTCTGTTTCAGAGCCATCAGAATCAACAACTGTTATCTTGACACCATCCTGTGTAAGCGCATGAAGAATATAGATCTTTGAAAGATCACTTATACTTACACTTTTATTCTTATTTTTTTCGTTTATCTTATCGTAAACGTTGAACTTCCTTCCATTTACCTCTGCATAGAATCTATCCCATAATCTGCCAGAGTTCGCCACATAGTTGTTACCTGCAACTTTATCAAAGAATTCTACTGCATCTTTAGGATATTTTATATTTTCAAATTCACTATCAGGAAAAAGGTAGGACTCAAACTTCTCAGCGTTTACATCAAGGCTGAATATTGACTTTTGCTCAGGAACCTCCTGATCATAAAACTCCCTATGTTCAACTGTATGGAAGGGATGCTTGCCTTCCTTTAAACTCTTTTTAAGTCTGTAAACAAAATCGTCAACTCCAGTATCGCTACGAGGGATTTTAACTACAAAATCATTATCCTCTAGTTCTTCTTCTCTATCTTCTTCCTTTTCATCCTCATCCTTTTCATCTTCATCATCACTGCTATCGTCAGAGTCAGTGTCAGAATCAGTATCAGCATGCTTGGAAGTATCTAATTCGTTTTCGTTGTTTTCGTTCTCATCATTATCATCTTCAATGATCTTATTATCATTATCAATTATTTCATTCTCATGAATTTCATTCTCATTTATCTTGTCTTCAAAATCCTTCATACTGCATAACCTCCGCATAGTTTACCATTCTTATCTCACTAAGCTGAGTATATCGTTATTTGTATAACAAAAGCGCAACAAAAAGCCAGTGAGGCCAGTGGGGACAGTCCCCACTGGCATTATCCTTGCAGTCAAATAATGATTAATGTATAGTTAGTGATAGTATAATCAATAACAATACAGAAAGAAAAAAATGAAGAATTCAAAATTTCCAAAGAATTATTCTTACAAAGATGTCCCTAAGGATATACTGGCAGGGATTATAGTAGCACTGGTTTCTATACCTATATCTATGGGCTATGCTCAGATAGCAGGCCTGCCAATGGTCTATGGTCTGTATGGCTCTATATTTCCGATTATAGTTTTCGGTATTATCACAACATCATATGATTTTGTATTCGGTGTTGATGCAGCGCCGGCAGCTCTGACAGGCAGTGCTATACTGGCGCTCAAGATAGCATCTGAATCAGACGAAGCCATAAATGCCATTCCTGTTCTGACTATACTGGTATCCTTCTGGCTGATGCTATTTTATTTCCTAAGAGCCGGTCGTGCTGTAAAGTATATATCCGTTCCTGTAATGGGAGGATTTATCACAGGTATATGTCTTGAGATCATATCCATGCAAATACCAAAGCTATGGGGCGGAAGTCCCGGAACAGGCGAGCTGCCAGAGCTTATCATTCATATGGTAAAGGAGCTAAAGGTCTTTAGTCCCTTGTCTTTCATCCTGGGTCTTCTGACTATCGCCATTATTCTGCTCTTTAGAAAGATAATTCCGAAGCTGCCTATGTCAGTAATAATGCTGGTGGCAGGAGTTATTCTAAGTGTTCGACTAAATCTAGCAGACAAGGGCGTTCGGCTGCTTCCGACTACAGAGGGAAGCTTTCCTATACCTAAGCTCCTGCATATTGACTTTAGTATACTTCCGGAGCTTAGCTTCTCCGCACTTACCATAGCACTTGTTATAATGTCAGAAACCATGCTGGCCTCCAGGTCAAATGCCATAGAGGACGGTTACGATCTTGATACTAATCGGGAGGTACTTGCCTACTCTCTGGCTAACTTCGTCTCAGGAATCTTTGGATGTCTACCGGTAAATGCCAGTGTTTCCAGAACTTCCATAGTTCGTCAGTTTGGTGGCAGGTCTCAGATAATGAGTATCGTCGCCGGTATATCTATGATATTCATACTTCTTCTGGGAGCCGACTATATAGAGCTGATGCCGGTTCCTATTCTGACTGCTATAATCATTTCTGCCCTTCTATCAGCCTGCGAATTCGAGTTGGCTAATAGGCTCAGAAAAAATAGCAAACAGGATTTCATTATATTTATATCAGCCACCGCAGGTGTTCTTTTCTTCGGAACTTTTTACGGAGTTGTAATTGGTGTCATTCTCTCCTTCTTCGCAGTTATACGAGAGGCTGTTAATCCTCCACGTACTCTGGTGGGAATCAGGAAAGGTCACGAGGGCTTCTACTCTCTAAAGATTCACGAGGATGCCCGACCTATCCAGGGATGTATCATTTACAGATTCGGCGGGAATCTTTTCTTTGCCAATATTGATACCTTTATAAATGATATCGATAGTCAGATAGATGAAAATACCAGGGTCGTAATCATATATGCCAGTGGTATCAATAATGTGGATATCACTGCGACTGACAGGGTGATAGCTTATATAAAGAATCTTAAGAAAAAAGGTATCAGATTCTATATAGCTGAAAATGATGGCATAGTTAATAACGAGCTTCAGAGATACGGTGCAGGACACCTTCTGGAGGATGGAACTGTACAGAAAGATATAGAGGATGTATTAACATTATGTAAACTGAAGGAACCCTATCCACTCAGTGAAAATAATCCTTATTACAACATTTAACTTCCCATATGTCATTCTGAACGAAGTGAAGAATCTTTCTTGTATTATAGGAAAAAGTATGAAAATAGATGTATTGTGTGTAGGTAAAATTAAAGAGAAGTTCTACAGGGACGCTATAGACGAATATTCCAAGAGACTCAGCCGCTACTGCTCTCTTAACGTGATAGAGGTGGCAGATGAGAAAACTCCAGATAATGCCAGTGATGCTGTGGTTGAGGGAATACTTTCTAAGGAGGCTGAACGTCTGGCAAAGCATTTACCGGAGGCGACCGGAATCGGAACAGACTCCTACATTATAACTCTTGAAATAAATGGCAAAAAAATGACCAGCGAGAAACTCGCTGATCATTTAAATAATCTTGGAATAAATGGCATAAGCCATATATTCCTAATTATAGGTGGGTCGTTAGGTTTACATAATTCTATAACTCGTAAGGCTGATTTTCATCTCAGCTTTTCTGATATGACTTTCCCACATCAGCTGATGAGGGTGATTCTTCTGGAGCAGATATACCGCTCCTATAGAATTATTAATAATGAACCATACCATAAGTAAGATTCTTCGTCCTTCGGACTCAGGATGACATAGTGCTTATAATTTAGGTGCCTGAGGGCGGATGTCGGCATTCTTATTTGCCTGACTGTCTCTCTTATAGGCATCTCCCTGCTTCTCACTCAACTTGCCAAGATGACGCATTCTATCGTTTACCATTTCTTTTATTGGCTTCTCCATCTCTGCCTTAGATAACTCCAGTCCTCCAAGGTCTTCTATCATCTGATTCGCTAACGCAGATATATCCTTAGCTTTAATCTTCATTATATCTGGAAGATTAGCCTGACGCTCTGCCAGTCGTGGGAATTCAGTTTTATTTATCAGTGCAAGAGTATGCTTATTTGTAGCTGCAACTGCATCCGCAACTCTCTTCAATGTTTGCAATGTTTCAAGTACCTCTCTTACAGGAGTGTTCTTTGTTATAGAGGTTACTTCATTTAGCTTATCAGCCAATATACGCTTATCTCTGACTTTGTCACGACCAAATCTATGATTTTCCAGATCAACCGGTATCACCGGCTGATTATCACCTTGTTTCAGCTCTGTTACAAGTTTTGTTGAAGCAGGACTATATGTATTAAAGAATTTTACCTCAAACATTTTTGCATCTGAAGCTCTTTTCTGCGATTCATCCAGGCTTGCCATTTTTATTTCTATCGCCTGTTCCTTTATAGTCTGGTTCGGATCTGCCCAATAAGGTAGGCTTTCCAAAAGCATTTCTATCGTTGGTCTGCCAGGTACATTCTGTTCACCATTCCACCGTATACCAGCTGTAAATGTACATAGCCCTCTGGCAATTGTAGTTCTCTTTGGTTCGCCAAAAGGATGTATCTGCCTTTCTGACTTTTCAACGTATAAATTAGCCGAAGTATTAACATTCTTTATAGCACCTATAACATCGGCAAATTTACTATTTTCATTTAGATTAGTCACTTTTTGCAATGCCGCTTTAAGCTCTTCAAACTGCCAGGAATTTCCCGACTTATTGGCATTCATATCTTTAAGTGCTTTCTTCGCTGCCAGCTTAACCAGCCTCAGAGCTTCATTATAGTACTCAGTATTTTTTAAATATCTATCCAGAGATTCTGTTCCCGGTACAGTTTTCTTAAACTCCTCATATTTACGTTTTGTATGTTCCTTATATGAAATATCACCAGGATTCATTCCACCCATATCAGTTAATTGATTTCCTAAATTCATAAGATTATTAGGAAGTGATTCCATTAAGGTGCTGGTAGTTTTTTTAATTTCCTTCTCAACGTCTGTTATGATATGATTCTGAGCTTTCTCAGATAATGTAGCATCATAATTCATCACAGCAAGCTGAGCTGTCAAAATGTAATTCTTAATCTGATTTGGAGTAACGTCCGTATTTATATCCTTTAGTTGTTCCAGACTGGTTATTAAGTTGTTATAGTCTTGATTTTCAGTTCTACGTCGCACCATATCCGGGTCATCCAATTTGAGAGTGTTTAGATTCCTGGCCGCGAAATCTCTAATCTCAAATAAAGTGGAGGTCCATTTCAGAGCTTTATTATACGTATTTCGTGCATTTTGGTGAACTCTGTTCTTCTCTTCATCAGATATAACTACTGCTATTCTGTCGCTTTTTCCAATGTTCTCGACAACCAGCCTAATGTCACGAAGCTCCGGATCAGGATTATTTCTATTAAGAAGCCCCTTATAAAAGACTCCGTTTTCCTGATTATTTAGCTTCTCAGCGAGAATATTGTCCTCTTTTATATTATCCGTATGTACATTAACTTCCCTTAGTTTTCTAAGTATAAAATCAATTTCATCAAGTTTCTTTCTGATATCAGGTCTTGCAGCAAGTGCTATACGAGCTGACATTTTCTTTATGATATTTTCCTTATTTTTCTCTGGAAGCTCACCAAATCTGCCATCTCTCAGAGCACTGGTATAGCTCTTATTATCCAGTTCAGCTATATTTTTATTTGCTTCACTAAGAAGCTCATCATATACTCTTCCCTTTGCCTGAATAAGCTGAGTATATATGGTCTCTCTCTCCTGATACTCAAGCTTCTCATAATCTTCCAAAAGCTTAAAAAATACGTCGTCATTATTATTTAGAACAATGTCTATTATTCTGTTGCTTCTTTCAGGATCCTTGGAATCGAGAATCTCTCTGGCTGCTTTTACATCAGCCCTCTCACTATATAATCTGTCTTTTATACCCTCAAGCTTACGTCTACTTTGATACCAATCCGTCTTTGATGCAACAACCTTGGAAATAGTTTTTAAGAATTTATTAACATCATCAATTAAGTCTACCTTACTCTCTGCACTTCCATTCTTTAGCTCTTCACTATATTTCTTTTTTAAATCAGCAAACTTAGATAATGCTCTTTGCTTTAAAACATCACCATTCTGTCCCATAAAACCATCCGCGTTATAAAGGCCTGCATATTCATAGTCTTTAGCCGCCTTTAGCTGTGGTTCAATCAGGTCAAAGAGCACCTTGATCTGTTGATCCTCAACCTTCCAGTTTTCTTTGAATGACTGATTCTCACTCTTCGTTATATCAAATATCTTTTTAGGAGAAATGCATCCAAGCCCTTTAAGATTAACAAAGTCCTTTGCTATCTCTCTATCCTTAGCTTTTCCATCATCAATCACTTCACCCTTATCGTTTTTCTTTGGGGTGCTGTACAGACTGAGCCTATTCATTTGTCTGATAAGCTCTGTATTTGTTGTCTGATATAAAGCCTTATTCTTCTCTGCTTCACTTAGCTTTTCAGAAGATTCAAGTGCACACTTTTCCAGCTCCTGACAGGTCTTGTCCAGGAAAACCGACTTTACATTCTGAATATTTGTTTTAAGCTCCGGATCAATTGCTTCTCCCTCTTTAGGTCCTTCGGCATAACCGACATGGGGTTTTCTTGAAACATTATACAGTAACGCATTACCATAAGGACTATTTGCGCTCATATATAGAAGATTTTGCTGATTTTCGGCATCACTAAGAATAGCCATATTCTTGCAGTTCTTCTGATAGATACTTTCAGCATTCTTCTTATTTGCGTCGTAGAACTTTTTCAGGTCAGCAAGTATCTTCTTAGCCTCTTCTATTTTTTCAGGCTTTAGTTCTTTATCGATAATTATATTATTCTGAAGTCCTATCAAAACACCTTCTGATTGAACTGAATAATTATGATAATCCTTATTTATTTCTTTATAATTATCTCCATATATAAACGATCTTAGAGCCTTAAATGCAGGATTATTCTCATATTCATCCGGAAATAGGGAGTAATTTAGCTCATTAATCCATCTCAGCTGATAGCCAAGAACAGCTTCCTCCTTTGACCATACGCACTCACTATCTCTAATCTTTTCATTTTTACCTGGAAAATCTGGCATAATCTTTTCCTCTCTTTCATATTCCGGAAGTTTCTATAAGTAATCTCTCAAAATGACATATTTCCACTAAACAATATATATGATAGCACCGGAAATATAACAAAAGAGCAACAAAAAAACGCCAGACACCAGCACTAACTAAAGTACCGTTTCTGACGTCACTTTATTTTTACTCTCTGCCATCCCAGCAGTAGGTACATAACTTTTCTTTATCTATTCCTGTAGCAGCTATCATATCATCCAGTCTGTTAAAAGCAAGAGTTGTGAAATTAAGCTTCTGTCTTATCTTTTCTATCATCTTGTGATATCTATCTGAGTCAGGATTAGCATAGTCATCCAGGATAGTTCTCTCTACATTCTCTCCCTCTTCCTCTGCTATAACTCTTCTGGCTATCAGCTCCATCTCGCTATTAGATCTGGAGAAGTTGATATATTTACATCCGAAAAGCAGTGGTGGACAAGCAGGTCTGATATGAACCTCATTTGCGCCACTCTCATATAGGAATTCTGTGGTCTCTCTTAGCTGGGTTCCACGAACTATAGAATCATCTATCAGAAGAAGCTTCTTACCATCTATCAGCTCATGTACAGGTATCAGCTTCATCTTTGCTATCAGATTTCTCTTATTCTGATGTGTAGGCATAAATGATCTAGGCCAGGTAGGAGTATACTTGATAAATGGTCTGGAGAATGGAACTCCTGATTCATTTGCATATCCCATGGCATGCGCTGTACCTGAGTCCGGTACTCCTGCCACTGCATCTATGTCATCCTTGGTGAAACCATCGCGTTTAGCCAGAGCTTCACCACATTTATATCTCATTTCCTCTACTGATACGCCCTCATATCTGGCAGATGGATAACCGTAGTATACCCAGAGGAAGGTACATATACGCATCTTTTCTCCCGGCTTTTCCATTACGGTAACAGCCTCCGGAGTCATTACATCTATCTCTCCAGGACCCAGTTCTTTAAAGTCCTTATATCCAAGATTCAGATAGGAGAAGGATTCAAATGCCGCACAGAAGCCTTCATTCTCCTTGTAACCTACAACAACCGGAGTTCTTCCATACTTATCTCTGGCCAGATATATGGCATCCTGAGTAAGTAGCAGTATAGTCATAGAACCATCGATGCTGTCCTGTGCATACTTGATACCCTCAATAATGTTGTCCTTCTGATTTATTAGAGCTGCAGTAAGCTCAGTCTTATTGACTTCACCAGAGCTCATCATCTGGAAATGTGAACCACCTGATTTAAAAACTTCTGATATAAGCTCATCAGAGTTATTTATCTTTCCTACACATGCTATAGCGTAAGTACCATGATGTGAACGAACCAGCAGAGGCTGAGGATCATAGTCGGATATACATCCTATTCCCAGATTACCCTCCATGTCGTGTACATCCTTGCCAAACTTACTTCTAAAAGGAGCATTCTCGATGTTATGAATAGCTCTGTTGAAGCCCTCTCTTCCATGAACAACCATACCTGCTCTTCTGGTTCCCAAATGAGAATGATAGTCTGTACCGTAGAACAGATCAAAAACCGCATCTCCTTTTAGTGCTGTAGCAAAAAATCCACCCATGATTTAACTCCTATTATTATTTTCTACATATAACTTAACTAAAACTGCAATTACTTACGAAAAAAACAAAAATATAGTACCATAAATTTTTTTAATAATAAAGTATAAATGAAAGACATTTTTATCACATTATTTGTATATATTTACAGTAAAACATGGCACTTAAAAATATAAAGAAAACCCTGTATGTGAGTATATTCACATCAGGGTTTAACTTTCTATTATTTACCTGCTGCCACAACTGCGTCAGCAAGTGCTTCAATATTCGGGATATCAGTAGACTTCATAGTACTCTTTATAGTAACTACAGGCTCCAGAACCTCAACATTCTTCCATCCCTCAGCTATCTGCTTCATAGTTCTTGCAGCACTAGGTGCCCAGGTACCATTTTCCATCATGAAGACCTTTCTGTTCTGATAGGTCTTGACTGTCAGGTGATTAAGGAAGTCATGCATAGGGAGGAAAACGCCTGCATCATAGCTTGATGCGCAAAGTACCATACGGTCATATCTAAAGGCATCCTCCACGCATTCTGCCATATCCTCTCTACATATATCTGATATAGCCACCTTTTCTCCCTTAGCCGAGAGCATTTCAGCCAGCTTCTTTGCAGCCTTTGCAGTATTTCCGTGGATTGAAGCATATGCTACAAATACTCCGTGAGTTTCCGGCTGATAGCTACTCCAGGTATTATATGTCTCCAGGTAGTAGCTGAGTTCAGTTCCAGGCATAGGAAGCACCGGACCGTGCAGTGGAAGTATCTGCTCTATTTCAAGAGCAGAAGCCTTCTTAAGTAAGGTCTGAACCATAGCTCCATACTTACCTACTATTCCGAAGTAGTATCTTCTTGCCTCGCAAGCCCAGCCTTCAGGATCATCAAAATCAAGAGCTCCAAACTTTCCAAAGCCGTCAGCTGAGAAAAGAAGCTTCTCGCTCTCCTCATAGGTCATCATAACCTCTGGCCAGTGTATCATAGGTGCCATAATAAACTTCAGAGTGTGCGTACCAAGACTTAGTGTATCGCCCTCTTTTGCTTCTATAGTTCTTCCTTCCAGATTAATATTCTCAAAGAACTGCTCCATCATTACAAATGCCTTTGCAGTTGCAACTATTTTAGCATCTGGATATTCATCTACGATTACCTTGAAGCTACCTGAGTGATCCGGCTCCATATGCTGTACCACTATATAGTCAAGAGTTCTGCCATCCAGAGCTGTCTTAACATTTGCCAGCCATTCATCTGTTTTGGTAGCATCTACAGTATCCATAACTGCTGTCTTATCGTCTAATATTACGTATGAATTATATGACATTCCCTCTGGAACATCATACTGTCCTTCAAAAAGATCAATCTCGTGATCATCTACACCTACATATCTTATAGCGTCTGTCATTTTGTCGTCCTCCTAAGTATTATTTTATCCATGCATCAGCACCTATAACTCTACTATAAAGTGAGTAGGTTAGCAAACTCTTTTTACTCTATGGATATCAAATTATAGTCTTTATCTTCAACAGCCTTTTTAAGGAGTGCATCGTCTATATCCTGAGACAATGTAACTATTGCTGTGCCCTTCTCGTGGCTTACTTCTGCGCTGTCAACTGCGTCCAGTGCTTCAAGTGCCTTCTTAACTGTAGCCTCACAATGTTCACACATCATTCCTTCAATCTTAAGTGTTTTTTCCATCTTTTTTTCTCCTTCTGATTTTTTATTTTCTATACTGTATATTATTCTGTCTACAGCATCATTAAAGTTGTTTTCAAAGCTCTCTATATTTAATTCTTTAAGAGGTCTGTCATGAGCCGAACTGTAGATTTTGAAGGTATTAAGCCTGAGAGCATTCATACATACAAAGAAGCTGGAAAGCGCCATAGCTGCCGCTCCATACATAGGCTTCATAGCTATACCATACACTCCCATAGCAAGTGGTATACAGAGCGCATTATAGAAAAAAGCCCAGAAAAGATTCTCGTGTATATTTCTAATAGTAGCCCTGCTCATTCTAATGGCTGCAGCTGTATCCCGAATACTACTCTTCATTAGTACCACGTCAGCAGCATCTATCGCCACATCAGTACCGGCTCCGATGGCGAAGCCTGTATCAGCACTTGTAAGTGCAACTGCATCATTTATTCCATCCCCTACCATAGCTACCTTTAAATTGCCTTTGGTTAACATAATTTCTTGCAGTGATTTGATTACACTTTCCTTCTGATCCGGCATAACACCTGCGATAACCTTATCTACAGACACTTTATCAGCTATAGCATGTGCAGTAACAGAATTATCTCCAGTTAACATAACTGTCTTTATTCCCATTCCGGATAATTCACTGATGGCCTCAGCACTATCCTCTTTTATTTGATCGGCAACTGCGATTATCCCTAAATATACATTATTTCGAATAAATACCAGTGGCGTCTTGCCGGAAGATGCAAGCTCTAATGCCTTTTCCTCTATATCCTTACCAAGTACATTTCCACTGCTGGCTGTAACTGATTTTATATATTTAAGACTTCCCCCCTCTATAATGTCTCCAGGACTATATAGAGAGTCGTTCTTATTACCATCCGCCCCTATCTTTGCTCTGACGCCTGAGCCTGCCATGGTTTCAAAGTCAGTAATGTCTATACTGACTATGCCACCCTTTTCAGCAGTATCCTCCCCAGGTTTTTCATCTACAAAATTTACAATGGCTCTTGCCAGAGGATGCTCAGAAAGCTTTTCAATACTATAGGCTACAGAAAGAAGGGCGTTTTCAGATACCCCCTCCGCCGGTATAATATCTGTAACTCCCGGTTCGCCCTTAGTGATAGTTCCTGTCTTATCGAGAACTACCACTCCTACTCTACCGGCAGTTTCAAGTGCCTCAGCAGTTTTGTAAAGAATCCCGTGCTTTGCACCCATACCATTTCCTACCATTATAGCTACCGGAGTAGCAAGCCCCAGTGCACATGGACAGCTGATTACAAGCACAGATATAGCTCTGGCTATAGAAAATCCAACCGTCTTGCCAAGTATCATCCAGACTATAAATGTTATAAGCGAGAGCCCTATGACAGTCGGTACGAAAATGGCTGAAACCTTATCGGCTATACGTGCCAGAGGCGCCTTTGTAGCAGCTGCATCTCCTACCATCTGTATTATCTGGGAAAGGGTTGTATCCTCTCCTATTCGGGTTGCCCGACATTTAATGAATCCACTGGTATTTATGGTGCCGGCTGATACATTATCGCCAATAGCTTTATCTACCGGTATACTTTCTCCGGTCAGTGCCGACTCATCCACGGCAGATGCCCCTTCTATTACTACACCGTCAACAGGTATCTGGTCACCTGCTCTTAGTACATAAATATCTCCTATCATGACTTCACTTACAGGTATAGTTGTTTCTTTACCTGCTCTCTCGACATTTGCTTCCTTTGGGGCCAGCTTCATAAGAATTTTAAGGGCATCCGTCGTGCGTCCCTTTGACTTTGCCTCCAGCAGCTTACCTACTGTAATCAGTGTAGGAATCATGGCAGCAGATTCAAAGTATAGATTCATAGCATACTTCATTACAGTATCGGAGTCACCTTCACCCATAGCCTGTATCATGATAAAAAGCCCCACCAGACTGTAACCAAAGGACGCAGCACTTCCAAGTGCCACAAGAGTATCCATATTTGGAGCCCCGTGTATGAGGGACCTGAAACCGCTGACAAAAAACTTATGATTTATAAGCATTATTATGATAGCCAGCAGCATTTCAAATACCGCAAGAGCCACATGATTATGGAATATAGGAAATATAACCGGAAAATGCCACATCATGTGTCCCATGGAGTAATACATAAGAATGATAAGAACTATAACAGAACTCACAAGTCTCCGAACTAAAACAGGAGACTCCTTATCCTTAAGAGCCTCCTCTAATGCGACATTTGATTCATGAACTTTTGCAACATCAGAAGTGCTACCCGCCTGCATAATGCTGGCACCGTAACCAGCGTCTACAACAGCCTTAATAATATCTTCATCACTTGCACTTCCTTCTACACCCATGGTATTTGTAAGCAAACTAACGGCGCAGCTATCCACATCTTTTAAACTTGAAACTGCCTTTTCTACTCTAGCCTGACATGCAGCACAGCTCATTCCAGTCACTTCAAATCGTCTCAAAACTCTTGTCTCCTTGTCTTCTCTTTTTAGCATTTATATTCTTCATTATAGCACATAAACCCCATTTTAAAAAAGGTGATAAAGCATACACTTTATCACCTTTGTAATATTACAGTATTATGATATATAGAAGCTATGGGCGAAGACCTCGTCCTTGTTCAGGCTTTTTAGGTTGTTTTTTAGCATGTCTCTCATATCTTTTCTCAGTAAACTTGCCTCTGATGTAGGCTGTACCAGGCGACTGATATTTTGGTTTATAATTTGGATTATCTTTATTTGCCTGACGTTCTGCCTCGTGTTTCTGTTCTATATCACATGCAGTAATTATACTCTTGTCTGAAACAAGACTGATTATAGTACTTAAAGTTTTTTCACCTTCTTCTGGTTTTTTATTAAAATCACTATACATGGTATTGATCATCGTTTGAGTTATCTTCTTGAAGTTTGCATTATTTGCAAGCCTTCTTGCAAATACATCAGGGCTGACTCCATTAGGAAGTTTTCCCATTCTCTCCATTGTTTCAGAAGCTATACACTCTGCTATTTTTTTACCTATAACATCCTGGTACAAATCAATATCATCTTTCTTAGCTAATTCAGAAGCCTTCTCATATAGTTCCTGTACTCTTCGCTTAAATGAAACATTCTTTTTCTGTGCAACATCATTTGTTATATCAGGATTTAGCCTACCTGATTCAGTAAGGTCTGCCACGTTAACTATAGATGATGCAGTCAGATTAATATCCTGATTCAGGTTATTACCCAATTCACGATATCCTTCTGGAAGTGCTATCCCCCTGGTTTGTGCTTCTATCTCACTTTTATAGAGCGCATTCCACTCATCAGCACTTAACTCTGACTCTTCTAAAGGATCCATATTCAATTGCTGAAGCTTCCATCTCTTATAGTTGGTGATATTATCCAGATAATGATCCTTTGTATTATTAGATAGACGGTCAGTTATCATCTGCGCATCACAGGTATATCTATCTGGATCTTTTTCATCTATAAACTGTGGTATCTTGCCTATAGGACGTGTCAGACTCTCTCTAACTCCCAGAAGCTGTTCAGTACGTTCCACATAATAGTTTTCTGTAATCCTATGAAGTCTATATTCATCTGCCAGATCCTTGAGGCGTTCGTCAACAATAGTTCTATACTGTCCCACCAGATCCATCATTCTTTCAGGATTATCCTTATACTTATTAATTTGCTTACGATATCTCTCTATACTCTTATTTATCTGCTTATCTTTTGTTTTTGCCTCATCATAGAGCACATTCATTTCAGTATTGTAGTTCTTTTTCCACGCATTATATTTATTTACTGCTGCTGATTTTCCTGGCAACCCAAGTTTAGCATGCACTCCCATAGCAAACTTTTCAAAGTCTTTATATTCTGGCTTTTTACTATCTTCAGGATGAGCCATGAGGTAGTCAAACATAGTTTCTTCAATGGCTCCAAGAGCAACTAAGTCACAGACACCACTTGCCTCTATTTTTTTCATCTCTTTAATATTGATATTTAATTTTTCTTTTAATGAATTATAGAGATTTTTGCCTTTTAATTTTTCTAAATAGCTTCCTTTCTTTTCTATAGGTCTTCCGAGGATATCCATATCTCCCTGAGGAAAATGTCTCTTTTCAATCTTTCCTCCCTCTAAAAAGGCCTCCTTAAGCCCTGTTCTAAGTGCTTCCTGCGCCGCCTCCAGGTCTTCTGGCTCAGCTCTGTTTGGATTTTCTTCCACATTATAGATAGCACCTTGATAAGCAGCCTCTCTTTCTGTCATATTTGTAAGCTCTTCAGATAACAGGGTCTTGTACTGTGCCAACTCCTGCCTCTTTACAGGATCTTCCTCTAACATCATCATTGATTCCATGACCCTATCAACAAATAAGTCCAGAGAGGAATTAGTTATTTTTTTACCAAAAGGATCCGGATTCATGGATAATTCTTTACCTCTATTATATAGAGAAGCATAGGATGCTAAGAAATTATCTCCTGCGTTGTACTGATCAAGTGTATCTTCGGATAGCTTCCTCTGAACAAAATCCATCATATGAGCACCTGGATTTTCAATGAAATCCTCTATAGTTATGCCCATTATTTCACAAGCACAGGTAACCTGATATAATCCATTCAGCTTGCTATCATTTATAACATCCATACTGAATTCAGGTGGTACACCTTGATTTCTCAGCGTGGACACATTACCAGGCGCCACTTTTATATTCCCAAAATTTTCTCTGACATTCTGGAATAGTCCTACCATCTTCCGATGTTCTGTCGCGTACTTTTCTTTTGCCTGCCGTATCTTCTCTATGTCCTTTGAATTAACTGCATTTATCAGTTCGCTTTTAGCCTTAAGTAGCTCTTCATGTATATATATCTTATAGCTCTGCTCTATTTGAGAGTCTTTATTCACAAAACCTGTTTCTTTAATTTTATTGACTGTGTCTATAATCTTGGATTTGGTGCCATCTGAAAAGGTAGGATGAATATTCTTAAAGTCTTCTTGAAGCTGCGGATTTGCAGGAACAGAGTATTCTATTATGCCTCCAAACATCTTCTTTTTCTCATTCATGGTTCCATACTTTCCAAAGTGTCCGCCCATATAGTTTTCCATTTTTTTGGACCCCCAGGCAGTTAAAGAAACCGGTCCTCTATCTGTAAAATTGTAATTTGTAAGGAATTTTTCTGCATTGCGAGTTCTTTCAGAAAGATACTCATTTACCTGATCGAGCATTTCCTTATCATTAAAATCATTTGTAGTTTCTTTTATACTATTAATCTGATCCTCATACGGTTTAGTCATAAGCTCAGATACATCCATATCCAGAGGTGTCTTTATTTCGCTTATCTTTTTACCTATAGAATCATAATCTTTGACTAGCAATGCAGGATGTTTTTCGTACTCCTTTATTATCAGATCTACAAGAACACGTTCTTTTTCCTGATCATGCTCGAAATCTAAAGCAGAATTATCATAGCCTTTTGCTTTCCATCCCTTTTCTTTTGCCACCAGGTTATATGCTATAATGACATTATTCCTATTCGCTTCAGGAAGTCCTTCATTAAGAATTTTATGATATTGTTCAAGTTTATATCCATACTCTGCTTCAAGTCCTCTGGACTCGACACTTAGTTCAGGTGATATATCCTCCGGATACTCAAATCTTAGTTCCCTGGATACTACACTCATACCCTTTAAATATTGCTCATAGTTACTATCAAAAAATCCACGTATAGTATCAAGATTTTCATTTATAACCTTTTCAGGGACAAAGCTTCCCTTAATACTGGTTAATTCTCCATACATGCGAGTCAGATTGCCATTTGTATCTAACTTCATACTGTCACAGAATACACCTTCAGTAGCACCAAGTCTAAAGGTTTCCAGACGCATAGCCTGCTGTTTTTCAGCCTCTGAAAGCCCTTCATATTTTCCTTCTACATACTCACGTATAGTTTTCCCTTCAACTGTTCTAATAAGGTCAAACTGATCCTTAACAGCATGCATAAATGTATGCAGAGTCATAGAACGATAGACATTTCCATAGCTTTGATAATATGCACATTCCATCTGATGCTTTACAGCATCTGGTAATGTCATCAGATTATCTGCATTCATAGCTTCTTCTGTAATTGTCTTGCCATATTTGTTTAAATCAACGTTTTTTAAGTCTTTTAGTTCAGATTTTACTTCATCATCAGGGGATGACAATGTTTGCTCTGAAAAAGCCTTAGAAAACTCATAATAATCCTTCTGTTTAGGATATGTACCTGACTTACCATTCAGGTACTGCGTGTAGATAGGATCCAGTTTTGAGTTATATTCACTTCGATTCTTAGGGTCAACCATCTCCGGTGAAAAAGGGGAGATGACATTAAGCTTAGAAGCCACTTCAAAAAGTTTATTATTAGGTATTTCACTTATCTTCTTGCCACCATACTGCTTATAATAATCCTTAAAAAAGTTAAAAGTTATGGCTTTTGAATCAATAGTAAACTTTTTCTCGGATAGAAACTTAAAGTTAGCCAAGGCATGTTGAAAATATGATATAGCTTTTGATTTATTCTTCTCGAACTCCGCAACATCTCCCACGCCATTCATATATGCAGTTTTAAAGGATGGACTAGAAGATTTATAATCAACACTTTCATAGTCCTGTCCCATATCTATCATAAAAAGTCTTTGAGCCTTTATTTTTTGTTGCATTTTAATCATCTGTTCGGCATTTTTTACACCATCTGGAAATGGAATAGTATAATCCTGCATTTTCTTATATAACTTGGCATGCATCTCACCAAGCGCACTGAGATTCTCCTCTGGAGTTTTTTCAGGATTTGCATATCTGCTTATATACTCATCAAAGAGCTTCATATACTCTTCATTAGAAATATTGCTAAGATCACCCATAGCCTGGTCAATTGTATAGCCCTTTTCCGCAATAAGAAAAGCCCTCATGGCAGTATCCCCTGAAGCTCTTCTATTGAGCGAGAGGCCATAGGTCGTATGTATTCTATTACACTCACTCTCGAACCTTTCCTTATCCTTATTATTCAAGAACTGATGTCTATAATATGGGTTATGTTCTTCTTGTGCCTTTGCCTGCACATTTTCCTGAGTATTTTCAACTTCTTTCATTTATCCATCCTCCTGAGGTTTAAAATGTATACAAAAATTATTTTTCAAGCTTAATGGTATAGTATCATTTAGATAACAACAAAAGCGCAACAAATAGAAAAGAGGCTTCCATTAATAATAGCAAAAAAGGAGCATAACTCATCATAAGTTATACTCCTCATACACTTAAACCATAACGTTTAATACGCCTCTTAGAACTTTCATTTCTATATGTTTTTCATCCCCCAGATATTCTCCATCACCATGAAGTACCATTGGTCTGTCTGCATCAAAAACAAGGTATTCCACATCCTGCAGCATGAAGCCCTTTTTACCTACATGTTTAGACTTCATAAGCACTGGAAGCATGAAAAAGGTTCTCCATTTCGGTATACCGGATACGGCACATATGGATAACATTCCATCATCATACTTCGCCATAGGATTCATAGGGACGCCTCCTCCCTCTGCAGGAAAATTCATAGCCGCAAGGAATATAAGATCCTTAAAGCTAAGAGACTGCTCGGCATCCTTACCACTACTAAGCTTCATCCATACTTTGACCTTATAGGTTTCCATACTGAAGAGCGTACTGATAGTCAGGATAATATACGCCACCTGTCCTATCTTGAATCTGTTCAGAAAATTCTTTGTCTTTGAGTTCAGCATTTTCTTACAAACAATTGCGTCCAGACCTATACCAGAGCTGATACCAAAGATTCTTTTATATCCATTCTCGGTGGTAACTTCCCCCAGATCTATATCCACTCCTCTATTGGCAGACAGTATCTTATCCAGAGCCTCTTCTGTCTCTTTAGGAATACCCATTCCTCTGGCAAAATCATTACCCGATCCTGTTGGAATAACCCCGAAACGAATACGACTAAAATCAGTTATGCCATTTAGCACTTCGTTAATAGTCCCATCGCCTCCAACAACAACAAGTCTGATATCCTCTTCATCCATTTCAGAGATGCGCTTTGCCAGTTCAGAGGCATGTCCTCCATATTTGGTTATATAGGCCTTGTAGTTTATACCTTTTTGCTTTAATAGCAAATGGACCTTATTCCATGTTCTTTTTGCTTTTCCACTACCACCCGTATAATTGACAATAAAATAATACATCTATTACCCCTAATAATTTACGACTTATTTTCTATGCATAATAATCCAGATTATACAGTTTTCTAAGATGCATTAGATATTCTGATATATTATCAAATGCAACCTCCAGACCTTCTGATATAAATAAATCCGGAAGAACTCCCTTTTGGTAAAACTCTGGAAAAATATTTGTGAGGTCTACAAGTGCAGTTGTAGATTCCTCCTTCACAAAATCTTTAAGAGCCGCATCAAATTTTAATACTAATTTATAAAAATCAGAATGTCTTACAGCTCTATTAGCTTTTATAATCTTGTGGTAATACTTAACTCCTTCAGTATAACCCTTTTTTTCAGAGTACATTTCCACGGCACGATTTAGGTCGAATAGTTCAGTTTTTTCACTCATTTAAACACACTCCTAATATTTCAAATTTTGGGTAATTTCCTTTTTCCCACCATTCAATATGATAATTCAAAATCTAAAAATTTACAATAGTCAAAGTGGACACATGGGCACGAGTATTATATAATCTTTATGTCAAAAGTATTATTTTTATGGAGGTTAAAATGTTAGATCGAGTAAATCTTAAATCACGTGGAAGTAATGCCTATAAACGCAACTACTGGATGTGTGTAGTTGTTGCATTTATCCTTGCATGGGCCGTAGGAGGTGGAGGCGCTAATTTTGGAAGTGGTTATAGTAATAGCTCTAGAAGACTAACCAATAATTATAGTAATAATTATAGCTATAACTACGATGATGATGACGACTTTTATGAGTCATTAGATGACGATGATATCGACGAATTCTTAGAGGATAACGGAATAGATGATATCTTCGAAGATAATCATGGCGATAATCCTTTTCAGGATAGAGAGTTCCTCCAGTTTATGAAAATATTCGGAGGAATATTCATAGGTATTTTCCTTTTTGTATTCATTCTTTCTCTTGCATTTACTATATTTATCAAAAACCCACTGATTGTTGGATGTAAAAGGTTCTTTACTGTAAACTCATTTGAAAATGCTAAGTTTGGAGAGGTTGGATTTGCCTTTAAAAAAGGTCGTTACATGGATATAGTAAAAGCAGAATTTATGAAAGGGCTCTTTTTATTCCTTTGGACTCTTCCAGCTATTATAGCCCTTATAGGAGGAATACTTCTTGCAATACCAACAAATACAGTAGGCTTCATAATATTTGGATTCATTCTATATATAGCCCTGCTATTCCTTCCAGTTTACAAGGGATATGAATACTATATGGTAGACTACATTATATCCGAGGATCCTGGTATAGGATATAAGGATGCTATAGAACAGAGCAAAAAAATGATGTATGGATATAAATGGTTTACCTTCGTTCTGGAGCTTTCATTTATAGGTTGGATAATTCTTGGAGTTTTCACCTGTGGTATCCTGAATATCTTCATGGTATCTCCATATATGTATGCTACAAAATCAGAGCTTTTCCTTGATCTTAGAAATATACAGTACGGAAATAATATACCTCCATACTACACTCCAGCTGTTGTAAGTGGATATCCGAACCAGGGATATAATGCCGCCCAGGGATATGGACAGGGACAACCTTATATTCCTGCCAGCTATGCACCTCAGCAGCCATATAATCCGGCACAAAACTATAATCAGGGACAGACTGGATATACTCCAAATCAGAACGCCGATCAGGAGTATTACATACCGGATAGTGTTCAAAACACAAATAACCCTTCATCTGGAAATGAACCATACAATCCAGATAACACCTATAATTCCTAATTCTATAGACAGATAAAATAAAGGTGGTGACAACCTAAGTTGTCACCACCTTTTAATATGCTTTAATCACGTCCTATTTAGTACCAAATATTCTATCTCCTGCATCTCCAAGACCTGGACAGATGTAGGCATCATCATTTAATTCTCTATCGACATTTCCTATATATATTTCTATATCAGGATGTGCTTCTGCCAGTTTTCTGATTCCCTCTGGAGCAGCTATGATACAAAGGAACTTAATATTCTTACCGCCACTTTTTTTTATGAAGTCTACAGCAGCTACTGCAGAACCTCCAGTTGCCAGCATTGGATCAAGTACCGCTATAAGTCTCTGATCTATCGGATCAGGCAGCTTGCAGTAATACTCATGTGGTTCATGTGTATCAGGGTCTCTGTAAAGTCCCACATGACCAACCTTTGCTGTTGGAACAAGTGCAGTTATACCATTTACCATACCTAGACCAGCTCTTAGTATTGGCACTAAAGCAAGTTTTTTTCCATCTATCATAGGAGTTATACACTTCTCGATGGGTGTTTCAACCTCTACTTCTTTAAGCGGAAGGTCTCGAAAAGCTTCAAAAGCTTCCAACATAGCTATCTCTTCAACGAGCTTACGGAATTCATTGGTTCCAGTATCTTTATCTCTGAGAATAGATATCTTATGCTTGATAAGTGGATGATCCATTACATTTACGTTTGTATAACTCTCGTACATAATCCACTCCCTTATAATAAGGCCTACTCGATATTTAATATATCTATGAAGCCAGTTATTTCAAACACCTCTAGTACATCATCAGATGCATTTTTAATTGTCATTTCTCCCTGTTTATTCATTATCTTCTGAGCAGAGAGCATAACTCTTAGTCCAGCACTGGAAATATATTCAAGCTTTTCAAAATCAAATACAAGAGTTTTTACTCCCTCTAAGCTCTCTTTAAGCTCATTTTCAAAATCAGGAGATGTTGTAGTATCAAGACGTCCTTCAAGACTTACTGTTAATGTATCATCTTGTAGATCTTTATCAACATGTAACATTCTTCTTCCTCCTTATAATAATACCACCTTTTATGATACAGCTTTTAAATAAAAATAACAACAACTTTGTAGAATCTTTTTTACATTTTCTTCACTATGGTAAGGATATTCTGTCCATCCTTATACTCATACAGCACGTCATCCATACTCTTTTTTACCATATAAATGCCCAGTCCGCCTATCTGTCGTTCCTCGGAAGAAAGAGTTATATCAGGATCCTCCTTTTCCAATGGATTGTACGGAATACCACTATCTATAAAGGTAACCCGTATAGCTTTAGGATCTTCATCAAAATCCACTATGACAGTTGCATCTCCGGAACTCTCTCCATAAGCATAGCTGGCGATATTGACAAACACCTCTTCCACAGCCACATCCATCTGAATACGAAGCCGTTCGGTACCTCCTACCCTGTCTAACTCGTCTTCGACAAATCTTAGAACATCATCCATATTATCGAGTGAAGCTTTAAGTTTTATCTCCTTCATTTATCTACCCCTCATAAATAAATTATTTTGCTTCAGCTCCATGATATACAAAGCTCATCATTGTCATATCATCGAACTGTTCTGCCCCATTAACAAACTCATTCACACTATCATTCACATTTTTCAGCACCTCTTCCGGATCAGCATCAGGATTCTTGTTTAATGCCTCCAAAAGTCTGTCAGTTCCATATAGCTCATTTTCACTACTTGTAGCCTCCGGAACTCCATCTGTATAAACAAATATTCTGTCTCCTGGTGCTATTTCAAAGTCGTGCTGTTTGAACTTTATTCCATCCATTGTAGCTACCGCCGGAGAATGACGATATTTAACAAGTTCGTAGTTGCCATCCTTTCTCTTCAGAACCGGATGTTCATGACCTGCATTTATAGCCACACCCTTTCCGGTAGACACCTCAATGATAGCCATCCATACAGTTACGAAAAGCTCTGCGTCATTTCCTTCACACAGTTGTTCATTGGTATATTCTAGTATTTCTGATGGCGAACCACCCATAAGTGCCCTATTTTTAATGAGTGTTTTAGCTATAACCATGAAAAGGGCTGCAGGCACTCCCTTACCTGATACATCAGCCATAACAAGTGCCAGATGATCATCATCAACCATGAAGAAATCATAGAAATCTCCTCCTACCTCTTTGGCAGGATCCATGGATGCAAAGAGATCAAACTCATTTCTTTCCGGAAATGGAGGGAATATACGAGGAAGCATATCTGCCTGTATCTGTGTAGCGACATTCAGCTCAGCTCCTATTCTCTCCTTTTCGGCTGTAACAGCCTGCAGATTATCCATATAATCTATAATGCTGTTCTGCATATACTTGGTCATGTTATAGAGATCTTCTATTTCATCACCAGTATTTATATCAAGATCAATTATATTATCCTTGCTATAACTATCACTATTTGCAAAGTTCTCCGCTTCCTTGGTAAGAAGCTCGATAGGTGTTGTAACATTGTTTTTTACAGCGGTTATAAGCCCAATACTTACAAGTGCAATTACTATCACTGCTGTAACTGATATAACTATCAGAAATGCTCTCGCCTGATTAAATATATCGGTATTATTTACATCAACAAAGGCAACAGCTACAGCTTCACCCTTGGAGTTGTAAATAGTACTTCCACCTGAACTGAGCCATCCATATCCGGAAAGCGTAATGGTAGGTTCTACATCCTGATTACTTTCCAGATTATCAAACTTTTCACCCAGTTCTTCAGTATGACCTAAAGCATTATAACCATCAAAAGCCTCTATAAGATCTACAGAATAACCATCTCCTATATAGCAGATATAT
>CAMKQB010000038.1 GCA_946414825.1 uncultured Lachnospiraceae bacterium
GCCCAGCTCGTAATTGATGATTACTATAACATCATTAAGGATTTCTCTCAGTATGCAAATGCCTATGTTTACGCAGCCAGGGTTTTCTGCATTTATGAACAGTATAGCGATGCTCAGTCTGTATTTGATAAGGCTGCGGAATATGAAATAAAGAGTGACAAGCTGGATGCTGTTAAGGCTAGAATGTATGAGAGACAGGGGGAGAATGAAGAGGCCGAGAAGATATATATTCAGATAGCCGAGAATATAGAAAAGGAAGAATCTGATATAGATGATCTGGTTGAATTCTATGCCGATATAGCTTCGTTCTATATGAATGTGAGAAATGAAGAGGGCAGGAGAACTAAGCTGGATGTAGCCAGAGAATATATGGAAAAGGGAATGAAGATCGATTCAAAGAACAAGAGACTCCTTTGGATAAAAACTGATCTGGAAGAATTCTCTGGTGAAAGTGCGGATCCTGTATATGAGGAAATGATGGGACTCTTCCCGGAGGATGCTCAGGTTTTCTATGAGTATGGCGAATATCTGAAGAGAAGCAGAAGAGATAGTGAGGCATTTAAGCAATATAAGAAATGTCATGAGTTGGATCCTCAGCATAGAGTTGTTTGTAATAGGATGATGGAAATCCTGGTAAATAGATACAATGATAATGAGGACTGGGATGCATATGGGGAGGCTGTTAAATATGCTACGAAGCAGCTCGAAATAATAGATGATGACTATTATAGAATAGAGCGTGCACTGCTTTATCTGGATGGATATGAACTCGGCAAAGCTGAGGAGGATGCTCGTAAGGCGGTTGAGTTTAAAGAGGATAATACCTATGCCAATAATGCCGTTGGTCTATGCATGCTTAAGACTCGCAGATATAAGGAAGCGCTTGAGTGGTTTGGTAAGGCGATAGAGGTGATGGAAGAGGGGGAAACTCCTACTCCATTCATGAATATGGCTAAAACCCTTGAGTGTATAGGAGACTTCGAGAAGGCTATAGAGTATGTTAATAAGTGTATAGAAATCTTTGGCAATACGCTCTCAAGAAGACAGACTCTCGCAAGGCTTTATACCAGGGCTAGGAATTTTTATGAGGCAACTAAGCTTTATGAGGAAATAGATGTTTATCTCAAGGAGCAGCGTGCAAATACAAATAACAGATGGTACGACGTTAATATTGTAAAGAACTATATAAGGCTTATTGGTCTGGGACATTTGGCCGGAAATGAATCAGAAGCGGATAGAAGACGCAAGCAGATGAATGAGTTTTTGGCGACAAACAGATATGATGATCTGACCGTTGATGTTCATGTAAAGGGCAACCTCAGGAAGGTTCATGCTGAGGTTTATAGAGCGCTGGCAGACTATTATCTGAATGATGAAAGAAACTATAAGCTGTCTATAACATATTTTGAAAAATGTATCCGTTTCCATATTGAAGAGGGCAAAGAGTCTATTATCAATATGAAGAGCAAGCTGGTGGGTCTTGTTCGCAAGCCAAAGAATGCCTCAAAGATTGCGAAGCCAGAAGACTATGTAAATGAGAGGGCTCTACTTCGCGAGCTGGGCGAAATGTACAGATACTTCGCCGGTGCTTGTTATGCTTATGGACTTAAGGAAGTGGCTGCTGAGCTTGGTGAGAGGGCACTGGAATGCTATAGACGTGGATATGGTGACGTAGAGAGCTATGCAAAATTCCCTCAGTGCGCACCACTTAGAATAAGTGACCTGGGAATGATATATTTCTTCATGGGTAAGGCGGAAGAGGCATTTAAATATGTAGAAACCTGCTCACAGATTCCGCCATGTGATTTTTGCAATTATAGTGAGTGTTATGATAAAATACTAGCGCAGGCTAGAATGGCAGAGCTTGCTGGAGATACTCCGAAGGCAATAGAGCTGTACAAGCTGGCTAGGAGACAATCAAATCAAGACGTTGAAATCTATATGGCTCTAAGAGAATTAGCTGGAGTTGTGGAGGACTAGAAATGATTATAGGAATAGACCTGGGAACCACGAATAGTCTCGTGGCGTACTATACGGATGAGGGTCCTAAGATCATACCGAATAGACTGGGAGAGAGGCTGACTCCTTCGGTGGTCAGCATCGACGAAAATGAAACTGTATATGTTGGAAAAACGGCGCAGGAGAGAATGAGACTCTACCCTGAGTCCAGTGCGGCGGTTTTCAAAAGAGATATGGGAAGTGATAAGAAATATAACCTTGCCGGTAAGGAGTTTACTGCCGAGGAACTCTCATCACTGGTGCTTCGCTCTCTCAAGGAGGATGCTGAGGAATTCCTTGGCGAGCCAGTTGAGGAAGCGGTTATAAGTGTACCGGCATATTTTAATGATATGCGTAGAAAAGCTACTAAGCGAGCGGGCGAGCTGGCAGGACTGAAGGTTGAGAGAATCATCAGTGAGCCAACAGCAGCTGCTATTGCGTATGGCTTATATAATGATGATAAGCCTGCTAAGAATCTTGTATTCGACTTGGGTGGTGGAACGCTGGACGTATCTATTCTGGATTATTTTCCACCTATCCTGGAGGTTCGCGCTGTAGCCGGAGATAACTATCTGGGTGGAGAGGACTTCACTCAGGTTATTGAGGATATGTTCTATAAGAAGAATCCGGATATAGCCAAGGATGGTCTGACCTATAGAGAGGTGGCACTGATTCATAAGGCTGCTGAGCAGTGTAAGCTGGAGCTTTCGGATGATGGCTCATCAACCATGCGCTGTAAGGTGGGTGAAAAGGAAGTGACTATGGAACTCTCCTATGCAGACTACGATAAGGCCTGCGAGGAGCTGTACGATAGAATAAGAGTGCCGGTTAAGAGGGCGCTTGGAGATGCTAAGCTTAAGCTTACAGATATTAATAAAATAGTTCTTGTAGGTGGAGGTACAAGACTTGCAGGCGTTAGAAGCTTCGTAAGTAAGATGTTCCACACATTTCCGGATACAAGCATTAATCCTGATGAGGCGGTTGCACTTGGGGCGGCTATTCAGGCGGCTATGAAGGAGAGAAAGGAATCTATCAAGGAGGTAGTCCTTACAGATGTATGCCCATTCACTCTTGGAACCGAGGTCGTTGTTGATCTTGGGAATGGTTTCAAGGAGAGCGGTCATTACTGCCCAATAATTGAGAGGAATACTATCATTCCTGCAAGTAGAACGGATAGATTCTATACGATTCATGATAATCAGTCGAAGATTAGTATAAGGGTTCTGCAGGGTGAGAGTAGACTGGCAGATAATAACCTGGAACTGGGAGTTCTGGAGATAGAGGTTCCACAGAGAAAGGCGGGAGATGAGTCTGTAGATGTTACTTATACTTATGATATCAACTCTATCCTGGAGGTGGAAGCAAGGGTAATATCTACTGATAAGAAGTATCGTAAGATTATAAAGGGTCAGTATACTGAAATGACTGACGAAGAGATAGAAGAACGTTTCAAGGAACTGGCATATCTGAAGGTTCCACCAAGAGAGCAGGAAGCTAACAAGCTTATACTGCTTCGGGCTGAGAGACTATATGAAGAGGCTCTTGGGATCGACCGTGAGGTTCTCGAGAATGAGGTCAGAAAGTTTGAGCTGGCACTTGGTTCTCAGGATAAAAGAATCATAGAGAAAGAACGTGAGAAGCTGAAAGAGTTCCTGGATAAGTGGGAAAACGAGTAGGCTGATAAAGTAGAAAAGAATCAGCTTAATAAAGGTTATTGAGCAATAAAAAAGGAAGTTTAAATCTGAGTGTATGATCTCAAATTTGAACTTCCTTTTAGTTTGTCTTAAATATGTTTATGAATCAGTGCTCGTCTTACTTTGTGAGGAGCTTGTTCATGTAGTCGTTAACTACACTATATCCATAATTCTTAGCTGTTGCCCAGCCGATACCTACAGGATCTTCGTTGATTCCGAGGTTCTCAACACATGGACATGTACCTCTCTTAACATACTGGAATCTCACATCTACACAAGTCTTGTTAAGAGGTGCTGTACTTCCGTATGCCTTTAAGTGCTGTATCTGAGCTCTAACACCATTTCTAACTGATCCGAAGCCGTTTCCTGAAACACCATTTCCGGTAGCTCCAAGTCCTGCGAAGTTGTACTGTGTAATACTTACAGAACCGCCGAATCTAAGGAATCCGGTTTCTTTCATAGCCTGCGCGAAGGCTACCTCTGCTCTAACTCCCTCAGCAGCTGCTTCTTCATAATAAATCTGGCAGAAGGCCTGAATAGTAGGAGCATCTGAGTTCTTATAGAATGCAGGGTATGGTGCATTTGCATTAAAGTATCTAACCATTTGGGCTACATTTGTTTTAGATGTACCCATGATTGGTGTAAGGTTAGAAGATGTTGTTGGTGTAGTTGTATTAACTGTTGTTGATGCTGCAGGAGTACTTCCTGGAGTAGCTACACGATTTTCTCTCTTACCATATTTGATATAGTGCATATAGTACATTGGAAGGTTGCTTCCATATGCATTTCTCAGATCACCATATCTATTCTTATATGATATTACATCGAAGTTTGCACTAGCCTGACGACCTTCCTTCATACCGTATGTTACAAAGTGCTGAATAGCAGCCTGGCCATTATTGCCAAATGCTCTCTTAAGATCACCATACTTATTTATATAGTAATCGAAGTTGTATACATCGCTATAGTTTACGCCGTTATAAACAGTTGGCTTGCTTGTAGAAGTGCTTGTTGAGCTCTTTGAAGCTGTGCTTGCTGGAGCAGAAGCATTTCCTGTAGCATCTCTGCCTTCTCTCTTACCGTAGTTAATGTAGTGCAGGTAATATGCTTTTGTATCATTACCGAAGGCATTTCTCAGATCGCCATATCTATTCTTGTAGGATGTAACATTGAAGGCTGGGCTAGCCTGACGGCCTTCATTCATACCATATGTTACGAAGTGCTGAAGAGTTGCTTTATCATCAGTGCCGAATGCTCTCTTTAAGTCACCGTATTTATTTATATAGTAGTTGAAGTCATATACTGCGCTGTAGTTGATACCATTTAGTGTTGTCGCATATGAAGTAGAGCTTGTTGTGCTAGTTGAAGCCTTGTTTGATGAAGATGAGGTTGAAGCAGCAGGTGCAGCAGCTGTACCTGTAGCATTTCTTCCTTCCTTCTTTCCGTAATTGATATAGTGCAAATAGTATGCTTTTAAGTTATTACCGAAGGCATTTCTCAGGTCACCATATCTGTTCTTATAGGTTGTGACGTTGAAGTTTGCACTAGCCTGACGGCCTTCGTTCATACCATATGTTACGAAGTGCTGAAGAGTTGCCTTATCATTAGTGCCGAATGCTCTCTTTAAGTCACCGTATTTATTTATATAGTAGTTATAATCATACACTGCACTGTAATTGATACCATTGAGTGTAGTTGCATAGTTGGCCTTGTTAGTGGTTGTGTTTGAAGCAGCTGGTGTAGAAGAAGCTGCAGGAACTGTAACTGTGTTCTTACCATCTGTAGCTACACGGCCTTCCTTTTTACCATAGTCGAGATAATGTAAAAAGTAAGCTTTCAGGTTTGAACCATAAGCATTTCTCAGATCGCCATATCTATTCTTATAATAATTTACATCGAAGGATGCGCTGGCACGTCTGCCTTCCTTCATACCGTAAGTTAAGAAGTGCTCGAATGTTTTTATTTCGTTGCCGCCGAATGCCCTCTTAACATCTGGGTTGGCTGCTAAGTAGTAGTCCTTGTTGTAGACAGGAGAGTAATCACGACTATTATATACTGTGATAGCACCTGAACCTGATCCGAGTCCAAGAGCATTTGCGATTCCTCTTGCATCAGCTTCACCAAGGGCTTTGAGCTGTGCGTCTGTTCTAAGGTAGTTATTAGCATCTGTTGTATTTGTCATAAATGCATGCTCAATAATAATCTGAGGGATATTATTGATCTTGCCGTTATAAACTATTGAATAATAATCAGCTGCTGTTCCGTCTGGATACCTTGTTCCGTTCTCGGAATTTCTTACAAGATTACCTCTGTTAGGAAGACCGAGTGCAGCAAGCTGCTTAAGGATTGCATTTCCAAGATTATTTGTTTCGTGATATACATATGAGTTATAGTTGCTGTTAGCTACACATACAAGAGAACCTCTTGTTGCTGAACTACCAGAAGCATTATTATGGAAGCTTATAAGATAACTTGCTCCAACGCTTTTTGCGTAATCACTTAATCCGCCAAGTGTATATGGGGATACAGATGTTGTTCTTGTCATGTATAAAACAACGTTATCATACTTAGATAGAGCATCACGACAAGCAAGTGCTATCTTAAGGTTGATATCTCTTTCGACTAATCCATTTGCGCAAGCTCCAGTATCTCTACCGCCGCTCTGACCATGTCCTGGATCAAGAACGATTATGAAACCTTTTCTGTTAGCATTTGTAGCGCCTAGAGATGAGAACTCATTTGTTGAAATTGAAAGACCGGTTTCGCTATCCAGCTCTTTGACTGTCTCAGCCTGAGCTACAAGTGAATCTGATTCGATAGAAGCTGAATCATCACCTGTAAGAGCGTCGTAGTTTCCGTTCTCAAGATTCTGAATATCTTCCTCGCTATCCAGCTCGATCTTGATGAAGTCACCTTCGTCCAGCTTCTGGAAGTCTTTATTTGTTACATCCTCTACTGGTACTGCATCAGCCTCTGAACGATCTTCATCAACAATCCAAAGAAGTGGATCTACATCAACTTCTTCGTTAACACCGAATCTCAGGTCTGCACCGATTTCATCGAAGATAATTTCGTACTTGGTTCCTTCGACATAGTATTCAACGCTATCCACCTTGTACTCACCAGCCTGTCCAGCCGAGAAGTAAGGGTCGAATACGATAGCTGTATCCTGAATGATGGTAGCTCCTGTTTTGTAGGTATTACCATTATTTAAATTAGTATAGTTGAGAGTAGCTGACTCTATTACATCAGTAGTATCACTGATATCAACCAGGATGTACTGACTGCTAGGTGCGGTCACATAATCAGCTTCGATAACGGCATAGTTGAATATACCATTCTCTTCTAATGCATCTGTATCTGTTGCAGTATCTTTTTCAGATATAGATTCATCAGTAACCGAATCCTCGGTAACCTCCTCTGTTTTTTCTGGTTCATTTTCCTGTGCATCTGTTGCTGTAGCTATGCCTGTTGTAGTATCAGTTTCAGCAGCGAATGCAGCATTGTTATATCCGGTAGTGATTATCATAAAGAATATGATAAGGATGGATATAAACTTTCTTGCTTTTCTAGAACTCATACGAGCCTCCTCCATTCATAACTAATTAGATTTTTGTCGATTGAAACATATTCTATCATATAATTATGTCAACATCAACCCTTTTGTTACAAAATTGTTACAAAATATTTAATAATTTTAACAAATTCCCCGAAAAAGCCCTAAATTTCACAAGATTTTCATAATAGTACTCACGTGAATCTTGTAACAAATTGGTTTGGATTGATAATTTTTGACAAATGTAAAAAAATATTGACAAGCATTATATATGAGGTTTATAATTTGCTTCAGTTGAATAAAGCGTAAACCATTGATGCGGAGATAACGCTGAGAGATGTGCATTACAGAGAGTGAGACATTTGATGAGAGTCTTGCAGTAACAGCTTAGCAAATGGACCGCAGAGGGCATGGTCAAATCCGGGCTTGAAAGAGTAGTAGTTGGAGAGTATTCCATGACGTGAATCGAGCGTTAATCGAAAGAGATATAAATACGAATGTTGAGTATCTTGCTAAAGTGTGGAATTCTTATTCTATTTGTTTCTCTTTAATTATTTGAAATTAAAGAGATATTTTATTTTAAGATTCCAAATTAAGGTGGCACCACGGAAATGATTTTCGTCCTTAGTCTAGTATCATACTGGGCTAAGGATTTTTTGTTTTATTTAACTGTTTTCATCAAAGGAAGTAGTAGAGGTATTAGATATGGTGATAACAAGATTAGAGAATCTAAAAAAGTACGAGAAGGACTATAAGATAGTTCCTGTAGCAAAGGAAATTCTTTCAGATAATGTAACACCCATTGAGGTTATGAGACGTCTGAAAAATGTAAGTGAAAGGGTATTTATCCTGGAAAGCGTAGTGAATCAGACATACACGGGACGTTATACATTTTTGGGATATGCTCCGAAGCTTAGCCTTTCAGTTAGAAATGGCAAGGTGAGTATTAATTATTTAAGAGATGATGAGTCTGGCGAAGGAGTTGCGACCTTAGAAAAGGTAGATCCTATGGAGAGTATACATGAGCTCATGGGAAAGTTTACAAGTCCTAAGCTTCCAAATCTCCCTGGCTTTACAGGTGGACTTGTCGGGTACTTCGCATTTGATTTTATTAAATATAAGGAACCGGTGCTTAAGCTTATTCCTGCTGATGAAAATGATACTTCAGATGCGGAGCTAATGCTTTTTGATAAGTGTATTGCATTTGATAACATTAAACAGAAACTGATACTTATAACAAATATCAAAACTGAGAATATGGCAGAAGGCTATGCCGAAGCTTTGGCAGAGCTGGATGAAATGGAAAATCTTATCTTGAATGGAACGAAGATAATTATTCCCAAAGGTCGACTTCTATCGGACTTTACTCCTCGGCTTAGCAGGGAAGAGTACTGTGAGATGGTTGAAAAGGGCAAACATCATATATTTGAGGGGGATATTTTCCAGGTGGTTTTATCGAATAGGATGCAGGCAGAATATGCAGGAAGTCTTTTTGATACCTACAGACAGCTAAGAACTTCAAATCCATCCCCTTATATGTTTTATCTGGATATGGACGGAACTGAAATAGCGGGCGCCTCTCCAGAAACCCTGGTTAAGCTGGATGATGGCGACCTATATACATATCCTTTGGCAGGAACGAGACCAAGAGGGAAAAGTCCGGAGGAAGATATGGCTCTTGAGACTGAGCTTCTGAAGGATGAGAAGGAACTGGCAGAGCACAACATGCTAGTGGATCTCGGACGAAATGATCTCGGACGAATCAGCAATTTTGGAACAGTTGAAGTAGTTGACTATATGTCGGTGCTTAGGTACTCGCACGTAATGCACATAGGTTCTACTGTAAAGGGACGAATATCTGATAAATATTCTGCTATAGATGCTATAAGTACTGTTCTTCCGGCAGGTACCCTTTCAGGAGCTCCGAAGATAAGAGCGTGTGAGATCATAAATGATCTGGAGGGCTGCCGCAGAGGAATTTACGGAGGTGCCATTGGATATATAGATTTTAGTGGAAATATGGATACCTGTATAGCCATAAGATTTGTTGCTAAGAAGAATGATAAGGTAACTATTCAGAGCGGCGCTGGAATAGTAGCGGATAGTGTTCCTGAGAAGGAATATCAGGAGTGTCTCAACAAAGCTCAGGCAGTTATAAATGCTATCAAAGAAGCAAATGAAATGTAGGAGAGAGAGGGTGGAGAAATGGTTTTGTTAATAGATAATTATGATAGCTTTTCCTACAATCTCTTTCAGCTGGTAGGTACTATCAACCCAGATATAAAGGTAGTCAGAAATGATGAAATGAAAATAGAGGAAATTGCACAATTAAACCCTTCACATATCATATTATCTCCAGGTCCCGGCAAGCCTTCGGACGCCGGAATCTGTGAGGATGTGGTAAGAGAATTTGCGGGAAAGATTCCTATTATGGGTGTGTGTCTCGGACATCAGGCAATCTGTGAGGTTTATGGAGCAACAGTCACATACGCAAAGAGGCTTATGCATGGTAAGTCGTCTATGTGCTCTATGGAACCGGATGTAGAGATTTTCAAAGGGCTATATAAGGAAAATATAGGTACAAATGGAGAGAAAGAGAAGTCTTCTATAAAGGTGGCGAGATATCATTCGTTGTCGGCCAAGAAAGAAACTATTCCTGAGGAGCTGCGTGTTATCGCAGTTGCAGATGATGATGGTGAGATAATGGCTGTAAAACATAGAGACTATAAGGTATATGGACTTCAGTTCCATCCAGAATCAATACTTACACCAGATGGCATACAGATACTGAAGAATTTCCTTTCTGTAAGCAAATAAAATGAGAATCCAGAAGGGATGATAGAAAAAAATAAATACAAAAATATAAAAATACAAGAAAATAAAAAAGCTGAATTATGATCGAGGAGGTACATGAAAATGATCAAGGAAGCAATTGAAAAAATAGTAAACAAGCAGGACCTTACATATGATGAGGCCTACACAGTAATGAATGAGATAATGAGCGGAGAAACAAGCCCGACACAGAATGCGGCATTTCTATCAGCCCTTTCTACTAAGAGTGCAAAGGCGGAAACTACTGATGAGATAGCTGGTTGTGCGGCTGCTATGAGAGCCCATGCTATCCCGGTTGAAACGGGAATGGATATCTTCGAAATAGTAGGTACTGGTGGAGACAATGCACAGAGCTTCAACATCTCAACTACATCAGCTCTTATTGCTGCTGCAGGTGGTATGAAGGTTGCTAAGCATGGTAACAGAGCAGCGTCCTCTAAGTGTGGAACCGCTGATTGTCTGGAAGCTCTTGGAGTAAATATAGAGCAGGATCCTGACAAATGTGTAGAGCTTCTGAAAGAGGTTGGAATGTGCTTCTTTTTCGCTCAGAAGTATCATACATCTATGAAATATGTTGGCGCTATCCGTAGAGAACTTGGATTCAGAACTGTATTTAATATACTTGGACCTTTGACTAATCCTGGAAAGCCTAGTAGAATGCTCCTTGGTGTTTATGATGAATACCTGGTTGAGCCACTTGCACAGGTTCTTGCGAACCTTGGTGTTAAGAAGGGTATGGTGGTTTTCGGTCAGGACAAGCTGGATGAAATATCTCTTAGTTCTCCAACAACTGTTTGTGAGATTAAGGATGGCTGGTATAGAACAACAGTTATCCGCCCTGAAGACTTTGGATTTGAAACCTGTAATAAGTCAGAACTGGTTGGTGGAACACCAGAGGAAAATGCGGCTATTACCAGAGCTATTCTTTCCGGAGAGGAAAGAGAAGCTAAGAGAAATGCAACTCTTATGAATGCAGGTGCTGCACTTTATATTGGAGATAAAGCTGACTCAATAGCGGACGGAATAAAGCTTGCAGCTGAGATAATCGAGTCAGGCAAGGCTATCGAAACACTGGATAAATTTATAGAGCTCAGCAACAAGTAGTGAAATAAAAAGAATACTAATAATCTTTCCGAAACTAATAAAGAGGAATATTCATATGATATTAGATGAACTCGCATCCTTAACAAGAGCAAGGATAGAAAAACAGAAAAAAGAAGTTAGTATGGATGACATACGTAGAGAAGCAGAGTTAATTGCGGCTAGGGAAATGGAAGTCCAGGAATTCGATTATCCTTTCGAAGCAGCACTTAGTAAACCGGGTCTATCTATTATTTCAGAAGTAAAGAAGGCTTCTCCTTCCAAGGGTGTTATTGCAGAGGCTTTCCCCTATCTTGAAATAGCTAAAGAATACGAAGCAAGTGGAGCCGATGCTATATCCTGTCTCACAGAACCTGACAGATTTAAGGGAAACGACGAATATCTGAAAGCTATAACCAAAGAAGTGACAATCCCTGTTCTTAGAAAGGATTTCACGATTGACCCTTACATGATATATCAGGCTAAGGTTTTCGGAGCGTCTGCAATCCTTCTTATAGCCGCCATTCTTTCTGATGAAGAACTAAAAAACTTCTATGAGATAGCGGATACACTTGGAATGTCCTGTCTCTTCGAGGCTCATGATGAAGAAGAGGTTGAGAGATGCCTGACCGCTGGTGCGAGGATAGTTGGAGTTAATAACAGAAATCTCAAGGATTTCACTGTAGATATAAATAACAGTATAAGGTTGCGGGAACTTGTTCCTGAGAATATAATCTTTGTGTCTGAAAGTGGAATCATGGTTCCGGAGGACGTGAAAGCTCTTAGGGAAAATGGAACTGATGCAGTACTTATCGGAGAGATGCTAATGAGAAGCGACTCAAAGTCTGAACTGATAAAAAGCTTAAAGAACTGAAACTGGAATGAAAACCAGGATGAAAAATAAAACAATATGTAAATGTCATTCTGAGCGAAGCGAAGAATCTATATAAAGGAGAAATATTATGTCAGAAGGAAGATTTGGAGAGTTTGGTGGTCAATATATCCCGGAAACTCTGATGAATGAGATTCATAAGCTAGAGGCTGCCTACGAAAGGTATAAGAATGATCCTGAATTCGTGGCAGAGCTGGACGAACTGAATAGAAACTATGCTGGACGCCCATCCCTTCTATATTATGCCGAGAAAATGACCAGAGATCTAGGCGGTGCAAAGATATATCTTAAAAGAGAGGACCTTAATCATACAGGCTCTCACAAGATTAATAACGTGCTGGGACAGGTTCTTCTTGCAAAGAAAATGGGTAAAACCAGAGTTATAGCAGAGACCGGCGCAGGTCAGCATGGTGTAGCAACTGCAACAGCGGCAGCTCTTATGGATATGGAATGTGAAATCTTCATGGGCGAAGAGGATACCAAGCGTCAGGCGCTGAATGTATTTAGGATGGAACTACTGGGCGCCAAGGTTCATGCAGTTAAAACAGGAACCAGAGTTCTAAAGGACGCTGTAAATGAGGCAATGAGAGAGTGGGTTAGCCGAGTGGATGATACTCTGTATGTTCTCGGTTCAGTTATGGGGCCACATCCATTTCCAACTATTGTTAGAGACTTTCAGTCAGTTATCAGTAAGGAGAGCAGACAGCAGATTCTTGATGCTGAGGGTAAGCTTCCTGATGTGGTAATAGCCTGCGTAGGTGGCGGAAGTAATGCTATTGGATCCTTCTACGAATATATAAAGGATGATGGAGTTAAACTGATCGGATGTGAGGCGGCAGGTCTTGGTGTTGATAATCCGAAAAATGCAGCAACTATGGCAAATGGCTCTATGGGAATCTTCCATGGAATGAAGTCTTTATTCTGCCAGGATGAGTATGGTCAGATAGCTCCGGTTTACTCCATATCAGCAGGACTTGATTATCCTGGTATCGGACCAGAGCATGCATATCTTGCATCCATCGGAAGAGCAGAATATGTTCCTATTACAGATGACGAAGCGGTTGATGCGTTTGAGTATCTTTCCAGAACAGAGGGAATTATCCCTGCAATTGAGAGTAGTCACGCGGTTGCACATGTGCTTAAGATAGCGCCTAAGATGCCAAAGGATAGCATAATAGTATGCACTATCTCTGGTCGTGGTGATAAGGACGTTGCAGCTATAGCGCGTTATCGTGGAGTAGACATTTACGAATAATCATACATTTGTCTGAGTGAATATTTCTATATAAGAGGTAGAGCATATGAGTAATATATATAAAGCATTTGAAAATAAGAAAGCATTTATTGCTTTTCTGACTGCCGGAGATCCAGACTTTGAAACCAGTGTTAAGAACTTCAAGGCTGTAGCAGAGGCGGGAGCGGATCTTATAGAGATAGGAATTCCTTTTTCGGATCCGATAGCTGAAGGACCTGTTATTCAGGAGGCAGATATTAGAGCTCTTGAAGCTGGGATGACAACAGACAAGGTTTTTGATCTGCTGAAAGAAGTCAGAAAGGATGTGGATATTCCAATTGTTTTCATGACCTATGCAAATCCGGTTTTCCATTATGGAGCAGACAGATTCTTTAAGAATGCATCAGAGGCTGGTGCTGATGGAATCATTATTCCGGACTGTCCATTCGAGGAAAGACATGAGTTTGATGAGGTGGCAGCAAAGTATGGAATGGATTTTATTTCCATGATTGCTCCGACTAGTGAAGATAGAATCAAGAAAATAGCATCGCAGGCAAAGGGCTTCATTTATGTTGTATCCTCCCTTGGCGTAACAGGTGTTAGAAGCGAGATTAAGACGGACCTTGAGTCAATAGTTAAGCTTATCAAGGAAGCAACAGATACTCCTGCTGCGATAGGCTTTGGAATTAGCACTCCTGAGCAGGCGGCTAAAATGTCTAAGGTGGCTGATGGAGTTATAGTAGGATCAGCTATGGTCAGAATAGTAGCTAGTGAAGGAGTAAATGCTCCGGAGAAGCTTGCAGAGTATGTTAGGGAAATGAAGGCTGGAATGTAATATTCCAGGCTATAAGTAAACTAAAGATAAACTAATAAATGAAAACGAATGATAACATAGAAAAAAGCTCGTAGTGATTATCACTACGAGCTTTTCTTATATAGGAGAGTTTCTCATCTAATAATATTTTAATAATACCCTAATGGATTAACATATGAACCACCAACCATTACTGCAAAGTGGAGATGAGGACCTGTTGATATTCCTGTACTTCCTACATATCCAACCGTTTGTCCGGCGCTTACGCTGGAACCCTGGCTTACTGCAAATCCTGAAAGGTGCATGTAAAGGGTTGATAATCCATTTCCGTGATCGATAATAACTGTATTACCACCACCGGAAAACCAACCTGTATATGATACAACTCCATCTGCTGCTGCAAGAGCTCCTGAACCATAAGAAGCACCAATATCGATTCCTCTATGGTAGGAAGAAGCACCAGCTGTAGGTGAAGTTCTTGGTCCATAACCGGATGTAATAGTTCTTGTGTAGCTTGGCCATATGAAACCGCTTCCTGAATAGGAAGGAAGTGTCTGAGCCGGAACAGTTTCTGTTACTTCCTTAGTAACTGTTTTTGTTTCCTGCTTCTTAGGTGTTGCATCTGTTGATGATGCTGTTGCTGCAGGTGTCTCAACTGGAACTTCAACAGTTACTGTTCTTGTGACGGTCTGTTCTGCAGCAGCACGTCTTGCACTAGCGGCAGCTACAATAGCTGCTATCTGCGCATCCTGCTGAGCCTCAATAGCATTCATCTGTTCAATAGTATATTCTGTGGCTGCTATATCAAGATTATACTCCTTGAGTGTAGCCAGCTTACCATCCTGAATTACCTGAAGAGCGCCCTGCTCACCTTCAGCTTCTTCCTTAAGGGAAGCAACCTCGCTGAGGTTATCTGAAATAGTTGTCTTATATTCGGAAATGCTCTTTTCGATTTCAAGCAAATCATTTAACTGTTTCTGATCGTAGCCTGAAACCTGTGATACATACTCTGACTGATTAATAACGTTATCATAATCCTTGATAGATACGAGCGCGTCTATATAATCAGCATCTCCATTTTCATATGCGAACTGGATACGCTCCTTCATAGCCTCGTACTGATTAGCCTCAGCAATGTAAGCCATCTGAAGCTCATTCTCAGCTACGCTTGCCTTTGCCTGAAGAGTGTTGCTCTTTCCCTGAAGCTCTCTGATAGTTCCTTCGTAGCTTGTTATCTCTTTATCGAGGTTTTCGATAAGCTCCATAACATCCTTCTTATCGGACTCAAGCTTCTCCAGCTTAGTCTGAGCATCCTTCTTCTTCTGCTGAGCATCGGCCTTCTTAGCCTCAGCATCGGACATCTCGTCTGCGTAGACAATATTTGTGTTGGCAAGAGGTATAGGAGATGCTGCCAAAAGCATTGCTCCAACCATCACTGCGCTGATAGTTTTTTTAAAATTATATCTCATAATATCTTCTCCCCAAGATTTGGTTTACCATAATCGCATAAGAAGTTTACCATAAATTTTTCGTTATGTATACTGCAAAACGATTATATCTCAAAAAAAATATAATTGCAACGAAAAGTTAACAAATTTGTAACATTTTTTTGATTTTTATGAAACAATAAGTTTACGTAAAAATGGATAAGCCTGAAAACGGCGAAGAATCTTTGTTCTTTTATTTAAATTTTATTTATGGTATGATTGCAAAGGACCATGAAAAATCGGAGGGAAATGATGAAGTGGGCATTTCTGATCTTTGCGATCGTAGTGCTGATAGCGGCTTATTTATTCATTTATCTGACTGTTAAGATAAATGGAATGGAAGCTGAAATCAGAGACAAGAGTTCTGAAATAGATGGAAATCTTTGGGACAGGGCATTTCAACTGAGCAAACTTGCTGAAATAATTATGGGCAAGGGCATAGAGACTGATATGGATGTTCTGGATGTGAATACATTTGGGCTTGGAATGTCGGTTACTATGCAGGCTGTAAATGCTGAGAAGATGGATGAATCTGATGTGAAGATACGTGAGATACTTAAAGAGCATGCAGATCTTAAGAAGAATGAGGATTTTGCAACTCATCTCCAGAAGTTCAATAATTCCCGCGCTGAACTTATGAAGGCAAGTCTGGCTTATAATAGATGTGTAAATAAGTTCAATTCTTATACTTCGAACTTCCCGGTAAATATAATCATGATATTCCATAAAAAGCAGAGCAAGGGCAACTTTGCATATTATTTTAGAGACCTTGAAGCTAGTGAAGCGCCTGCAAATGCAGAAAGCGAATAATACATAAATATTAATAAGACAATATCGTAAGATATTCTAAAATAGTCTTCATTCGTTGAGGACTATTTTTATTTATGATTTTTAGGATCAAATCTGTTTCATATCTAATATGATGCAATTAATATGAAATATTTTGCTATATTACCTTGAAAATGTTAAAATTATCGACGTAGTGGATTAATTCACAAGGAGGACTAAAATGGGTAAAGAGAAAAAGGGTACTTCCCCTAAGATGGTTATAGGTATCGTATGTGGCATACTTGCGTTACTTGGAATAATTGCAGTTGGAGTTATTTATCTTTTTATGGGTAAAAAGAATGAAGAAGCATCTGAGGTGACGACAGAGGTTGTGGCGGACTCAAAAGAGGAAGAGACTTCGGAGGCAACAGCGACAACTGAGACGACAACTGAAGCAACTACTGAGGCGACAACAACCGAAGCTGAGGCAACTACTGAAGAGAAGAAGGAAACTGCGCCGGCAAATTCGGTGGAGCTTCCGCTTGGAACTTCGGGAAAGAGCTTCATGTTCTCTAGCGGTGCTGGTGGATGGAGTACTATGCTTGAAGTTAAGTCAGATGGTAGCTTCTCAGGTCTTTATTCAGATTCTGATATGGGTGACACAGGTGATGATTATCCAAATGGAACTGTTTACCAGAGTGAATTCACAGGAACCTTCAAAAACATAACAAAGGTTGATGATAATACCTACAAGATGGAGCTTGGAGACTACAAAACAGTTAAGGAAAATGGCACTAAAGAAATAAAGGATGATATAAAGTACGTATACACAGAGCCTTATGGAATAGAGGGTGGCAAGACCTTCTACCTCTATACTGATAAGAAACCAAAGTCAGAGGTTACAGAGGAATTCCTTAGCTGGACTTGGATGGAAATGAAGGACACTCTTGGTGTATATGCTATATATAATGAAGATATGCAGGAAGGCTTCTTCTCATATGATGATTATTGGGAAAGTGAAGGCGGAAACTAAGAGATATAATTAAGAGATAAAATTAGGTTTTAGGGGGTTTTATGGCTAAGCAAATTGATTACAAGAGAGCAGACTATATCAACTGGGATCAGTATTTTATGGGGATAGCACTTCTGTCGGCAGAGAGAAGTAAGGACCCTAGTACTCAGGTGGGAGCCTGTATAGTAGGCGAGGATAACCGTATCCTTTCGGTGGGATATAATGGTATGCCACAGGGCTGCGATGATGACGATATGCCATGGGGAAGAGATGGTTCTCCGCTGGATAGCAAATATATCTTTGTATGTCATGCAGAGCTGAATGCGATTCTTAATTATCGTGGTACTCGTAATCTCAAGGGGGCGAAGGTATATGTTACACTATTCCCTTGTAACGAGTGTGCTAAGGCGATTATTCAGAGTGGAATATCAGAGATCATTTATCTCTCAGATAAATATGCGAATACTGAGAGCACTATAGCTTCAAAGAAAATGTTTGATATGACAGGTGTTAAGTACCGTCAGTATGAGCCGGCAGGCAGAGAGATAAAGCTGAATATTTAAATATAGATGGCTGGATTATGAGTATATTTCGTAAAAAGAAAAAAATAGAATATGACTCAGAGAAACAGAAGCCTGCACTTAAGACTAGTATATGTACAGGCGAGAAGGTGGCAGGCTTTATTGATATTGATACAGGGAAATTTCATGATTATATGCTGATAAGGGGATCTCAGGATTTGATGGAGTTTTGCGATAACTGTAATGTTCAGGTTGCTGATCTAAAGAAAATAGTTTGATGTGTACTGTGGAAAAAGAGCATGGAGAAAATGGACATAACAAGTAAAGGACAAGAAAACAAGCTGGAAAGCTTCAGCAGAGAGGACACATTTAATATAGCCCGTAAAATGGGCGAGGAGGCAATGCCTGGAAAGGTTTATTGCCTAAGCGGTGATCTCGGTGTAGGAAAAACTGTTTTTGCTCAGGGCTTTGGTACAGGAGTTGGCATAACAGAACCTATGTCCAGTCCTACATTTACTATTGTTCAGGAATATACAGAGGGAAGACTCCCGCTATATCACTTCGATGTATATCGAGTGGGGGATATAGATGAAATGGAAGAAACCGGATTCTATGAATATGCTGGTGGAGATGGAGCTTTGCTCATTGAGTGGGCGGAGCTTATCGAAGAAATAATTCCCGAAGATGCTACATGGATCAAGATAGAGAAAAATCTGGAAAAAGGATTTGATTACAGACTTATTACTATAAGTAATCATCAGGATTAGGAAGCTCATATGAAGATACTTGGAATAGACAGTTCAGGAATGGTTGCCTCCGTAGCAATCCTTCAGGACGATGTGATAATAGCTGAATATACGATGAACCATAAGAAGACTCATTCAGAAACACTTCTTCCTATGATTGACGAGATAGTTAAAACCTCTGAGACAAAGCTTGAGGAACTGGATGCGATTGCTATAGCTGCGGGTCCGGGTTCCTTTACTGGTCTTAGAATAGGTGCCGCGACTGCGAAGGGACTTGCGATGGCGGTGGATAAGCCGGTTATCCCGATCAAAACCTGCGAGGGACTCGCCTATAATATGTGGGGTGCTGAGGGGCTGATCTGCCCTATTATAGATGCACGCCGAAATCAGGTTTACACAGGGCTTTACCGAGTAAAGGGAAATGTGGAAGTGATTCTTGAGCAGCAGCCAATGGATATTCATGAGCTTATAGAATATATAAATGATTATTCGAAGAAACTCGCGGAATCTGAAGGTGGACCTATAGAAGGTGTGACCTTCTTAGGGGATGGTGTAGCTATCTATCAAGATGTTATATGGGATGAGATAGATGTTCCATGCAAGATGGCTCCTGCAATAATGAATAGACAGAGAGGTGCTTCGATAGCTTCGTATGGAGAGCTTCTTTATAAAGAAGGAAAATATATAAATGCAGACGATTTTGCGCCGGAATATCTGAGGAAGTCTCAGGCGGAACGTGTCAGGGAGTCAAAGTAATTCGCAATTAGTTAGTGTGAAGAGTTATGAATATTATGAGGGAAATAGCCAGACTCGAAGCGGAGAATTTTTCTGACGCATGGAGTGAGGAAAGTCTGGGGAGTACATTTGAATATGATTATAACCACCTTCTTGTAGAAGAAATGGATGGAAGAGTGGTCGGATATATAATATATGCAGATATTCAGGGGGATGCAGAGCTGCTTAGGATAGCGGTTGATAAGAGATACCGCAGAATGGGTATCGGAAATAAGCTTATGAAGGATATGATATCTGAGCTTGTGGACGCAGGAACTGACAGGATAAGTCTTGAGGTTAGGGCACATAACCTTCCTGCCATTGCCCTCTATAAAAAATATGGATTCGAAGAGATCTTTGTCAGAGATAATTATTATCATAATCCGGACGACGATGCTCTTATATTAATAAAAGGAATGGATAAATGATAGATGTTTGTTTGCTTGGAACCGGCGGTATGATGCCTCTTCCATACAGAGCACTTACTTCATTAATGCTAAGATATAATGGGAGTAGCCTTTTGGTCGATTGTGGCGAGGCTACTCAAATTTCTGTGCGCCGCAGGGGTTGGAGCTTCAACCCTATAGACGTAATTCTGATTACTCATTTCCACGCGGATCACATAAGTGGGCTTCCGGGAATGCTCCTTGCCATGGGAAATGCAGATAGGAAGGAACCTGTTACAATAGTTGGTCCGAAGGGGATAGAACATGTAGTTCGTTCGCTTCTTGTTATAGCTCCCAGACTTCCGTTTGAGGTGAAATGTATAGAGCTTGATGTTAATAAGGACGAAGAGGTTCTTGAACTAATCGGGCTCAGAGTCAAGGCTTTCAAGGTTAATCATAATATGCTTTGCTACGGTTACAGCTTCGAGTTGGATAGAGCAGGCAAGTTTGATGCAGATGCAGCGAAGAGTCTGGGTCTTCCGGTACAACTCTGGGGTAAGCTTCAAAGTGGAGAAACTGTAGAATACGAAGGTTCGACATTTACCAGCGATATGGTAATGGGGCCCGCACGTAAAGGTCTTAAGATTACATATACTACAGATACCCGGCCAACGGAAAAAATTGTAGAAGAAGCTGCTGGAGCAGATATCTTCATCTGTGAGGGAATGTATGGAGACGGCGAAGAAGAGTCGATAAAGAAAGCTAAGGATAAGAAGCATATGACTATGCAGGAGGCCGCGGAGATAGCGAAACAGGCACAGCCAAAGGAAATGTGGCTGACACATTACTCCCCTTCTGTGATAAAGCCGGAACAGTATTCGGAGTCTATAAAAGAAATATTCTCCTGTGCTGTTATCAGCAAGGATAGACGTACTAAAGAACTTAAATTCGTGGATTAGTTCCAAGAGACAGGAAAATATGATGAGCGATAGAAAATACATACTAGGAATCGAGACCTCCTGTGATGAGACGGCGGCAGCGGTTGTGGCCGACGGCAGAGAGGTTATATCAAATGTAATATATACGCAGATTCCGACGCATACACTTTATGGTGGAGTTGTTCCGGAGATTGCGTCAAGAGAACACGTGCTGAAAATAAATCAGGTGATAAAAAAAGCAGTAGAGGATGCCCAGGTAACCTGGGACGAGATTAGTGCAATAGCTGTAACCTACGGACCGGGACTGGTTGGACCGCTTCTAATAGGAGTAAGCACAGCTAAGGCTCTTGCATATGCAAAGAATATTCCTCTTGTTGGGGTGAACCATATAGAAGGACATATATGCGCAAATTACCTGGTGGATACGGGTGATTTGCGGAATTATGAATCTCAGGATAAGGACTCTGATCTGACAAATGAAATAACTCCGCCTTATATGTGTCTGGTGGCATCCGGTGGTCATTCTCATATAGTTAGAGTTGATGACTATACCAAATATACAATAATTGGCCGCACACATGATGATGCGGCGGGAGAAGCCTTTGATAAGGTGGCCCGCGCCATTGGGCTTGGCTATCCCGGTGGACCTAAGGTAGATAAGCTGGCGCGTGAGGGAGACCCATCGGCGATAGATTTCCCTAGGGCAAGCGTTGGTGATTCAAAATATGATTTCTCCTTTAGTGGCATTAAGTCAGCAGTTCTAAATTATCTAAATGATGCCGAGATGAAGGGACTTGAAGTAAATAAGGCAGACGTAGCTGCTTCCTTCCAGCAGGCAGTAATTGATGTGCTGGCAGATCACACGATTCAGGCGGCACTGGACTATGGAATGAAAACAGTTGCCCTGGCAGGTGGCGTTGCGGCAAACTCTCTGCTTAGAACAACCATGAAGGAAAGAGCTGAGGCGAAGGGGCTTAAGTTCCACTGCCCAGAGCTTATATATTGTACAGATAATGGAGCAATGATCGCGGCTGCAGGATACCATGAGTTTGCTTCCGGTAGACGAGCAGACCTCTATCTAAATGCGATTCCAAATCTAAAAATAGGTGAACGTTAATATGGTAAGTGCTATTATCCTTGCGGCAGGCAAGGGAAGTCGGATGAATTCTGACAAAGCAAAACAATATATGGAAATAAATGGAAAACCGCTTCTCTACTATAGTCTTAAGGTTTTCGATGCGAGCGTAGTTGATGAGATAATCCTTGTTACCAGAGGAAGTGACATAGATTATGTGCGAGACGAAATAGTAGATAAATATGGATTCCACAAGGTTAGGAAGATCGTTGCAGGAGGAAAGGAACGTTTCAATTCTGTCAGCAAGGGACTGAGAGCCTGTGATAAGAGGAATAAGATAATAATGATACATGATGCAGCCAGACCATGTGTTACAAATCGTATGATTCTTGATTCCATTTCTGGAGCCAGAAGATACAAGGCGTGTACAGTTGCTATGCCGGTAAAGGATACAATCAAGATTGTTGATGAAAATGAATATGGAATAGAGACTCCTGACAGAAGAACTCTTTACCAGATTCAGACGCCGCAGACCTTTGACAGAAAAACCCTCGAGGAAGCCTATGAGAGACTGAGGGTAAGTGGGGATACAGACATTACAGATGATACCATGGTGGTTGAGCGATATCTGGATATTCCTTCAAAGATGATTGAAGGAAGCTATGAAAATATCAAGGTGACGACGCCGGAGGATATAGTTCTGGCAGAAATCTATCTGAAATAAAAAGCTTATAGATACTTATTAATAAGATGAAAATACATTACAAAACAATATATAGAAGGGATTAGTGATGATTAAAAGAATTAAGGGAAAAACAAGAAAGGTTTTAGCGGCAGTACTTGCCGCGACCATGATGCTGTCGATGTCAGGCTGTAGTTTTGATGAATTTTACCATGAGACTATTCTGGGAGAAACTCATAGTGACAGCTCGAAAAAGGATGACAAGAAGAAAGACCAGAAAAAGGATAAAGATAGTGAAACACAAGAAAAAGATGATGTGGATTATGCTTCTGAGGAGAATGAAGATTTCGAAGCATTTCTCATGGAGTACTTTGAAGATACAGTAACAGAGGATACCATTACATATAATGATTATATATATGATGAATCCTCTTATGGAATTCCTAAGCCTGCTGAAGCAACCTGGGGCGATGCAGTTATGGACGAGGCGGCTATAGAGCGAGAGAAGAAGGAAGATGAAGAATTCTATGACAAGCTGATGGAATTCGAGGACGCAGAGCTTACAGAGGATGAGAGATTTACCTTTGAATGTCTCAAAACCGATGCAGAGATAAGTCTTCATTATTATGACAATGTTTATATCAGAGGTGCATTTTCACCTATGAATGGTTGGCAGGAGTCTCTTCCTACTCTATTCACAGAGTATAGATTTGATGATAAGGGTGATGTTGAGGATTATTTAGCTCTTATGAATCAGACAAAGGATGTAATGGCGGAAATGCTAAAGTTTGAAAAGACCCGATCTGAGAAGGGCTACTTCATGAAGGATTCTTCGGCGGATGAAGTAATTGAGCAGTGTGACGAGTTCCTTAACAATAAGGGGGAGTTTGTCATTTCGGATTTTGAAGAGAAGATAGATGGCATGGATTTCCTTACAGAGGAAGAGAAGGAAGCCTTTAAGGAACAGCAGAAGAAATCTGTTGAAGAGGTAATTATTCCTGTATATGAAGATATCAAGGCGACTATAGAAGAGCTTAAGGGAACAAGCACAAATGATAAGGGTATCTGCTACTTTGATGGTGGTAAGGAATACTATGAGGATTATATATTCCCTATGTATTCAGGCTCTGCCAAGACAGTAGAAGAAGAGATTGAGGTTATAGATGATAGATATGATGATCTGATGATGCAGCTCTACAGCATATATTCCTCTAATCCTGATGCATATGAGGAATTTGCTGAAAAAGGCGATGAAATCTACTCGGTATATAATGATATGGAGCCTAGTGAGCTGGTAGATATGTTCCAGGAAAAATATATGGATGACTATCCGCTTGAAGGTAAGATTCCATATGAGATAGATTTTCTGTCAGATAGTATCTCTAAGATTAAGAAGACTACACTTGCATACTATGTAACGAATCCGGCGGACGAGCCAGACCACAACGTAATTAAGGTTAATTCACAGTATCATGATGGACTCTTCAATACTCTTGCTCATGAGGGATGCCCAGGACACATGTTCCAGTTCTGGTATTTCAGAAATACCAATCCAAATCCTGGTCGTATCCTTGAAAGTAATAAAGGTTATGTTGAAGGCTGGGCTGTTTATACAGCTTATGATGTAGGGCTAAAATGTGACTTTGAGGGCAAGGAAGATAATGCGAAAGTCTTTGCTCAGTTGGAAAAGCTTAATAGTGAAATAGGATACCTTGCGCAGGAGAGAGTTGATCTCGGCGTTAACTATGAAGGCTGGGATTTAGAGGAAGTGAAAGAATACCTTGCGAAGGTTGGAATAGATGAGAGTGTCGCACAGGAAATCATGGACTCATCAATAGCGGATCCGGGTGTTTATCTAAGTTATACCGTTGGTTACTACGAGATAGAAGAGCTTCGTGAATATGCTGAGGATGAGCTGGGTGACGATTTTGATGCGAAGGAATTCCATAAGGCCATTCTGGATGCTGGACCATGTCAGTTCGGCATGCTTAGAAAAAAGGTAGATAAGTATATAGAGGAAAATGAGTAAATCACTAGATGTTTGCGACAAATTATCTCAAGTGTCGCTTGACTTTACAAAGATATAAAATTATACTAGAGGCGTTGGCGTTAGAGCTTTTTAACTAATGCCGACGCCTTTAAATTAAAATAAAAAACAGGGGCAACCCGATATTATTTCTAAGGAGGAAAGATTAATGGCAAACGTTGATTTAACTAAGTACGGAATCACAGGAACAACTGAGATTATCCACAATCCATCATACGAGGATCTTTACAAATTTGAGATGGATCCTTCACTTGAGGGTTATGACAAGGGTGTTGAGACAGAGCTTGGTGCTGTAAATGTTATGACAGGTATTTATACAGGTCGTTCACCTAAGGATAAGTATATCGTTATGGATGAGAACTCAAAGGACACTGTATGGTGGACAACAGAGGGTTATCCAAATGATAACCATCCTATGGAGCAGAGCACATGGGAAGTACTTAAGGATCTTGCTAAGAAGGAGCTTTCAAACAAGAAGCTTTTCGTAGTAGATGCATTCTGTGGTGCTAATGAAGATACAAGAATGGCAGTTCGTTTCATCGTTGAGGTTGCTTGGCAGGCACATTTCATTAAGAACATGTTCATCCAGCCAACAGCTGAGGAACTTGAGACATATGAGCCAGACTTCGTTGTATACAACGCTTCAAAGGCTAAGGTAGAGAACTACAAGGAACTTGGTCTTAACTCAG
>CAMKQB010000039.1 GCA_946414825.1 uncultured Lachnospiraceae bacterium
GGGCTGGACTCCTTTCGCTTATTATAATTATATATATAGTTCTTGTAGGACCGATTTGTTATCTTGTGCTTAAATCCATGAAGCTGCAAGAAAAGATATGGCTGGTTATTCCAGCTATGTCGCTTGTTTTTGTAGGCTTTATAGCACTTCTTAGTTTTGGCGTAAGAGTACGAGGATTAAATATCAAGTCAGTCGAGATGCATAATATAACTAAGAAAATGAATGAAACATACATAATGGGATATTCAGCAAAACCTAGCGAATGGATGATAGAAACAAAAGAGTCATATTTATATGGGGATATGATAACTGATTATGGGTATAGCAAAAAAGAAGAGGGAGTCATCCAATATGGTGGAGAAGTCGATAGACTGTACTTTAAACCTGATGGAACCTTTGATTCTACTTGTTTTGTGATGAGTAAAAAGGATGAACAAATAAATGACTTCACATATGATATAGAACTTGATGATATAGATAATAATGGTCTTCAAAATATAAGATACGGAAAAATTATTAATGACACAGGCAAACATTTTGACTATGTAATGATAATTGGTGACTACGGAAGTCAGATTATAAAGGATGTAGATGCTGGCGAAGAGATGACGGTTAGTATAAATAGTACATCAAGCGCTTATCAGGGTTTTTCAGTAAGTAATTCTAACTTAATATATAATGGAGAAGTAAATGATCATTATAATAAAAAAGATTATGAGGGTGCAGCCGAGCTGGCAGCTATGGCAATGACTATCAAGACAAACTGTGAAGGACAGGCTGGAACAATTGCTATAGTGGGTGTTACTAAGGGTACTAACAAGACAAAGGAAGACTCGGAAGTAGCATGGGAATGCTACTACTCAGAATATTAAACAGGAGGAAATGCTTGTGTTATATATAGAGAATCTAGTAAAAATGTATGGCAGATTTCCTGCTGTAAAGGGGCTGACGCTCAGGGTTCCTAAGGGAGATCTGTTCGGTTTTGTGGGACCTAATGGAGCGGGCAAAACAACTACTATAAGAATAGTATGCGGTCTTCTGAAGCCGACCTCAGGTAGGGTTACTGTAGATGGAATAACTGGTATAAATGGCGGTGCTAGTAGAAGTGAGCTAAAGGAAATAAAGAGAAAAATAGGTTATGTTCCAGACTTCTTCGGTGTATATGATAACCTTAAGGTTACAGAATATCTGGAATTCTACGGTTCTCTTAATGGAATGACTTATAGAGATATTGTAGCTACATCAAATGACCTCCTTGCCCTAGTTAACCTGGAAGATAAAAAGGATTTCTACGTTGATACATTATCGAGAGGTATGAAGCAAAGACTGTGTGTTGCAAGAGCACTTCTTCACAATCCAACGCTGCTTATTATGGATGAACCTTCATCAGGCCTTGATCCAACAGCAAGAGTTGAGATGAAAGAGCTTCTGATGAATCTACAGTCAATGGGTAAAACAATTATAATAAGCTCGCATATTCTTGCGGATATAGCGGAAATGTGTAACGCAGTTGGAATTATGAATCAGGGACGTCTTGTGGCAGCCGGTAAGATGGAGAATATCCTTAAGACAGGTACAGATACAAGTCGCCTCATCATTTTGTTTGCAAATGGAATAGAGCAAGCACAGAGAATCTTTACTGAACAGCCGGGAATCAGAATGGAATCTGTTCGCGAGAATCAGATAATAATCAGTGGAGTAGTGGATGACGCTATGGCTAACAGAATAATTGTAGACCTTATCTCCAGAGGAGTTACTATTTCTGGATTCCATAGAGAAGAGAAGAGCCTTGAGAAGATATTTATGAATATTACAGGAGGTGTCGCTTAATGAATAATGTTAAAACCTCAAAAAGCATAGTTAATCCTATAGTACAAAAGGATCTCAAGGTGATATCCAGAAGTATGAAATTCTCCTGGGGACTATTCGCCTATGAGGCGATACTAGGGCTCATATTCATATTTATAATGCTTACAATACGTTCAGTAGGTTTGTATTCAGGAATAAGAACTAATACAGAAGTATATGAGTCTTATATAGCATTTTTCCCTGTGATAGGTATAGCACAGCTGGTTATGATATCACTTATTATACCTATAATCACAGCCTCCTCCATATCAGGTGAAAGAGAAAGACAAACGCTTGATGTTATGTTAACCACAACAACAAGTGCTCCTTCAATAATCATAGGCAAGGTTTCATCTGCTGTTTTCAGAGTAATGATATTCGTTGTAGCAAGCGTACCTCTTATGGCTATATCCTTCGTTATGGGAGGTCTTTCATGGCTTATGCTTTTAGAGTATATAGTTCTTGCATTTGCGTATGCAATAATGGCTGGTAGCATAGGAACCTTCTGTTCCTCAGTGTGTAAGAAATCTATCCCCGCCATTATCATGTCCTATGTAATATATGGAGGTATATATGGAATAACATATGTTCCATTACTACTCGTAGCGATTCTAGGAAATATAGATAAAGCATCAATGTCACTTATTCCTCTTACATTAAATCCTGTTCAGACATTTATTGTTTTCTTCGTCGGAAGAATGACAGGCGAATCCTTTTTCGAGGAACTATTTAGCTATGGAACACAACGTAGTAGACTCTTTGAATTTATGACATCAACTACAGCTTGGCTTATTATTTCGGTTGCTCTGCAACTTGGAGTAGCAGCATTTTTCATATGGATGGCATCACTTAGACTAAGACCTAGAAATAAGTAATGCTGAGTTAGTTAATAAAGCAGGCGGAAAACGTATGGAATATATCGACAGAATAGTAGGTAGGACAAGAGTAAAACTAAATGCAAATATAATGAGAAGAAGTCTTGTTACAGCTCTGATGTACGGAGCTGTAGCGGGACTTATTGTTGTTATAGCCAGTATGATATTTCCGTTTTATTATGCAGGTTATGTGGCACTTGGCACAGCGGTTGTTGGGTTAATTGCGGGAGTTATCCTGGGAGTTAAGAGAAGAATAGATAACAAGGCTGCGGCGCTCTATATAGACAGCTGTGGTTTTGATGAGAAGATAATAACAGCACTTGAAAATAGAAAATATAAGGACAAGGTATGTGTCCTTCAGAGAATAGATGCTGAACGGCATTTAAAGCTGGAGGAGAGTAAAGTAAAGGTTAAGTTGGAGCTTCCATGGATAAAGCTGGGAGTGCTTCTTCTGACTATAGTTCTTGCAACTATTTTGTATATAATACCTACCCCGGCTAAGGAACTGGCGAAGAATCAGCATGAGGCAAAGCAGGAAGCCAAGAAGGCCCAGGAAGAGGTAGAAGAAATGATGGAGGCTCTGACGAAGATAGATCAGGGTGAGCTTACTCCTGAGGAGCTGGAAGAGTTAAAGAAAATGATGGAGTCGCTAAAGACCTCCAAAGAGGATTTTGCAAATGTGAAGGATAAGAATGACTTTAACAAGGCTAGACAGAAATATGATTATAAGCTAGGGGATATGTCTGAAAAGCTTGGTATGTTATCTCAAGGTAAAACAGGAGAGGCACAGAAAGAACTAAAATCGGCTAAGGAATTAGCGGATAATCAGAATCAAAAACCTAAGAACCAGACTGCTTCTAATAATCAGGAAGGACAGCAGGGCCAGGAAGGCCAGGAAGGCCAGCAAGGACAGCAAGGCCAGCAAGGTCAAGAAGGTGAAGGTCAAGGATCCGGCGAAGGTGAAGGTGAAAATCAAGGATTCGGAGAAGGCCAGGGCCAAGGTGAAAGTCAAGGATCCGGTGAAGGCCAGGGCGAAGGTGAAGGTCAAGGATCCGGTGAAGGTGAAGGTGAAGGTCAAGGATCCGGTGAAGGTGAAGGCGAAGGAAATGGTCAAGAGAATAATAATGGTAATAGCTCTGGAGGTAAAGGAAAAGGTAGTGGCCAGGGAGAGGGTTCCGGTGAAACAAAGGTTAAGCATGATCATGACTATGTAAGCGTTAACGAAAACGTATCAGGTAAGTATACTGAGAATTCAACCTCAGAGTTTGCTCATGAGCAAAATGGACTGGCATGGGAGGGAACTCAGGTTCCATACGATACTGTTATAGGCGACTACAGTGATAAGGCGTATGAAGGAATCGATAAGGGCAAATATCCCGGCGGAATGTCGGATGTGATAAAGAATTATTTTACAGGTTTATCTGAGTAGATATAAATGGAGGTAAGTGAAGAATGGAATATAACCAGGCTGTAAGCATTATCAATCAGGTTAAAGCAGAAATACATAAGGAGATAATAGGTCAGGAGAAGACGGTAGATAATCTACTAATGGCACTTCTGGTGGGGGGGAATGTCCTGCTGGAAGGTATGCCAGGACTTGGAAAAACAAGACTGGTACAAACCATCAGTCACGTATTCGATATGTCCTTTAGACGTATACAGTTCACTCCGGACCTGATGCCAGCAGATATTACAGGTACTAATATCATGGTTAGAAATGAGCAGGGAAGCAGCTTCAAGTTTGAACCGGGCCCTGTTTTCGCAAATGTGGTTCTGGCCGACGAGATAAACAGAGCAACTCCCAAAACTCAGTCTGCTCTGCTTGAAGCAATGCAGGAGCATACAGTTACTGTAGGTGACCTGACATATGCTCTTCCTGATCCGTTTTTCGTAATTGCAACCCAGAACCCTATTGAGCAGGAAGGAACATATCCACTGCCGGAAGCGCAGCTGGATAGATTTGCGATGAAACTCCTAGTCGAATATCCAACTAAGGAAGAGCTTGCTGCAATTGTTAATCTTACTGAAGGTTTTGGAGTACAGCCGGTACAGCCTATGGTTAAACCTGAAACGCTTATTGAGATAAGACAAATGATTCAGCAGATACCTATAGCAGATCCTGTTATGGGAAGAGCGCTTGATCTGGTTATGGCTACACATGCAGATAACAAATATATTCGTGAGGGCGCCAGCCCAAGAGCTGCACAGTTTATCGTAAGATGTGCAAAGGCTCGTGCATTTATGCTTGGAAGATTAAATGTAGCCTTTGAAGATATTGATTCGGTTGCAGTAGCAGTTTTGCGTCATCGTATCATTCTTAGCTTCGATGCAGTAGCTGATGGAGTTGATGCAGATACAATTATTAAGAAGCTACTTGGATAAAACTATTTGTAATTTAGAAAGCTTATTAACGGATAATAGACTATTTAAAGGATAGCAGATGGAAACACTTAATCTGAGAGAACTGGAACAACTTAATACACTTAGACTGAATATACGCCGTAGTATGTCCCAGGGCGAGGGTCTCAGAAGGTCCTCTGCAAAGGGACGTTCGGCTGAGTTTTCTGGATACCGTGAATATGTTCCTGGAGATGATACCAGATATGTAGATTGGAATGCATTTGCTAGGTTCGATAAGCTCTACATTAAGGAGTTTATGGAGGAAAAGGAAGGTCGTGTAAACATATATCTGGATACCAGTAAATCTATGGATTTTGGCGAGAAGAAGAAGAGCACACTTATGGCTGAGCTGGCGGAGGTACTTAGTTTTTCGGCGACCTCTGGAAGAGATAGCGTCTATATAACGGATCTGGCATTTCCGGCAAATACCTTCAAGGTTCCAGTTGGAAGTCTGGGGGTAGCGACTCTTAAGTCCTGGCTTGAGAAGACTGAAGTGAACGGTAAAATTGATATCATGAGCTCACTTAAAAAAGCTGTAAAGGGTAGAGGCGGAATAGCTGTTGTTATATCTGATTTTATGGATGAAAATTTTCTCGCGAGGGAAACAGATATCCTGAGATTATTTGATTATCATGGGATGAAGACAACTCTCATACAGGTTCTATCGCGGGAGGAACTGGAGATAGAGGACGATGGCTCCTTCCAATATATAGATAGCGAAGATGAGAATAGAGAGATTAGAATTACTCTCGATAAATATAGTATAAGAGATTATAAAAAGACCCTTGAGGATTATTCCAGGAATATCTATACGAAAGCAAAGGCGGCGGGGGGAAATTATGTTCTTTGTTCCACCGCAGATTCAATCAGGAAACTGATATATGAGGATTTAAGATTTTTGTTTATATAAGTAACTGGAGACTATTATGACATTTGCAACACTTCTTCCACTTATATGCCTGGTGGGAGTTCCGATTATCATAATTCTATATTTGATGAAACCGAAGGGAACCCGTAAGGTGGTACCTTCGGTTTTGTTGTGGAAAAATAATGAACGAAATGAGAAGAGTACTACATTTTCTAAGAAGCTGATTAAGAATATTCTTATGTTTCTTGAGATACTTGCTCTTGTAAGCCTTACATTTGCTGCTATGTCTCCAATGGTTAAGAGAGGAATGAAGGGAAATAACAAATCTTCTATTATAGTGATCGATACATCTGGTAGTATGCAGTTCAGAGATAAGAATGGTTCTACAAGATTTGATCAGGCTATTCAGGATGCCAAAGATTATGTTGAAACATCGGGTGGAGATATATCTATAGTTACATGTGGCTCTACTAATGAAGTGCTTGCAAATGGTAGTCACGATAAAGGAAAACTGAAGAGGATTCTTTCTAATATTAAGGTGACAGACACGGTTGGAGATATAAGCAAGTCAGAGGGACTGCTTGAATCTCTCAAGAAGGAAGAGGTAATTATATTTACAGATGGAGACGGAGCTTCTCGTCTGGAAGAACTGAGTCAGAAAATGTCTGTTGATATCAAGGTCTATGGTGATATATCAAGTAATGTTGGCATAACTCAGATGTCTATGAAGCAGAATGCAGAGGGAACATATGATGTAGCTATAGGCTATCATTCAAAAGGGGAAGGAAGTCATAAGTTTGACATTTCCCTATATGATGCAGATGGTTCACTGATTGAAGTTAGAACTGTTGAGACTGATGGGGATAATGGAAGTACGCTCCTAATGATGGGCAAGTCTGTAAAAGGAGACTATGTAAAGGCTGAGTTAAGTGGATTAGATTCAGACGGGCTGGATAGAGATAACACAGCTTATGCAATAAAGAGTGTGTCGGATGAAGTTCAGGCATATATGGTCGGCGTTGGAAATACTTACTTCGAGAAGGCTTATACAGCTATAACCGGAAATACAATGTTGAAAATCACTAGCGATGCTGATATTCCTACAGGAGAAAATGTGCTTGCTATATATGATAGAGCAGATCTTGAGACAGGTAATTATCCGGGTATAGTTGAGGGATATTCCGATAAGGAATCAGAGAAGGTCAGTGGCGCAATAGTTACAGTGCGTACAGGTGATTTCATAGGTGATATGAATGACTATACCTTTGGTGCCAGTGACTTGTCAGTGCTGGAGTGTCCTGAATGGGCAAGCCCACTTATGGTTATAAATGCAGGCAGTGAAGATGAAAAGGTGGTTGCCTATTACGGAGAAAATGAAGGCGTCAGAAAGGTTATACTTGGATTCGACATCAGAAATACCGAGTATCCACTTATGGCGGAATTCCCGATCTTTGTTGCTGAGGCAGTTACCTATATAACAGATGACAGCCTGGTGCATAGCAAATATATTCAGGCAGGAGAAGGTCTATCTTTAAGTCCTACTGTAGGTAAGGATACAGTATTTGAATCCGTTGATTCATCGGAGGATTATAGTCTAAGGAGGGCAGGACTGAATAGACTTACTGACAATTCAGTCGGAGAAAAAGGTGGTAGTAAGAGTGAATATTTTGTGGTCAGATATCCTATCTCTGAAGGTGATGGAACTATATCCCATGAATCTATGAGCTATGTAAAAGAGGCTGAATATGGTGTGCGACTTGGCTCACTAACCAGGATATGTCTCATAATAGCTCTTATACTTTTGATTCTTGATTGGGTCATTTATATCTCTAGACAGGTAAGAAAGAATAAGACTGAAATAATAATTAGAACAGTCCTGGTTATTCTTGTTTTGATGTCTATCTTTGGGGTTAATCTGTTTGGACGAAAGAATAAGGCGGTTACTATCTTTCTCGTAGATATGTCAGACAGTAATGTAAGCAGCCTGGCGGAGGAAGAAGAATACATTCGAAATGAAGTGAAGAAGCTTCCTAGGGGACAGAGCTATGGAGTAGTTGTATTTGGCAGAAATGCTACTACAGATCAGTTTGTTACTGATGATGTTCAGTTTGCCAGTGTGGCGTCTATGCCAGACGGCTCTGCTACAGATATTGAAGGAGCAATAGATTATGCTGCTGCTCTTGTTCCAGAGGACAGAGTGGGTAGAATTGTGGTTCTTACGGACGGTTGTGAAACAGTAGGTGATGTAAATAACACCCTTAGTAAGCTAAGAGATAATGATATAGAAATTTGTGCAAAGCTCTATGAGACTGAAAATGCTTCAGATGTATATCTTGAAATGGTTGATATGCCAGAGAAGCTGGAGGTTGGTGATGCATATAATATCAAGGTTACGGTATATAGCTCGTATGAGGTGGATGCTAAGCTCAAGCTATGGGATAGAAGTGAGCTTCTGGATGAAATGGATGTTCATCTGATAAGAGGCGAGAATACATTTGTATTTAATGAAGTGGCTGGTGACGAAGCTATAGAAGAGAGGAAGGTCACTGTAGAGGCTGATGGTGATACTATAACTGAGAATAATAGTATGGTAGCAGCCGCTGTAGTTAATGCGCCTGGAAAGGTTCTCGTTATATCTGGAGCACTCGAGGATAGCTCAGGGCTGGATAGTATCCTCAGGAATCTAAATGTGGATACAACGGTTGTATCATGTGTAAATGCACCAGATGATATATCTGGTATTTTGAAATATAAAACAATTATCCTGGACAATTGTCACGTTAAGGATCTGCCACAGGGATTAGTTGATGTAATCGAAACCTATGTAAAGGATTACGGTGGTGGTGTTGTATGTACCGGTGGTAGAGAAAGCTATGCGCCGGGTGGTTACGAGGATACTCCTCTGGAGCAGATACTTCCTGTAGAGATGGAACCAAAGGGACTGGACGAGGCCCCTTCTCTTGCTATGGTTATGGTTATAGACTGTTCAGGTTCTATGAGCATGGGTGAAGATTTAAATGGTGGCAGAAGCAAGATTGATGTAGCTGTAGATGCGGCGCTTGAGGCGGTGGATAACCTTGGCCCTAAGGACTATGTCGGCGTAGTGACATTTAGCGATACCTATACATGGCGCGTGCCACTGACTAAGGTCGATGATAAGGATGCAATTAAGGAAGAAATAGAGCAGATAGGCATCATGGGTGGTACTGTAATTAAGCCGGCGGTTATTGATGCGGCTAAGGAGTTATCTGAAGTTGATGCGGGAGTTAGACATATACTACTGCTCACAGATGGTGAAGGAGAGACCAAGGATTTTAATGATGCAGTAGAGCTTATAAATGATAATTATATAACCATGTCTACAATAGCAGTAGGCTCCGATTCGGATACTATGCTTTTGGAGGAACTGGCAGAGGACTGCAATGGAAGATATTATTATTCGGATTCCTCAAGTGACGTTCCAAAGATATTTACTGAGGAAATATATCTATCGGGAAATACCTATTATAAGAATGGTGATTTCGAACTCTCTGTAAGTAATAACAAGCTTGTTTCAGAACTGTATAGGGACGGAATACCAAATGTGACAGGCTACATAGCGACTACTACTAAAAATGGGGCGCGTGAAGCCATCACCACAGATGAGGATGATCCCCTTCTATCTAATTGGCAGTATGGATTGGGACATACAGTAGCATGGATGACAACAGCGTCCGGCACCTGGAATGAGGGCTTCGCTGCTAATCAGGACTATGCTGAAATGTGGAACAGAATAATGGACTATGCTGCAATGGAAAGCGATATAGGGCAGGATAGAGTGTCTGTTTATAAGAGGCGCGGAAAGGTAGAACTCGAATATACAGCTGCTGATTATTCGGAAAACACTTCAGTAGTTGGAGTATATACTTCACCAACAGGAGAGACTAAGGAACTAAGTCTGGAACCCGGGGATCCAGGTGTTTATACAGCTTCCTTTGAGCCTTCTGAAATGGGAGTATATAGTATAAGCATGAGAAGAATGGAAGGCGAGGATGTAGCTGCTTCTACTACCTCAATAGAAACTATACAGTTCTCTGATGAATATAGAAAAGATATATCAAATACGAATTTTATAAGCTTTGTTGATACAAATGGACGTGTTCTTGCGGACGGAGATAATCTATATACAAGAATCAAGGCAGAAAACAGAAAGAAGAAAGATATAACTATATGGGTTATTATACTGTCTATAATTATTCTTCTGATTGATATAGTTGTTCGTAGATTAAGTCTTGGTCGAAGACTGTTTAGAAAAAGGGATAAGAAGCCAGATAAGACAAAGACAGATAAGATAGAGACAGCCGGACGGTCACATAAGACTCAGCAGAAGGAGAAACAACAAGTAAAGCAGCAAGCGATGCAGAGTCCTGTGAAGCAGGGACAGGTGGTTCAGCAGGAAGTTCAATCTGATACAGCTGACAATAATAAAACAAATGATAGTAATCAATCGGAAGGAATGTCAGGACTTGATACAAAAGCTCTTCTTCAGAAGAAGAAGGATAGAAATCTGTAGGGATATTTAAATGAATTTTATAAATAATTTACTAAAGATAAAAAATGATTTTTTAAAAAAGTATCGTAGATTTGTTGGCTTTGTGATAGTTCCAATACTACTGCTCACACTTGTAGCATTAACTGCTTTCATTGTGGTAACAAGAGTTAGTCCGAAAAATGATACGAAGACTGATGAGGAAAAATTCGCGGAGCATGTGCAGGAACAGAAAGATAGAAAGCAGTGTATAGAGGATTATAGGTCCGTGGTAGAAGCCTCTGATTATATAATCCATGCCCTGGGCGGAATGAATAATGAAAAATGCTATATCAATTCTATCGATACCCTGGATACTACATATCAGGCAGGGTATAGACTATTTGAGGCAGATATATCCTTTACCAGTGATGATGTTCTGGTTCTGGCACATAGTGGTGAAAATAATGTCTGGAGTGAGAATGACTGGAAGCTAAGACTAGGACAGGAAATACCTAATAATGTAAATAATAAGCGCCTGTGTACGTATGAGCAGTTTATGAGCTTCAAGATTCAGGGGGAGTATCAGGCTACCAGCCTGGCGGGACTTTTTGATTACATGGAAGTTCATAAGGATATGTATGTAATGGTTGATGCCGGTAATAGAAACTATGAGGATACTCTTAAATACTATACTGAGCTTGTGAAAGTGGCGGATGGTAGAGAGGATATTCTTAATAGACTTATAGCTGGTGGTCAGACTACAGATATGGTTAAGGCTGCCAGAGAGGCATATGATTTTCCTCTGATCAATCTGTATTATGATAAAGATGAAAAGAGAGAGAAGGCCCTTGAGACTCCCGAAAAGTTTGTGGAGTATTGTCACGAGAATAATATTATCAGCTATAGTGTAGCTAAGGAGGTTTATACTGAGGACGTTGGGAAAGTCCTTGGTGGGAGTGACCTCATAGGGTATGTCTTCACAGTAAATGATATAAATGAGGCGAGTCAGTTGAGAAGCACAGGTGCTGACGTAATTGGAACTGATTACTTGTGGGACGAGTAGAAGAAAAGATTAAAAAAAGTTTGGAGCAAATATGACGAAAGTAGATCTTATTACCGGATTCCTTGGATCCGGTAAAACTACATTTATAAAGGAATATGCCAGGTATCTGGTAAGACAGGGCAAGAAGGTGGCTATCATTGCAAGTGATTATGGAGCAATAAATGTCGATAGAATGATACTGGCTGAAGAACTGGGAGATAGTTGTCACCTTGAAATGGTTATTGGCGGAGATGCTGATTGCGCCAGAAGGAGACTTAAGACCAAGCTTATAGCTATGGCTATGAATGGATATGGCCATGTGATAATAGAACCTTCAGGAATATATGATGTTGATGAGCTATATGACATGCTGTATGAGGAGCCTCTTGATAGATGGTATGAGATGGGCAGTGTTATAACTATTGTAGAGGCAGGTATATATGATTCGCTTTCTGAGGCTGGCAGGTATGTTCTATTATCTCAGGTTGCAAAGGCCGGTACAGTAGTGCTCAGTAAGCTGGAGGAAAGTAAAGGTATAGCAGAATCCGGAAAAGTAGAACAACTACTGGGATTAATAAATGAAGGTCTTGAAGAATATAAATGCAGTCGCAGGGTGGATAAGCTATTCGTCTGGAAACAGGGATGTATAAATGATGATGACTTTGGTGAAATAAGCAGAAGCGGTTATAATTCAGGTGAGATGCTAAGACAGCCGGACAGCTTCGAGGGTAGCTTCGAGTCATTATTCTTTTTTCATGTAAAGACAGAATTTGATTCTCTGGATAAAACGATTAAAAGTCTGTTTGAAGATGAAAATGCAGGAAATATAATTCGACTCAAGGGTTTTATTCAAAATGAAGCAGGAGAGTGGATGGAGGTTAATGCCACGAAAGAGGACATTTCGATAAAACCTATTAGTGAAGGTCAGGATCTGTTTATAGTGATAGGTGAGAAGTTAAGTAAGGAAATTATTAGTAACTATTGGAACGATTCCTTTACTATTTGAATTATGTGAAGAACTTGCCATATTGTCAAAGTGACTAAGTGTATATTTTCTTGTTATTCTAACCTCGATAAAGTATAATTATGGTAACTACGGGGTGGTATTTTAGGGTAAATGCTTATGGAACATTATATATATTTTAATGACTATTATCCGACGGGCGATATAATGGTAATTGCGATTTGCGTAATTATCTTTATTTTAATCGGCTTTTCTTATGTTCGTAAGTCTAAGAGCTTTTTATATTTTCTTTTCATAAATGTAACGGTTCTTTTGGCGGCCTTTGTCAATATTGTTTACCATGTAAAATATATAACTAATATAACTGGGGATTACACAACGGTTTATATTCTCAGAATCCTTTATCATGCACTTCTGTTTAGTACACTTCTTCTGTATGTTGTCTATATTACTGAAGTCCTCAGACTAGAAATCAGCAAAAAGTATCCAGTTGTTACAATGAGCATTATTGTTTTTATTATTGCCGTTGTGTCAGATATCGTTAAGACTATGAGTGGCAAGGGTTATGTGATAACAAGTCAGGGACTTATGACATCTGGAAGAGATTTATTCCTATATGGATATCTCGGTTTTGTAGTAATTATTCTTTTCCTAATGATTGTATATCGTAAGAGACTTTATAAGCGAGTTATGAGTGGTTTCTATGGGACTATGATAGTTTCCTTTGTTATGCTTGCTATACAGAATCATTATAATCAGACTTCTTATACTGTTGGTACATTTCTTTTTCCTTCTATTGCCATGCTCTATATCATTCATTCAAATCCATATGATATATCAATGGGAGCTATAGATGTACGTGCTATGGAGGATATGATCAGGTTTAATTATGAGCGAAAGCGAGAACTCATAATTATGAGCCTTCTCCTGGAAGAGTTTAACGGAGAGGGCAAGACATTCCCTACAGAAATACAGGGGATTATTAGAAAGTTTTCCGGTGATTACTTTAAAGGAGCGGTACTTTTCCAAATAAATAATGGTCACATGATGCTTCTTGCTAAGAAGAAATCAAATCCTGATTATGAAAATAAGATTAACAAGCTTCTCAATGCTTTTATGGTTGAGTATGAAAAATATAGATTTGATTACAAGATAATCTTCGGTGAGTCAGTTGATGAGGTTAGTAGAAGAAATGAATATGTGAATTTCCTGGATAGTATTTACCGCAATATGAATATTAATTCAGTTCATATGATAGACTACAACGATGTGGTTTCCTTTAATAAGTATGAAGAAATACTTGAAGAACTTGAAGATATCTATCGTGCGAAAAATCTGAGGGATCCAAGGGTTCTTGTTTACTGTCAGCCGGTATTCAATATCAAGACCGGAAAGTATGATACAGCTGAGGCTCTTATGAGACTCAAGCTAAGTAATATAGGTATGGTATTTCCAGATCAATTTATTCCACTGGCAGAGGAAAAAGGTTATATTCATGTGCTGACGGAGATTATCCTTCAGAAAACCTGTGATGAGATAAAATATCTGATTCAAGAGAATTATGATGTTCGTCGAATCTCAGTAAATGTATCTGTAATGGAACTAAAAGATGATCATTTCTGTGATGATATAAGTGGAATAATCAGGAATAGTGGAATCCCTGATGAGAAGATAGCTATAGAGATAACAGAGACACAGACAGAAAGTGACTTCCTTGTTATTAAGAGCAGAATAAATGAACTTAAGGAGCATGGAATAAAGTTTTATCTGGATGACTTTGGTACAGGTTATTCAAATATGGAACGTATCATGGAGCTTCCTTTCGATATCATCAAGTTTGATCGTTCACTGGTTCTTGCAAGTGGTAGTGATAATAGATCTGAGAAGATGGTAGGTAGTCTTGCAAATATGTTCAAGGATCTGGATTATTCGGTTCTATACGAAGGTGTTGAAAATGAAAACGATGAAGAAATGTGTATCAACATGGCTGCTTCATACCTACAGGGATATAAGTATTCAAGACCTATTCCGATTATTGATCTGAAGAATTTCTTCTCGAAACTTGATGAAAAAATACAAAACTAGCGGAAGGAAATAAGATGGCAAAATATATAAAGGCACTGGATGCCGGAACTACTAGTAATAGAGCAATACTTTTTGATCATGATGGAAAAATAGTATCTGTTGCACAAAGAGAGTTTACTCAGATATATCCTCAGCCGGGTTGGGTAGAACATGATGCAAATGAGATATGGTCGACTATGCTTGGCGTGGCAGTAGAGACAATGGCTAAGGCCGGTGTAAGTGCAGAGGATGTCGCTGGAATAGGAATAACAAACCAGCGTGAAACTACTATAGTATGGGATAAGGAAACGGGAGAACCTGTTTATAATGCGATAGTTTGGCAGTGTAGAAGAACCTCGGATTATTCAGATAGCCTGAAGGCAAAAGGACTTGAGGAAACTATTCGTTCAAAAACAGGACTTGTAATTGATGCATACTTTTCGGCAACAAAGCTTCGCTGGATACTAGAGAATGTAGAAGGTGCAAGAGAAAGAGCTGAAAAGGGCGAGCTGCTCTTTGGTACAGTTGATACATGGCTTATATGGAAGCTTACTCATGGACGGGTTCATGTTACTGACTATTCAAATGCTTCGAGAACTATGATGTTTAACATCAATGAACTGAAGTGGGATGAGGACATTTTAAAAGAATTAGGAATTCCTGTATGTATGCTCCCTGAGGTTAAGGATAGCAGCTGTGTATATGGAAATGCCAGCAAGCACATACTTGGTAGAGAGATTCCCATAGCAGGAATAGCGGGAGATCAGCAGGCTGCACTCTTCGGTCAGCAGTGCTGGGAGAAGGGGAATGCAAAGAATACCTATGGTACAGGATGTTTCCTTCTTATGAATACTGGTGATAAGCCTGTATTCTCAGAAAATGGATTAGTTACTACCATTGCCTGGGGGGTAAATGGACGAATTCAATATGCGCTGGAAGGTTCAGTTTTTATAGCTGGGGCATCTATACAGTGGCTCAGGGATGAAATGAGACTTATAGATAGCGCTGAAGATTCAGAATATATGGCGACTAAGGTCAAGGATTCAAATGGATGCTACGTGGTTCCTGCATTTACTGGACTGGGCGCTCCGTATTGGAATCAATATGCCAGAGGTACTATAGTTGGAATAACCAGAGGCGTTAATAAGTATCACATAATAAGAGCAACTCTTGAATCAATAGCTTATGAGACCAGTGATGTTCTGTCAGCTATGGAAAAGGATTCAGGGGTAAAGCTTAGTGAGCTGAAGGTTGATGGTGGAGCATCTGCTAATAATTTCCTCATGCAGACACAGGCGGATATCATTAATGCCACAGTAGTTAGACCTAGCTGTCTTGAGAGTACTGCGATGGGAGCGGCATTTCTTGCGGGACTTGCAGTAGGGTACTGGAATTCAGTTGATGAACTGAGAACTGTTATCAGTATAGATAGAGTATATAAGCCTGAGATAGACGAAGAGGAGAGACAGTCTAGACTGAGTGGCTGGAAGAAAGCGGTTTCAAGAAGCTTTGATTGGGTACAGTAAATAGTATAAAATAACGTTAATTAAAAACAGCAGTCATAGTTTATAAAAACTAATGGCTGCTGTTTTCTTCATAATCACGTTTTTTATTAAGAATTATCCAGTCTATTATACGGTCGCAGGCGTGAGTATCTACATTTTCGAAGTTGTTGTTAATGTATTCTTCAACACGTTTAAAATCAAAGTCTTTGTTATAGATGGCTTTGATCATGTCACCAAAGGTTTCTACAATTTTTCCTGGGACATTCTCCCGGTAATTTCTGTGAAAGCCTCTTTCTTTACTATATTCATCTATATCATATGCATAGAAGAGCATAGGCTTCTTCATAAGTGAGAACTCATATATATTTGATGAGTAATCAGTTATCAGAAGATCGGTTATATAAAACAGATCATTTATATTCTTGTAGTTCGTAAGATCCAGTATCCTATCGCTATACTCCTCTGGTATTTGAACTGGAGCAACATAAGGATGCATCTTAAATAGGAATAATGAATTCGTTTCCTTGCACATCTTATATATTTTATCCATATCGAGATTATCAATTGGATAGTAGGCGTGTCGCTTATTCTCGCCGCGGTAGGTTGGAGCAAATAGAATAAACTGCTTCTTGCCACGGTATTTGTTAAGTAGAGGATAATCCTGAAGTATCTTCTTGGTCGTACTTTTTCTGTAGTCCTCATTTAGAAACTCATCCAGACGTGGCATTCCGGTTGGAAGTACCTGTTCGTCATTTATTCCCCAAACCTCTGAGAAGAAGTGTCTTATCTTTCTGGAACCTGCTATACCATAGGTGTACTGACGATGACCGGAATGAGGAGCTGGACTTGCCGGCATACCAAAACGGCTGTAGCCTGTGGATTTAAATCCTGCGCCAGAGTGCCAGAGCTGAGTAATGATAGTTCCTTTTATCTTAAGCCAGTCTGTTGTCTGGGAGTGGTCATCCAGGAAGATGAAGTCCGCACGAGCTATCTTGCGAAGGGTTTTAATCCACTGTCCAAGGGAATAATGTTTAGTAGTGACAGATCTAAGTGAAGTGTCATATTTAAAACCACGTCGCTCTAGGGCATTTTTAAAAGCTGCCATGTTAGACCCCATTTCCTCACTCATATCGGACATGAGCAGGATATTAGGATTCTGCCTATTCAGCGGTGTTTTTCTATGATGCAGCAAATGTTCAAAACGGTAGATGAATCTAAGAACGGTCTTGGCTGCATTATTCCTGGTGCGCCTGATAAGAGAAAGAATACGAGTAGTAGTATTCAGATTCTTCCTGACTCCATCAGTGGTTAGCATCTTGAATCCATTTCTATTCGTGAACTGAACCTTATAGGATCTCTCAGAATGGAAATAGACGAATTCTCTATTACATTCCTGCGGATTCAGCCAAGCTACACAGGCTACATGTGTGTCGTCATACGCACGAAGCTGATAAACACAGGTTGGAAGCATAGCGGCATTTCCAGGGTTTGTTATATTCAGTTTGTAAGTGTTGGGATGATCCTCAATGAGAGGTATCCTGTAACGGCCATCCAGACTTACCAGATAGATAGGACGGTTGTCCTTCTTGGTTTGGAAATGAAAGTAGACCCATATTCTATCCCATTTAATATAATCAATATAGTATGTCATAATTTCACCCGGTTAAATATTATATTATTACAAAACCAACAATCATTGTAACATATATGCTCAAGTAGGGCTAGCAGGCATCTACTCCTATTGATGGTAGAGGCTGATTTATGGTATAACTATTTTAATCTATTTTTAATCTTTCTCTAAAGACTATTTCATTTATTAAGACTAGAATGTAAATTGTCAAAAGGAAATAACCGATAACAAAACTTAGTTATTGGAATAGTTAAAGAAAGATGAGGTTTAAAATTATGGAAGAATTCGAGAAGGTTGAAAAATTAGTTCAGAAGGCAAATGTTTCTTACGAGGATGCAAAGAAAGCTCTTGAAGAAGCAAACGGAGATATCTTAGATGCTATGATAGCTCTTGAGAAGGCTGGTAAGGTTCAAGGACCACAGCAGAGTCAGTTCACAACAGGACAGGCACAGCAGAGTATTTACAAGGATGTGCCGGCAGCTGTAGAGCAGACAAATGATACAAAGGGCAAGAGTATCTTCAAGGATATCGGAGCAGCAATTAAGAGAGGCTTCCGCTATACAGTAGATAATTCACTTAAGGTAGTAAGAAATGGTCAGGAGATCATCAAGCTTCCTCTTTGGATATCAATCATCGCACTTCTCTGTGCATGGGAGCTGCTGGTAATTGTTATTATCGTATCTCTGTTCCTTGACTGCAGATATTCAATTGTTGGTAAAGATGATGCGGCTGAAGTAAATAATGTAATGAATCAGGCATCTGATTTTGCTGGCAAGGTAAAGACAAGCTTCAATGAGAGCTTCAACAATGCACCAACTGATAATACAAATAATTAATAATAAGGAGTCAGGGATAGTTCCCTGACTCTTTGAAAGGATTAATAAATGGGAGCATACATTTTAGTGGTAGAAGATGAAGAGAAGCTAGCTAGATTCACGGAGCTTGAACTGAAGCATGAAGGCTATCAGGTGGACAAGATCGGTGATGGACGAAGTGCGCTTGAAATGGCTCTTGAGAAAAACTATGATCTGATACTTCTGGATATTATGCTTCCAGAATTAAATGGGCTGGAGGTTTTGCGCAGACTTCATCGCGAGAAGCAGACTCCGGTTATCCTGCTTACGGCAAGAGATGCTGTAATGGATAAGGTGTCTGGACTGGATGCTGGTGCGGTGGATTATATTACCAAGCCATTTGCTATAGAGGAACTGCTGGCAAGAATCAGAGTAGCACTGAAGTTGCATGGTAATAGCGCTGCTACTGGAATGGGAGCTGGTCAGACTTCTCCAGCCGATGCAGGCGTGGAAGATAAGAATGGAAAGATTGCTGATGGAGTATATAAATGGAATAGTCTCCTATTGGATGTTCCTAAGCACTCCGTCACATATGATGGACATAGTATAGAGCTGACAAATCGTGAATTTGTTATGCTACAGGTCCTCCTGGAAAATATGGATATAGTTCTCTCTCGAGATACTCTGCTGGAAAGAGTTTGCGGCTATGATTATCTCGGGGAGACTAATGTAATAGATGTTTATGTGAGATACCTCCGTACAAAAATCGACGAGGTATATGATGTAAAAATGATACAGACTGTCCGCGGAGTCGGATATGTCATAAAGGGATAGTATGAGCAGCAGAGGGAAAGAACAAAAGAAAATGTCATCAATAGCTCTTAAGCTTCACGGACAGCAAGTCGGTGCGAAGATAGGAGCTTTTTTTGCTGCCGATCTTTTTCTATTTATCGCCTTATCCTTTATATGGCTCCTGAATATTGAGACTAGTAAGTTTGGAAATGGCAATCTAGAGGAAGGACTAACTAAAATAAATATTCATTACGTTAGGTCCTTTACTACAAGGGGTGAGGGATTACAAAATCTTACTTATGTTGTTAAATCTGGAAAAGATGTACTAATAAATGAGAAGGTATTTGAGCCTTTTATCATTATTTGTAGTCTGGTTATAGTTGCCATGATATTTCAATTTATGAATATTGTTTTATCATATTATGGTGAATATAGAAGGATTAAGAAAACGCTGAACCCAATTAATGAAATTGCGCTAAAGGCGGATGAGATAAGTAAGATATCCTTTGATGAAAGTAAGTATCATACAATAGAAAATGCAATAGAACATATTTCCCCGGAACAGACTACAGAGCTTTCTCTCGAAGATTCTGATCTCCAGGGTATAGAGGCTGCTATGAATAACATGCTTCACAGAATGCATGATACATACCTGCAGCAGGCAAGATTTGTTAATGATGCCTCGCATGAGCTGAGAACCCCTATATCAGTTATCAAGGGTTATGCGGATATGCTGGATAGATGGGGAAAGGATGATGAGGAAATACTGGAGGAGTCGATTACTGCTATTAAGCATGAGACTGACCATATGAATCATCTGGTAGAGCAGCTTCTGTTTCTTGCAAGAGGAGATGCTGGTCGAAATACAATGAATTTTGAAAATGTAGTATTGAATGACATCATGAGAGAAATCTATGAAGAGTCTCTTATGATAGATGAAAAGCATGTATATAGATTCAGTGAACAATGTAGCGGTGTTACACTTTATGCGGATGCATCTATGATAAAGCAGGCAATGCGTATATTGGTTGATAATGCTGCTAAGTATACGAAAGAAGGCGACGAAATAAGTCTTTCACTCGGCCTTGTCTCGGAAAGTGGTAATCCATATATACAGGTTCAGGATAATGGAATAGGTATGGCGGAGGTGGATGTTAAGCACATGTTCGAGAGATTCTACCGGGCTGATAATACCAGAAAGGTTCAGGGAACCGGACTTGGTTTATCTATTGCCAAATGGATAGTTGATAAGCATAATGGACATTTTGAAATCCTATCCAGGAAGGAAATAGGTACTAGAATTCGGATAGTTTTTGAGCGAGAGCATTTTAATAATATATAAATCGGAAAATCGTTATAAATAAGTAAATTGTACGACAATAAAGTAATCATTTCGATATATTTATTTTCGCATAAAATATATGATTGATATATCAAAAACGGAAATAATTCTATGGGAGGATTACTATGAGAAAGATATTTTTAAGAGTTGTTTCTTCAACTCTGGCAAGCCTTGTGCTGATGGGTAGTCTTGTAGCTTGTGGTAAGGATACAGCTCAGTCAGTAAATGATAGCGAGGATATTGAAACAGAGGTTGCAAGTGATGAGGACGCCGCAGACACTTCTGCAACTGATGTGGGTGAAGATGAGATCGAGGTGCCAGCGGGATATAATCTTGTATGGCATGATGAGTTTAATGGTACAGAACTAAATGAGGCTGATTGGAACCGTGAAGAGCACGAGGCAGGTTGGGTTAATAATGAGCTTCAGGAATATATACCATCTGCAGATTATGCCTTTGTAGAGGGCGGTAATCTAGTTATTCAGCCTGTTAAGACAGAAGGTGAGGACGGTAAGGTAACCTATGCTTCAGGCCGAGTAAATACTCAGAATAAGCATGATATAAAGTATGGCTATATTGAAGCCAGAATAAAATTCCCAGAGGGACAGGGATTCCTGCCAGCATTTTGGATGATGCCTCAGGATGAGGACAATTATGGACAGTGGCCAAAGTGCGGTGAGATAGATATCGCTGAGGTTTTGGGTAATAGTACGAATATTAATTATGGTACTGTTCATTTCGGTGAACCACATAAGCAGAGCCAGGGAACATATGTTCTTGAGGAGGGCGATTTTGCAAGTGACTTCCATACATTTGCTATAGAGTGGGAGCCAGGACTAATTAAGTGGTTTGTTGATGGCGAGCAGTATTATGAAGAGAATGATTGGTTTACAAAGTGGCCAGGTGCAAAGGAGAAACCTTATCCAGCACCATTCGATCAACCTTTCCATGTGATTCTTAATGTAGCGGTTGGTGGGGATTGGCCAGGAAGTCCTGATGAAACTACAGTCTTTGATGATAGAGCATCCATGAAGGTAGACTATGTTCGTATGTTCCAGAAGGACAGCTATGATGAAAATGTATCTAAGCCTGAGAAGGTTCTCGAAATGAGAGAGGCAGATGAGACTGGTAACTTCGTTCATAATTCAGATTTTGCAGAGGCAGAGGATCTGACAGATGACGTGGATTGGAAGTTCCTTCAGCTGAATGGTGGAAAAGGCGCTGCTGAGATTAAGGACGGAGAAATAATAATCACTACTGAAGATTTTGGCACGGAAGAGTATTCTATTCAGCTTGTTCAGCCTGAGATGCCTATGGAGCAGGGGGCAAAATACAAGTTTTCCTTTGAGGCGTATGCTGAGGAAGATAGACAGATGAAGGCTGCAGTTACAGCACCTGCTGTTGATTGGATAAGATATTTCCCTGACACATCAGTTGATCTTACATCTGATTGGCAGACATATGAGTTCGAGTTTGATATGAAGGATGAAACAGATGACAAGGGGCGTGTTGAGTTTAATATGGGTAATCAGGACTCCACTGGAACTATTCATATAAGGAATGTTAGACTCGAGAAGGTAGATTAATAAAAAACTTGAATAAGGAGAAAATGAATGAAGGCTTTTGAGGGATACATGCATGGAATAAACCTTGGTGGATGGCTCTCACAGTGTGACTATACTAAGGATAGATATGACAATTTCATTTTAGAATCAGATATAGCCAGAATCAGTGAATGGGGGCTGGATCATATAAGAGTTCCAGTTGATTACAATCTTGTTGAGGATGAAACTGGCAACTATATAGAAGAAGGCTTTAAGTATATAGATAAAGCTATTCATTGGTGCGAGAAATATAATCTTAATATGGTGCTTGATCTGCACAAGACTTATGGCTTCAGCTTTGATAGTGGTGAGCAGGAGACTGGGTTCTTCGAGAATGAGGAGTATCAGGAGAGATTCTATAAGCTATGGGAAGTTTTTGCGAAGAGATATGGTCATCTGTCGGATAGACTGTGCTTTGAGATTCTCAACGAAGTAACTGATAAAGAATACTGCGATATGTGGAATAAGATTTCCAGAAAATGCATTGAAAGAATTCGACAGTTTGCGCCAGATATTCAGATACTCCTTGGTGGATATTATAATAATAGCATAGAAGCACTTAAGGATCTGGATGTTCCATTTGACGACAAAATAGTGTATAATTTTCATTGTTATGAACCACTGGTTTTCACACATCAAGGTGGTTACTGGGTTGATGGAATGGATACTTCCTTTAGAATGCCATTTGATGTCACATATGCTAAATATAATGAATATACACAGCAGAATCTAACAAGGTTTGCCGAGAAGTTTGATGATTTCGATGCAGATAGTGTTATGGGGGTAGAATATTTCGAAAACATGATGCGTGAGGCAATCAGAGTTGCTAATGAGCGTGACGTTAAACTTTATTGTGGCGAATATGGAGTGATCAATCTGGCTACTGCTGAAGATACGGTGAAGTGGTATCGTATGATTTGCAGCTGCTTTGATAAGTATGGAATCGGAAGGGCTGCATGGAGTTACAAGGAGATGGACTTCGGCCTGGTTGATGAACATATGAACGATGTTCTGGATGAAATGCTCCAGATCATATAGTAGTTTACAGCTGCTGAAGCTAATTTGAAATCAGGAGCTGAAAATGAAATCTAATATATGGAAAAAACTTTTTATAATAGAAACGATACTGGTGATATTCGCCGGTATCGTTTTGTTTGTTTATGTGACAAAAACAAATGAAGGGAAGGATGAGAGTAACACTGAGGGAAGTAACTATGTAGATAGCACCGTTACAGATAGTGTTCATGAGGAGGGTGACGTTTCTGATAGTACCTATACGGAAAGTACTGATTTAGATAGTGACATTTCAGATGGTGACAATTCAGATGCGGATAGTAAGGATGATACTAAGGTTGAAGATGAGGAAGCTTCTTTAATTATATATATGGCTGGAGTTACAGAGGAGATGAGTAATCCGGAGTATTGGATAGATATGCAGAAGGATCCGGACACTGTACTTATGACAAAAACCAAAATTGATGATCTCAACAGTAAAATAGTTGAGACGTCTGGTTGTAAAATGAATGATCTGGAAAGCTACACGGAGGAGGAGGCTGAATTCGGAATTGTTGTTCATCAAACAGATATTAAAGGAAGCCCTACTGATTCCTTAATGAATGAGTCTGATGCCAATTTTGATGATAACCAGCTAGCTGGCGCAAAAGTAAATGATCCGGTGTGCATCATAGAGCATTCTGACGATGATTCCTTCTATAAGGTTAGAACTCGTGACTACGAAGGTTGGATAAGATCTGAGGATGTAGCTATATGTGCTAGTAAGGAGGAATGGCTGAAGGCCTGGAAATTTACAGAAGAGGGAAACTTCATTGTTGTAACAACTGATAGGATATTTACTGAAAATAATAGATATACGCCGGATACTTCGATGATGGTTCTAACAATGGGAACAGTTCTCGAGCTGGTTGATAGAAATGATATATCATATCAGGAGAATGGAAGAGCACCATTTAATAACTATATGATATATATTCCGATTAGAAACTCTGACGGAAGCTATGGAAGGGTTGCGACTCAACTTCCGGAGCATTCAGGGGTGAGTATTGGTTATCAGCCGCTTACGACGAGAAATATCATAAATACAGCATTTGAATGCTTAGGAGATATATATGGTTGGGGGTCTTCTTTAAATTCTGAGGATTGTTCGGGATATATACAGTCAATATATAGAACCTTTGGGATAATCATGCCACGTGATACAGATCAACAGGAACTGACTCCTTGTAAAAGAGTTATGTTGTCTGGACTGGGAAGCAGCGATAGAGGAGCATTGATTAGTGATATGCCAGCAGGTACAGCTCTTTATATGGATGGCCATACAGTTATGTATCTTGGTGAAGTGGATGGTAATCATTATTGTATCAATTCTTCCGGTTCGGTTAGGGGCTCGTCAGGTGAAAAGCTGAAGACAAGAACTATTCTGATAAACTCAACAGACCAGACTCAGATGGTTAGTACTGGCGCTACGTGGACAAATACATTTAATAGCGGAATAGTACTATGGGAGAAAGCAGAATAACAGTGTGATTTGGTTTACATAATTTACATAGATGAGTATACATAAGTTAAGAAAAGGAACATTTTAAGATTTAAACTAAAAAAACGTAATAAAAATCATAAAAAACTTAATTTTATTATTTACAAATACATTTAAATGTTTTATAATTCTGCTTTAGTTGGATAAAGTGATTTATCAATGAAGAAAAATTATATAAAAAGGAGAAAACGCTATGTCATACGTAGATGAGGTACTTGAGAAGGTACAGAAGAGAGACGCAGATCAGCCTGAATTCCTTCAGGCAGTAACAGAGGTTCTTACAACTCTTAAGCCTGTTATTGAGCAGGATGAGGAGAAGTATAGAAAGCTCGCTATCCTTGAGAGAATCACAGAGCCAGATCGTCAGATCATGTTCAGAGTTCCAT
>CAMKQB010000040.1 GCA_946414825.1 uncultured Lachnospiraceae bacterium
TCGATGCAAAGGGTGGTGTTGAGCCACAGTCAGAGAACGTTTGGCGTCAGGCTGATACATATCACGTACCACGTATGGCATTCGTTAATAAGATGGACATACTTGGTGCAAACTTCTACAACACTGTAGAAGAAATTAAAACACGTCTGGGCAAGAAGCCAGTCGTTGTTAATATCCCTATCGGTAAGGAGGACTTCTTCGAGGGAATTATCGACCTCTTCGAAATGAAGGAGTATCTCTACAACGATCATGAGGGTAAGGATATTTCTATAGTAGATATCCGTGATGAATATAAGGAACAGGCAGAAGAATGGCACAATCAGCTGGTTGAGAACTGCTGTGAATTAGATGATGATCTTATGATGGCTTACCTTGATGGTGAGGAGCCAACAGTTGATCAGCTTAAGGCAGCTCTTCGTAAGGGAACATGTGCAGCTATCGATACACCTGAAGGTGAGAGAGAAAGAGTTGTACCTGTACTTTGCGGTTCTGCACACCAGAACAAGGGTATCCAGAAGCTGATCGATGCAGTTATCGAGTTCATGCCTGCACCTACAGACATCCCTGACATCAAGGGTGTTGATATGGATGGAAATGAGATCACTAAGAAGTCTTCAGATGATGAGCCATTCGCAGCTCTTGCATTTAAGATCGTAGCAGATCCATTCGTAGGTAAGCTTGCATTCATCAGAGTTTATTCAGGAACACTTAATAAGGGTTCATATGTTCTTAATGCAACTAAGGACAGCAAGGAGCGTGTTGGACGTATCGTTCAGATGCATGCTAATGATAGAACAGATATAGATAAGGTTTATTCAGGAGATATCGCTGCAGTAGTAGGTCTTAAGAATACTACAACAGGTGATACAATCTGCGACGAGCAGCATCCAGTAATCCTTGAGTCTATGGAATTCCCTGAGCCAGTTATCGAGCTCGCTATCGAGCCTAAGACAAAGGATGGCCAGGACAAGCTTGCAACAGCACTTCAGAAGCTTGCTGAAGAGGACCCTACATTTAGAACACATACAGATCATGAAACAGGTCAGACAATCATCGCTGGTATGGGTGAGCTTCACCTTGAGATCATCGTTGACAGACTTCTTCGTGAGTTCAAGGTTGAGGCTAACGTTGGTGCACCTCAGGTTGCTTACAAGGAGACATTTACAACACCTGTTGATGTTGATTCTAAGTATGCTAAGCAGTCTGGTGGTCGTGGTCAGTACGGTCACTGTAAGGTTAGATTCACACCTATGGATCCTAACGGCGAAGAGCAGTTCAAGTTCGAATCTACTGTAGTTGGTGGTAACATTCCTAAGGAATATATCCCATCTATCGGTGAAGGTATCGAAGAGGCAGCTCAGGCTGGTATCCTTGGTGGCTTCCAGGTACTCGGTGTAGCAGCTGAGGTTTATGATGGTTCATACCATGAAGTCGATTCATCTGAAATGGCATTCCACATTGCCGGTTCTATGGCATTTAAGGATGCTATGAAGAAGGGTAATCCAGTACTTCTTGAGCCTATCATGAAGGTTGAGGTAGTTATGCCTGAGCAGTACATGGGAGACGTTATCGGAGATCTTAACTCACGTCGTGGACGTATCGAGAGTATGGACGACGTAGGAAATGGTAAGAAGGTAACAGCTTATGTTCCACTTGCTGAGATGTTCGGTTACTCAACAGATCTTCGTTCCAGAACACAGGGACGTGGTAACTACTCAATGTTCTTCGAGAAGTATGAGCAGTGTCCAAAGAACATTCAGGAGAAGGTTCTGTCTCAGAAATAATTAAACTAATAATATACTTGAAATTATCGCTAATCTTTAATATAATTGGGTTTAGCGTGACGGTCGGGTGGTAATCCCGCCCGACGTAAATACTCGAGCTCCGAGGGTGAAGCGGGGCAAATATAATTCAGGAGGAATTAAAAAATGGCAAAGGCTAAGTTTGAAAGAACAAAACCACATTGTAACATTGGTACTATTGGTCACGTAGATCATGGTAAGACAACTCTTACAGCAGCTATCACAAAGGTACTTTCAGAGAGAGTAGCTGGTAACTCAGCTGTAGATTTCGCTAATATCGATAAGGCTCCGGAAGAGAGAGAAAGAGGTATCACAATCTCTACAGCTCACGTTGAGTACGAGACAGAGAACAGACATTACGCACACGTTGACTGCCCAGGCCATGCTGACTATGTAAAGAACATGATCACAGGTGCTGCACAGATGGACGGCGCTATCCTTGTTGTAGCTGCAACAGACGGTGTTATGGCTCAGACAAAGGAGCACATCCTTCTTGCACGTCAGGTTAACGTTCCATATATCATCGTATTCCTTAACAAGTGTGATATGGTTGAGGATGAGGAGCTTATCGAGCTCGTTGAGATGGAAGTTACAGAAGTACTCGAGGAGTACGGTTTCGAAGGATGTCCAATCGTTAAGGGTTCAGCTCTTAAGGCTCTTGAGGATCCAAACGGCGAGTGGGGCGACAAGATTATGGAACTCATGAAGACAGTTGATGAGTACATTCCTACTCCAGAGCGTGATACAGATAAGCCTTTCCTTATGCCAGTTGAGGACGTATTCACAATCACAGGTCGTGGTACAGTTGCAACAGGTAGAGTAGAGCGTGGTACACTTCATATGAACGACGAGCTTGAGATCCTTGGTATCAAAGATGATGTTAAGAAGACAGTTGTTACAGGTATCGAGATGTTCAGAAAGCTTCTTGATGAGGCTCAGGCTGGTGATAACATTGGTGCTCTTCTTCGTGGTATCAACAGAGATGAGATCCAGAAGGGTCAGGTTCTTGCTAAGCCAGGAACAGTTACATGCCACAAGAAGTTTACAGCTCAGGTTTACGTTCTTACTAAGGACGAGGGTGGACGTCATACTCCATTCTTCAACAACTATCGTCCACAGTTCTATTTCAGAACAACTGATGTTACTGGTGTCTGCAATCTTCCAGCAGGTACAGAGATGTGCATGCCTGGTGATAACGTAGAGATGACTATCGAGCTCATCCATCCAGTAGCTATGGAGCAGGGACTTACATTCGCTATCCGTGAAGGTGGTAGAACAGTAGGTTCAGGTAGAGTTGTATCTATCATAGAGTAATCTTACATTTGAATATTAATTTGTAAGTTATGAGTATTACGCCCTAGAAGGATCTATGCATTTATTGCGTTAGATTTATTCTAGGGTGTTTTATATTTGTCTGATTTATGCTAAAATGAGCTTATCTATGCGGTTGGTTTTTTGTTATGCAAATAGGGACGGTTCTCTTTTGCATATATGCAAAAAAGAACCGTCCCTATTTGCATACTATTTAGATGTTTTGGATGATTGGAATTGGAGGTCGAATGAAACAATTTCAGTTTAATTATGAGGGTGAAGATAAACTATATAGCTCGCTAAAAAGAATAAAACAGTGGTGCAATTCTTCTGTTGTTTCTAATGTTGTTTTTCAGATATACAGTGAAACACTTAATAAGCCTAAGATACAAGGCATTTGCGATATTATAGATAAGGAACTCCCAGATGCATTATATATGGGAACTTCTACTAACGGAAATATACTTATGGGTAATAAGAGCGAATGCGATATAAGTATAGTCTGCACGATATTTGAATATCCATCTACAAATGTGAAGATTCTTCAATATGCACTGGATGAGTCTAAGGCATATGAAGTTGCAACGGATCTTAGGAGAGTGGTTAGAGAGAATCCTTGGGTCAAGTCTATTACAACCTTTACCACTATGCGTGGTATGTCGATGACAGATTATTGCGGTTATCTCGGGATGCTTCCTAAGAAAATAGTTTTCTGCGGTGGTGGAGCATTTTCAGAGGATATAAATAAGAGTGAGGCTTTTGTTTTCTCTTCTGAGGGGGAAATATCTGATCATGCAACTGTTTTCCTTCTTGTGGGAGGAGATGACTACTTCGTACAGGCTATGCATGTTACGGGCTGGAAGCCGCTGGGAAGATATCTGTCTGTAACAAAGGCGAAGGGGGCAACCCTTTACGAGCTTGATGGTAAGCCTGCATATGAGACTTATTATAAGTATTTGAATATCAAAAATGATGAGAATTTCTTTAACAATACACTTGAGTTTCCGTTTCTATATGAGTTAAACGGAATGGATATTCTTCGAGCTCCAATAGCGAGCAATGAAGATGGTTCTATCGAGATGACTGCAGACATAGCTGAAAATGTAAAGGCTAGAATATCTTATGGAGATCCATGGACTATTCTGGAAAGTGTATATAATGCTGCGGTTTCATTCCAGGATTTTGTACCGGAGGCATTTACGGTATTCTCCTGTGCCGCTAGGCGTACCTTCTGGGGAGATGATGAAGTAGGAAATGAGACAGAGCCGTTCCAGTCACTAGCACCTACATCGGGCTTTTATACATCTGGAGAGTTTCTCAGAAACGGAGATTATGTAAACCAACATAATGTTACTCTTGTTATTGAAGCTCAAAGAGAAGGTGATGTGCAAGGAAAGGAGATTCCTCAGGTTGAAATGGATACAGAGGAATTTTCTGGCAAGGTTTCAATGATAAATAGACTGGCTACATTTATTCAGGCTGCTACTGAAGAGCTGGAGGAAGCTAATAAAGAGCTTAGCAGAATGGCTATTACAGATGGTTTAACTAAGCTCTTCAATAGAACAGAGATTCAGCATCGTATAACAGCTAAATCTATAGAAAATTCATCAATGGGTTCTCATGGTAAATTTAGCACGGGTGCATCGCTTATTATGATGGATATAGATGACTTTAAGCATGTAAATGATACGTATGGTCACAAAGAAGGAGACGAGGTTCTTCGGAAACTTGCTGATATGCTGAAACGAGTTCTAGAGGAGAATTCTATTGAAGGCGATATTGGACGTTGGGGCGGTGAAGAATTTATGATTCTGTTGCCAAGCGCTGATGTTGAAAGGGCAGAGAGAATAGCGGATCTTATCAGAGTATCCTTTACGAATATTGTATTCACGCATGCGCCATCACAAACCCTCAGTCTTGGAGTTACTGAGATGATAGCCGGTGAGACTTCTGATATCAGTTGTATGAGAGCGGACGATGCGCTCTACGAAGCAAAGAGAACTGGTAAAAACAAAGTGGTTGTGAAATAAGTAGAAAGAGTTAAAGCAAAGAGGGGAATAAATGAAGGTAATATGTAAATGCTGTCATAGAAGCTTTGACTATGATATGTATATGGGACTTTGTCCTAAGTGTGGAAGAGTATATAGAAGAGGCAAGGAACATTATTCTGCAGTAGAGAAGGATATGATGGGAGAGTTCCATCTGCATGCTGATGAAGGTGGACTGAATCGTGGTATCCACGGCGTTGTATATAATCAAGCCTCAAAGCCTGAAAATGAGATACTTGATCTAGAACCTGTAGCTACTCCTGCAAGACCAGCTACTTCTAATGCAAGGGTATATACTCAGGCTGGTAGTTCACAGTCAAGACCAGTTCAGTCAAATCCTTATTATAAGCAGGTAAGTGCAGCGCAGCGTCCAAATCAGAATATATCTAATCAAGCTAGACCAAATAATCAAGCAGGTGGAAATACAAGAATTATTACGGCGGATATAATAAATGCGATGAAGGCAGAACGAGGCCAAGGCTATTACAGCCCTAATCACGGTACCAAGATGAATCAAGGTGTCAATGGTAAAAAGGACGCCTCTGCATCGGTTGTAACAATAGTTGTAGTGGTAGTAATTATTTTATCAATGCTAATGAGTATGTTTGATTAAATATCTGCATTAGTTTAAAGTGACAACTTCGTCAAAAGGGATAGTTTTAAAGGGCATATTTTTGTAAAAAAAAATACTTGCCAATGTGATAAACTTAGAGTACAATTTCGAACTAAATATATTAATTACCCACATTTATTTTTAATCAAAAGGAGGAAATCATGGCAACCTATATTAATGAACCATCACACACATTTAATGAATACTTACTTATACCAGGATACTCATCAAGTGAGTGCATTCCTGATAATGTAAGTCTTAAAACCCCATTAGTTAAGTTTAAGGATGGAGAAAAGCCAGCGATAGAAATGACCATTCCTATGGTTTCAGCTATTATGCAGTCTGTATCAGGTGATAGACTTGCTATAGCACTTGCAAAGTCTGGTGGAGTCTCATTTATATATGGATCACAAACTATAGAAGATGAGGCAGCTATGGTTGCTAGGGTTAAAGGATATAAAGCAGGTTTTGTTAAGAGTGATTCCAATATCAGTCCTGATGCTACTCTTGGCGACATTCTGGCACTCAAGGAGAAAAATGGTCACTCCACAGTTGCTGTTACTGAGGATGGAACTGCTGAAGGTAAACTGGTTGGTATAGTTTCCAGTCGTGACTATAGAGTTAGTCGTATGGATAAGAGTCTCAAGGTTAAGGAGTTCATGACTCCACTTGATAAGCTTATAACAGCTAAGGATGGCTGTACTATTTCAGAGGCAAATGACATTATCTGGGATAACAAGCTTAACTCACTTCCTATCGTTGATGATGAAGGAAGACTTGTAAGTTTCGTTTTCCGTAAGGATTATGATGAGCATAAGAAGAATCCGGGAGAAATGCTGGATGCTCAGAAGAGATATATAGTTGGTGCTGGTATCAACACACGTGACTACGCAGAGAGAGTTCCTGCACTTCTTGCTGCTGGAGCAGACGTTCTCTGTATCGATTCCTCAGAGGGATTCTCAGATTGGCAGAAGTTCACTCTTAAGTGGATTAGAGATAACTATGGTGATACTGTTAAGGTAGGAGCTGGAAATGTAGTAGACAGAGAAGGCTTCAGATTCCTTGCTGATTGTGGCGCTGATTTTATCAAGGTTGGTATAGGTGGAGGTTCTATCTGTATCACTAGAGAAACTAAAGGTATAGGACGTGGACAGGCAACAGCTCTTATCGAGGTTTGTCAGGCAAGAGATGAGTATTTCAAGGAGACTGGCGTCTATATTCCGGTTTGTTCAGATGGTGGTATAGTATACGATCATCATATTACACTTGCACTTGCTATGGGAGCAGACTTTGTTATGCTTGGTCGTTATTTTGCAAGATTTGATGAGAGCCCTACAGCTAAGCTTCTTGTAAATGGAAACTATGTTAAGGAGTATTGGGGCGAAGGTAGTAACCGTGCCCGTAACTGGCAGAGATATGACCTGGGTGGAGATAGTAAACTGCACTTTGAAGAGGGTGTAGATTCATATGTTCCTTATGCAGGACCACTTAAAGATAATGTAGACAGATCCCTTAGTAAGGTTAAGTCCACTATGTGTAACTGTGGCGCCCTTACAATCAAGGAGTTCCAGGATAAAGCTAAGCTCACACTTGTATCTTCAACAAGTATCGTAGAAGGTGGAGCACACGACGTAATCCGCCGCGAAAGCAACGCTTCTTCCTCTGATCAGTAAAACTGATTCAGTGGGGACGGTTCCTGTGACAACTTTTGTGAACTGTATATGAAGAACTGATGTGGACAATGAGTAAAATGGGACGGTTCTTATTTGCTCGCTCTATCAAGAGTGAGCAAATAAGAACCGTCCCTATTTTACTCATTATTTCAATTGTGCAAATAAGAACCGTCCCTATTTGCATATATGTTTTTCGATCCAGGAGAGGGTGTCGTCGTAGACTTCTTGCTTACCAGGTTCGTTCAGAATCTCGTGCCTCATATCTGGATAGAGCTTACACTCGATATCTGTGATTCCAGCCTTTACATACTTCTGATAAACATCCTTAACACCTTTTCCAAGATTACCAACCGGATCGCCCTCGCCGGAAATAATGAGGATTGGAAGATCCTTAGGAATCATATCTATATTTCTCTTCTGGTTATCGAAGAGAACAGTGCTTAGAAGTGCTTCGAAACCGCTAGTAGTAAAAGTGAAACTACATCTAGGATTTGAATAGTACTGCTTCATTATCTCTGGATCACTACATATCCAACTGTTTTCGAGATCAGTCCTTGTCAGATCATACTTCTTATAAGCGGAACTGTAAGTCAGGTTCTGAAGCATCTCGCTTCGGAAATGCCATCCCTTAGCTTTTGCTGTACCACGTACCAGCATAAGGCCGCTTCTGACCACCATATCAGGCTCCTGACCGGTTCCTATGATAATAGCGCCTGCAAGACCCTCTCCCTTATGAGAAAGGTATCTGCGCAGGAGATAGGAGCCCATGCTGTGACCTGCGATGAAATAAGGTATACCAGGATATTTCTTTTCAGTCTCGACACGTAGTCTATGAATATCTCGAACCAACGCTCTTGCTGGGCTATTTTCAGTAATAAATCCCCAGTCCTCAACACTTCTTACGGACTGGCCATGTCCTAGATGATCGTGACCAACTACGAGATACCCCTTTGAAGCAAGGAACTTAGCGTAGTCTTCGTAACGCTCTATATATTCGACCATTCCGTGTATCAGCTGAACTGCTGCCTTTGGTTTGCCCTCTGGAAGCCACTCGACAGCATGAATCATTGTCTTTTCATCGGATGACAAAAATGTAATATTCTTTTTCATTTGCATTCCCCTTTTTTAGTAAACCCCAAGTTTTGTCTTAAGTGTCTCTTGCAAATACCTGAGAGAAGTTAAGACCTGCATCTCTATTGTATCACATACAATATAATTAACAAATGCATTTTACGGATAAATAGCAACCTATGAGTTTATAATAACTTGAATAAATAAGAATGAATTGATATTATGTATTTTAAGTTTGATAGTTATTTTTTATGAATCATATAAAGGAAAAACAATGAATGCTAATATTGTAATGGTCATCATCTCTGTGCTTCTCAAGCTTCTGATGGGTTATGAGATAGGAGACATGACTGCAAATGCTCTTGAATATACAACTACTCGTGGCCAGGCTTTTAAGGATGGCTTTATTATACTGGGCTGTATTATCGTTCAGCTAATTATAGATAAGATACTGCTGAACAAAGTAGCTATTAGTAAAGAGGATTCAGAGGAGGATGCCGAAAATGGATTCTCACCGATAGTTCTTGATACAGCTATTTATTTGTTTGGGACTATCCTTATAGTTGTTTTTCTTGGAATGCTTGGAAGTAAAACAATATCTGTTACTCTTGCAACAATGCTCATCTCGATAGTGATAATGTTGATTGTCGAGAAGGAAATATATATAGATAGACGCTCTGGAATGTTTTTTGACGAAGTTGTAGATGAAGAAGCTGATGAGTTCGATGAGGATAATAAAGAATTAGATCAAATAGAAAAAGAAGAAGTTAATGTTAAAAAAGAAAAAGTGGAAAAAGAAGAGAATGAAGAAGACGAAAATGAGTCTTCTCAAAAAAACGACAAATCAAAATTTGCAATCTTTTCTCAACTATCCTTTGTTTTATCAAAGGTTACCTTTGCAGTAATAGGCGTGCTCGCTCTTGGAAATCTACAGTGGGGTAATTTTGGTGGACCATATTATTTGATAATATTCCTCTGTGCAGCACTTACAATACTATTCAGATTCATGGATAGGGTCTTTGCCTCAATGGCTGAAGAAATAACTAAAAAAGATAATATGATTGGCTTTATCTTAAGCTCCCTTATCTTTGCTATATTTCTTGCCTTCTTCTCAAAGCTCGCAGGCTTTGTGTGGCTTCTAGCGGCAGTAACTGCTAAGGTTATAGTACCAGTTGCGTTTGACAATTGGGGGAAAGGTGGAACTGAAAAGGTTAATAAGAATAAGGTTCTGATATCACGTCTTACCAATCGCATATTTGCACTTATAATTGTGATGATTGCGGTATGGTTTCTGAGCTTTGGCGCAGTTTGGGAGATAGAGTACCTCGCGATGATCGCGGTGGTATTAACTCTTCCGTCGGTTTACATAAATTGATTCTTGCCAAATTGTCACGAAAATGATAAAATTACATAGTTATGAATAATTATGAAAAAGAAACGAAGTATGCGGTGAATTCTTCCGAGGGCAACATCAAGGGAAGGAGCTCACAGAATAAAAAGGATGCACTCAGTTTTGCTTTGGAGTTTTTTATAAAAGTAGGAGTGACTGCACTTGTTGTTTGTGTACTCCTTTTTTTTGTTGTTGGAGTATATTCTAATCACAGCAACTCCTCATATCCTATGCTTAAGGATGGCGATCTCTGCTTCACATTTAAGCTGGGAAAGGTTCATTCGGGGGAGGAGATAGCTTATAAACAGGAGGATAAAATACACTTTGGCAGAATAGTTGCTGTCGGAGGAGATACAGTCGATATAAAGGATGGGACAGTAAATGTAAATGGATATGGAGTTTTTGAAAATACTGTTTATCCAACGACTGCGGAAGGCGCGACAGTGACATTTCCGTATACTGTTCCAGAGGGTACGGTTTTTGTGCTCAATGATTATAGAGATGACATACAGGATAGCAGAGTGTATGGAGGCATACCGATGAAACAGACAAGAGGTAAGATAGTGCTTGTACTGAGACGTCGCGGTATATGATCAAACATTTACATGGAGAAACTCGAATGATAGTTCGAAGAAGGAAAAATATAATAAAGATTTTTGCGACCTTCATACTTGCTGTATCTATGGTTGGGACAACAGTAAATGCTGCTGGAAGTTCGTATAGTGGTATGGCTGCAGATTCGGTGGCTACTACTAGCTTCACCAAGGATCTGGAAATCCCAAATGATTGCAATATTCCTGGTTGTGCATTTTCATTTGCTATTACGGCGGGAAGCAAAGTTTCTGGTAATGGAACAACCTTTCCTATAAATGCTGGAATAGAACCTGATAAGGTTAAGTTTACTCCAGAGGGCGATGCGACGACCAAGGGCTTTGGAACCATTACGTATTTACCGAATACCAAGGCGACTGCAGTTGCAAATGACTATGTAACGATAAAAGAGAAAACACCTGATGATGATCATTACACAGCTCAGAAGAAAATGACGCTTGATTTTAGCGGTGTTACATTTACAAAACCAGGTGTATATAGATACATCATAACTGAAAGCGGAACTAATTCAGGAATAATTAATGATACAGTGAATACTAGAACGCTGGATGTCTATGTAGAGGATGCTTCAACAGCTGCAGCGAAGAAACTTAAAATAACTAATTATTTATTATATAAAGATACAGACAAATCCACGGGATTCCAGAATACTATTGATCCATCAACTCTTATTTTGGGTAAAGAGGTAAATGGAAATCAAGGTTCCCTGGATAAGTATTTTAAATATACATTAACTATAGAGGGGGCTTTAGCTGGAACCGTATTTAATGTGGATGTGAGTGCTGCAGATACAAGTATTTCAGAAAAGCCAAATGATGCAACGACCTGTATTCCTGCAGGTGGAGCGACAAATGCCACTTCCCTTACGGCAGATTCAAATGGTTCGGTTACTGCTGACTTTTATCTTCAGGATGGACAGTATATAACTGTTAATGGACTTACCGTTGGAATGTCCTATGAGATAACTGAGGACGAGGAGGATTACACAAGCACTGAAGGAATATCCGCTGAGGATTCTCCGTTCAATATAGATGGCGTTGGTGGTAATGACGCTTTGACTGGAAAAACTTCGGACACCATAACAACAGATGGTTCTGTGATCTATACTGGTTTCACCAATACTAGGCGAGGTGTTGTTCCAACAGGAGTCCTCCTATCAATTGTCGGACTAGTTGTAGCAGCGATATTTATAGTTGCTGGAGTTATATTCTTTGGGATTCGTTCCAGAAGAAAATATGAGGAGTAATAATATATGAGGCGCTTCTGGATATGGATGAATATCATATATGAGAAATGTATGTTCGCCCTATTCATCGTGGCACTTCTTGTAGTGCTGTATGGATTATACGATGCTTGGTATGTCTATAATAAAGCTTCCGATGACAGCTATCTAAAGTATAAGCCGACGGCAGAAGGGGTTCCTTCGGATTCTCCGATAACAGAGGATATGGTGGCTTGGCTCGCTGTGGAGGATACAAATATTGATTATCCAGTTATGCAGGGAGAAAACAATAGCGTGTATCTGAATACGAATCCGTATGGTGAATATTCTTTGTCTGGAAGCATATTTTTGGATAGTAGAAATGCACCTGATTTCACAGATGATTATTCTATTTTGTATGGTCACCATATGGAGTATGGAAAAATGTTTGGATCGCTAGATGCATTTCTCGATAAGGAATATCTGGAAAAGCATAATCGTGGCAAGCTTCTGGTTGACCGCGACAAAATAAAAGAATATGATTTAGGAATATTTGCATCGATGCAAGTGGATGCATATGGCGATAAAACTCTTGATCCTATGTCTTACGAAGAAGCAATGAAAATAATAGAGCAGGATGCGTCGGCTCTCAATTCGTCTGTTCCTAAGGGAGAACGTATAGTGGTTCTCTCAACGTGTGCGGAACCATTAACTGATAAGAGACTACTTGTGTTTTGTTATATATATGATAAGGCTAAATGATATGACATTTTGTTTGAGGACAAAACTGAATAAAATGATACTTGCTGTACTGCTTTGTCTGCTGGGGGTGTTTCTGGGAGGTAAGGCTTCTTTTGCAGCTTTTAAGTATACACCGCTTGAGGCGGAGGTGCATTTCAAGTGCCTGGATGTAGAGGGACTTGATACCGCAAATTACGAGATAGTAATAGAGCCTAAGGATGCAACTACACCAGTTCCGGATGAGGATAGACTGACGGTTGATGAATCTGGAGAAGGCATTTTCAAAATGACTATTACTGAGCCAGGAACCTATGAGTATCTCCTCTATCAAGTGGAGGGCACTCAGGATAGGGTGAAGTATGATGGCTCAAAATATAATGTGCAGGTATTTGTTACAACTGATGACAATAAGCAATTAATCTACTCAGTTGCTGCGAGTTATGCAGATAGTGGGGAGAAGCCTTCGGAAATCGCATTTCAGAATGAATATATAGCTGAAGAGGTGACCACTGAAGCGACGACGGAGGAAAGTAAGGAAGAACCTGCACCTAGGGAGACGGAAGTAAAGAAGGGCGAAAAGTCAGATAAGCCAAAGGCAGATTCGGCTAAGACTGGAGATGGATTTTCGGGAAGTTTTGTAGTCCTGCTTATTTTAGTTTCTATGCTTGGAATGATAAGTGTGACTTATATAAAGATTAGGGAGAGAAGAGATTAGTAGTGAGGCGTTTACTCAAAAATAAAATAGTAAGCGGACTTACAGCTGCAATGCTTATACTAACTGCGGCTGTACCTTCTATGACTGTGCTCGGAGACGGAACCTCGGGGTCTTCTTCTTATGCTTATACAAAGGATGTAGTTACATCGACAGAAACGGATAGTGTTCTTTCGGTTGCACAGAGTAATGAGAATTTAAAATGGAATTCTCTTCAGGTCGAGGTGGAGGATAGCGACATTACTCTAGAAGGTTTGATGCCAGTAGGAGCGGAGGCAGAAGCTAAAGATGTTACCCTTGAACAGGAAGCTGATGTGGCTAGCGTGATGGATGCTGCAACGGAACTCGATGCAACTGAGGGTACGATGGTGGCAGCGTTTGACATTTCCATCAAGGAAGGAAATGAAGAGTATCAGCCAAATGAAGAGCATCCAATAAAGGTTACAATTAATGACGAAAGATTCTTGGAGAATGACGAGCTGATTATCCTGCACTTAAAGGATGATGATGGTGAAGAAGTAGAAGTAGTAGAAGACTACGACGTGATAGATGGTGAGCTTTCCTTTGAAGCTACTGGATTCAGTGTGTATGAAATAATAAATAGGAACAGTACTGTGAAACCACCAGCTACGGCTAACGATTATGATGGTAAATCATACGGACTTATGAATTATACAAGCGGAACTCATGGATTTGCCCTCATGGCAGGGGATGATAATGTTCATGCTTTGATTCAGCTTATAACTAGAAAGACAAGTAACAAGAATGGACGTACCCTTTACGTGGATGAGAAGAGTGAAGTCACAAAGTGGCAGTTCCATAGGGTCGAAGGAAATAAATATAAGCTTTCTGCTGTAACAGCGGAAGGCACTGTATACCTGGCTGTTTCAGGAGACGACTTGACGCTTGTTGAGTTGGAGGCGGCAGCGACAGTCTTTGAATTAACTGAAGATAATAATGATAGAGTGAGTCTATCTACAGGTGGAAAATATGTAACCTTTAATATCGAAGACGATGGAACAAATACAACTTATTCGTTTGGTCTCTCGTCTACAGCGTCACCTCTTTCTTGGCTTAGTCTGGTTGACTTTGCAACTTTAACTAATAGTGATCTTATTTCTTATTCTGCTGATAGAGTGAGTATCTCCGAAGTAGAGAATGGTGATACTATTATCATTTATACGAGAATTTGGAATGAAACCACTAAGAAATATGATATATATGCAGTAGACTATAATGGTACTCTTTATCCTTGCTACGCAAGCGGTGGTAAGATCCTTTGGGTTGGAGATGGTTCGGGTTCTCTTGAGTGGAAATTCACAGAGTACTACGACAAGGTTACAAAAGAACCAAATAATTATTATGAACTATATAATCCTTATTCTCAGAAGTTTATAGCTCCTCAGATTATTCCTAATCAGGTGCTTTCAAGCGGTAAATTAGGTATACATATTCCTAGACGTAGAAAAGGAGCATATTATAGTGAGATAACTGCATGGGATAGTCATAAATATGCCTATGTAGGACTCAAGGCTGAGCCTATACCAGGTGAAACTGATAAGTACCAGTTGGTTCCATGTTCGGAATCATCTGCTATACCATTTTACTTTGCAAAACCAGAGGAACTAAATCAAAGTGATAAGCTCCATGAGGTTGATACGGTAGATAACACTCTTCATGGTATTACTATCAAAATGAAGGATTTCTATGGTAATGAAAAAGGAACTGGAGATGGATCAACTGAACAAAGACAGTATATAACTAACATAACATTTAATGCTGGAAATGCCCAACAAGGTCTTCTTTCAAATAAACTTGAAGCTAATGGATATCCTATAGCCAAAGATACAAATAAAAATCTCGGTGGTCTATATGAAGATGCTGAGACGGTAAATCATCTGTTCCTTGAAAATGAGTATAATTCTAGTGGATATTTTGAGTTTGATAGTACTCAAAACTTTGCTACTCTTGCAGAAACTAACGATGGTAATTTTACTGTGTATCGTGAACTAGGTACTGCAAATAATCTTGGTGGCAAAACAACTCTTAAACATGGACAGTTTTTTCCATACAATACTATTTCTGCAGGAAATTATTCCGAGGAAAATCCGGAGTATCTATATAATACAGATGCCAGACCAAGTTCATCAGCTGGTTTAATGCCAGATACGGAACCAAGAAAATATGAAAAACTATACTCTGCTGGTTATACTGGTAAAGAAGCACCAGCTGGAGCAACACCATTGATTAATTGCTATTTTGGTATGGAACTTGAGGCAGAGTTCGTCCAGACTGTCAGTGGTTTTGATTCCTGGGGGCATGATATCATCTTCGAATTCAAGGGAGATGATGATTTCTGGCTTTACGTAGATGATGAGCTTGTCTTAGATCTCGGAGGTATACATTCTGCGCTTGGCGGAACTGTTAATTTCCGAACTGGCGAAGTTCATATGGATAAAGACAATACTCCGAATAAAGAGGGAATAAATACTACACTTAGAGATATATTTAAAGCTAATTATTTATCTAGAGGAATGAGTGAAACTGAAGCAGATGATGAACTAGATGAAATATTTGAACAGAAAAAACAAGGACAGTATACCTTCTATACCTTCAAGGATTATTCAAGACACAAGATGAAGGCCTTCTATATGGAACGAGGTGGCGGAGCATCAAACCTGAAGATGAAGTTCAACCTTGCTTCTGTTACACCAGGAAGTGTCGTTCTTAATAAGAAAATAGATGGAGAAGGTCAGGATCTTCTGGATAAAGATTTCCTGGAGTATCCTTTCCAGATTTATTATACACCTATTAAAGAAGATGGAACACATGGTGAGGAGAAGCTTCTCGATAATAACAGTCAGGTTGGTGTTAGCTATCAGAGTGATGGAGAACCTGTTAAGTTTAACAGTTTCTACCGCCCGCCTGGATTTACCGATGAAGAGGCATATAAGAATGTATATTTTATAAATCCGACTAAGAATACGGAAATATTATTCCCTGAGAAAATTTATCAGTATAGGATAGTTGAGTGCGCTGTAGATAGCAGCGTGTATGATAAGGTTCTGATCAATAATGAGGAACCTGACGAGGATCATAAATCGGAGACTAAAGGGCTGGTTAGCTATTCTTCTGTGTTGGCTGAGGCTGGCACGGCTCCGTCGGTGACATTTGATAATCATACCCGAGGCGATATAGTTAAGAGTCTTAAGTTTAGAAAGGTTCTTGTTGATGATAAGGGTGAAGAGATAGAAGATGAGGATGGAGCTAAGTTTGATTTCAGACTTAGACTATCGCCGGTTGAAGTTTCAGAAGATGAGATACCACTGGCAAATATGTATAAGTACTACGTTCTATCGCCTAAGCCTGCTGAGAAAATTTGTAGATTTGACGAGTCTCAGGGTGGCTTTGTTGATACGGGGATGGAGTATAATCAGGAAAATATCCAAAGTGTAAAAAATGGGAAAGTAGCAGGGCTTGCTATTGAAGATATAGAATTCAAAACTTCGCCATTTGGTGCGATATCTAATATTCCTGTGGGATATACAGTATGTGTTCCAGGACTTCCAATAGGTTCAGTATTCAAGGTTACAGAGGAAGTAAAACCAGGTTATGGTGTACTGGATTATAAGAGAGAACTTGGTACTAGAATAAATGAAGCGGGTGAAGTGGAACAGATTCCGTCGTATTACGTATATGACGAAGAGCATGAAGAGGTCGGAAAGATAATATCCACAGAAAATGCCATAATGACGGTTAAAAACCAAAAGGGCTTTGGTTATACTGTTAAGAAAAAGTGGAGCGATCTGGATATTACAGATTCTCACGATCCTATATATGTCGGAATATATGTAGATGGAGAATATCTGCCGGGATCACTTAAGAAGATTGAGTCGCCGGCTGTATCTACCTACTATTTCTGGACTTCCCTGAAGAAGAAACCTAATGGTACTGCACGCTGGGATTTCACTGGATATGAAGCGAAGGAGATAAAGATTAATTCTGGAACTCCTAAATGTTCTGAAGATGGTTCGGTTACAAATGAAGATGAACTTAGCTTCTCACCATTAAAAGCTGGAGATACGATAAGCCTTAAGGCGGAGAGAACAGAGAGTGCTACTCCTGAGGGACAGCCAAGAGAAAAGGAGTTTGATTACCTAGTCTCATACGAGCAAGGTACATTTGATGGAACTACACAGACAGATACCATTAACAATACAAGAAAAGGTGGTATTGCTATCAGACTATTCAAGTGGGATAGTACAGAGCCGCTTTCTGGTGGTACATTTAGCCTCAAAGATAGTTCTGGAAAGACAGTAGGAAGCTATACTTCGGATTCCGAAGGAAAGGTAGCTATAATCTACGAATTTAAGAGGAATGAACTGTATACTCTTGGCCAGGATTCTGCGCCAGAAGGTTATGTAGGACTTCGTAAGATGCTTACATTTAAAGTTGATGATCAGGGTAATGTATCTCTATATAAAAAAGACGGATCTACAGAATGGGGATCAACTGATACTGAAGAAACGAAATGGGTATCTTCATCTCCTGGTGTAAATGGAATAGACGCCTTTATAGATGTTCATAATAAACCATTTAACTTTAAGCTTGTTAAAGAGGAAAATGGAAAACCTTCGAACAGGCTCGGAGGAGCGCATTTTGCCCTTTATAAGCAGGTATTTACTACTATAAATGGAAATGTGAAGGGCAAGGATCCTATGCCAGGTTTTGAGGACATGGTTACAATGTCAGGTGAGGTTGATATATGCGGAGGTAACAGTGGAAGGTCAATAGATCCAGGCGTTGATGGCTGCGTACTCTATCTGACAGAGACACAGGCGCCTCTTAATTATAACCAGCTAAGTGAAGATATTATTTTCAGGTTATCGCCACTAGGTATACCAACGATTATTAGTGGCTCAGGTGAAGGCAACCTTGTGGAAACAGATGATAGTTATGTCTTCACGCTGACTGTACCTAATACCAAGAAAGATCCGAATGTTGTTGCTCTTACTGTGACTAAGAAAATTGCTGGAAATATGGGCGACAGGACTAAGGAGTTTGACTTTACGTTTAGAACTAATAATACTAGCAAAACCTATGATTGGACTCTGAATGGTGTTGTTCAGACTCAGAAACTATCTGGAAATGGTGGACAGTTTAAACTTGGAGATGGCGACGAAGCTATCATAATGGTACCGAAGGGGACTAATGTAACTATTTCAGAAGATGCAGATGGATACACACCTTCGCTGGTTTTTAATGGTGGAACGCCAGAAGGTACAGATAATAAAACTGTTACAATGTCTGATGATTCAAGACTTGAGTTTACAAACACTTACAAAACTGAGATTCCAACTGGAGTCTGGTTTGGTGTTGGTGGACTACTGATAATGCTTCTAATTATCGTTACAGGTATGGTCTGGACTAAGAGAAGAGGCATAAGAATCGGCAAGATGAAATGAAAATGACCGCAATGCAAGTAAAATTCTTGTGTTGCGGCATTTTTACATCTATGAACAACTTGTGAACATAATGTCGTAAAGATTGCGTAAAATCCTTATATATGGTAAAATTTCAATAGTTTTAAGGGTGAGATTACCTACGATAAAGGTCCGACATAAGGAGGAAATGCTTATGGTCAGATTCAAGAATGTAGGGATGGTTGACAAGGATATTAACAGAATAGTTTGTGCTAAGAGCTCCAAGAGGAATTCTGAAAAAGGATTCACACTAGTGGAGCTTATTGTCGTGTTAGTAATACTTGCTATTTTAGCGGCTGCAATAGTACCAGCACTCCTTGGCTATACAGACCATGCAAAGAAGAAGAAATATATAGCTACAGCTGAAGAATGCTTAAAAGCATCTCAGGCTGTGCTTTCGGATAGGTACAATGATCCTTCTACAAATCTTACACAGGCTCAGAGATATGCAGCTGCGGCTTCTGCAGATGTAAATCCAGAGGGTACTAAGTTCACTATATGGACTAAGAACCAATTGATTGATTACACTAATCCAGAGGGAGTTACACTAGCCGAAGCTGTTTCTTCAAATATTGGCGCATATACTATCGAATATGCGTTATATGAAACAGGAATTGCAGATCCAACGAATCCAGATGATTCCATCAAGTATGTATTTTATGATGGAAAAGATTGGGAACTGTATGACGATCTGTCTGATGCAGAATACGCATTATCAGAAAAAGGGCTCGTTAGAGATAGCAATACTAAAAACATTGTTTATATGTGGCCTCATGGAGATGACAAGGTATATGTTGCTGATAGAACTGAATCTTGGAAAGATGGAGAAAGCGGCGGAACTGTAAAAAAGGAGGTTACATTCTATCTAAATAGTGCGAAATTTGAGCATGGTGTTGTATTGAAGGATAATAACGGCGATGTAAGCGAAAGAAAATCCTTTAAAGTTGTATTTGAAAAAAATGCCAATACAAATCCTGAAACAAGTCAGTGTTCAAGTCTTACTGAAGATAGTGTGATAACAGCTGAGGATAATAACAGCTTCATCATTGATGTTGAAGATGGTTTCAAGAACTTTTTCTGGAGCACTAGTGCGGAAGAAAAAGGTACGCTTTCATGGGACGGAGAAAATGATAATTCTCTTCTTGAAGAGATATTTAATAATAATGTCACTGCATTTTATGCAACTACTGATAAGGAAGTTACAACAAAGACTGCTATTTTCAAAGCATTTAATACACAGACTTTGAATTTTAAACCAGACTTTTCTAATCAGGTTGAAGTCACATTTAATACATATGCAAATAAATATGACTATGGTAATTACGATGCTACATTAGGTGGAATCAGAGATCGCGATATCAATGGTCTTAGTGATGATTATGGAAGCTTGGCAGGAAAACTGAATACTCCGACATCTTTCTACAATGTTGGATGGGCTTATACTTATCCAACACCTTTAGCAAATGGCAATAAGTATCAGATGCAACAAGCTCCTTTAGATAATCAAGTGTATGAGTATATCGATATAGATGAAGTATGGGAAAAAGTATTTGATGCTAAAGAGGATAATCCTGTATTTACCGGAATTATGATAGATGGTAAGAAGGTCAATCTCATAGCTGATGATCACACTGAATTTGGACCTTCAAGCCTTGCGAAGCTTTCTCTTGAGGTATCTCGTAATGAGTTGCTAGGAGTGGAAGCGGATGTTGATACTTTTGGTACATATGAAGCTAATAAAATTAGAGTTAAAGAAGATGGATTTAGATTTGTTGGTTTCGCGTTAGCAAAAGATAGTGATGAACTTCTTTTCTATAACGATAATATAGTTGCTATTAAAGATTATTTGATGAGAAATCCGGTTCTGGAACTGAATCTTTATGCTGTTACCAAAGATGCGTCTCAGACATTAATTAAAGGAGCATCAGGAGATTCGACGAATTATCCTATTCAGAATGTTATATCTAAACTTAGCAATGATAACAAGACAAAAATAGTTAGTTTCCAAAGAGCAGATTATGCTGCTTCCGTAGAAGCCTTAACCAATGCAGGTATTTTTGATTTATATACCAGTGAAGATAATGGCGCTATAAAAGGCGAGATTGGCGTTAATAGTGGAAGATTAAGTTCTGGAAATCATTATGCTGTCTTTTCAGGAAAAAATGGTATCCATAGATTTGCGATTGTATGGGATGGTAAAGATGACGATTATCCTGTTCCTACATTTGCTTATTCGGTACCTGCTGATAATGGTAACTATAATGTATATTGGTTCTCAGACGATGCCAGCCCAGAAGTTGATGGTGGCTTATATCAGTTATTCAATGGCTGTACAAATTGCAATTTTGCTGGTTCAGGACTTGAAGATTGGAACTATTCTAACTGCACAAGCACAAAACAAATGTTCAGAAACTGCTATAATCTGACATCTAACTCAGTGGTATTTAGATCTTGGGATTTATCTAAAGTTACAACAATTGCAAATATGTTCGAGGGATGTAAAAATGATGCCTTCACCGAGATTGACTTTAGTGGTGTTGATATGGCGAAAGTTACATCTATGGCAGAATGGTTAAAAGGCTGTGGTAATATATCGAGCATTAAGTTTGATAATCTAAATTCACCAAGCCTTACTAGTGTTACTAATTATACGTATAATAAAACAGCCTTAACATCGTTCAGTGGTAGAAACTGGAATGCTGAGAGTGTTACTAGCTTAGAGGCAATGTTCCAAAGTTGTCCAAATCTTAAAACCGTAGATCTTTCAGGAGCAATCTTCTCAAGAGCAACTAATGCCAAAAATATGTTCCAGGGATCTGCTGAAGAGACTGTATATAACTCTATTGAATATATTTCATTGGAAGGGGCAGACCTTGGCTCGGTAGTAAACATGGAACAGATGTTCCAGCACCAAAGAGAATTAACTTACCTTAATCTAAAAACAAGCACACCTTTAAGGCCTACGAATTGTAAAAAGACATTTGATCAGTGTTGGGCTATTACAGAAATTGAAGGCTTAGAGGATATAGATACAAGCCGAGTAACTACAATGGCTAATATGTTCTATCGTTGTGAGTCATTGTTGGATGCAAGTTTCCTTAGGGGATATGACTATAGCAACGTTGAAGATATGACCAAGATGCTTATGGGTACCTCTTTTACTTCTATAGATTTTTCTAATGTAGATGGTTCCCCTAAACAAATGCCTGCTCTTAAGAATGTTCAATACTTATTTGGTGGAGTAGGAACAGATAAAGTAGTTTATAACTCAAGCGTTTCATATGTCAGCTTTAAGAATTGTAAGATGACTGCAAATAGCATATCTAATTTAAGTACTCTATTTGGTTATTGTCCTGAGCTTAAGACTATTGAACTTACAGGTTGGGAAATACCTAATATAACCAATGCATCTAACTTATTTATGAATGTTCCTGCAGAGGATATATATCTTGTAAATTGTGACATGGGTAAAGTTACAAATATTCAAAACATGTTTACTGGTTGTGGTTCTAATACAAAGTTTGATCTTCATGCTAATGGATGGAATATGTCAGGACTCATAAATGCTGCTAGTATGTTTGAAAACTCTAAACTTACATCGATAGAGTTGGATGGATGTGATATGAGTAAAGTTACATCTATGCAGAAAATGTTTAAAGGATCAGCGAAACTTGCATCATTTAATATGACAGGCTGGATTATTCCTAAAGTTCAAAATATGAGCTCTATGCTCGAGAATACAGGAATAACATCTATCAATATGGGTTCTCAAACAATGGATGAAGTTACGACTATGCAGTATATGTTTAAAGGCTGTACTAATCTGACAGAATTTAATTATACAGCATGGAATATACCTAAATTAACAAATATGTCAGAGATGTTCAAAGGATGTACATCTCTTACAACGGTGAGAATTAAAGTTACATCAGATGATATGCAGAATCAAAAGTTGGATATGTCGTATATGTTTGATAGCTGTACATCTCTCACATCTATGAAATTTGATGATGGATTTAATATTTCAAAAGTACTTAAATTTACTAACATTTTTGAAAATTGTACGAGTTATACTATTGATTCGTTAAAAGAAACAGTTTCAAATTGGGATCTCTCAAAAGACATTTATATTACAAATCACGTAGCTTGTTTACTTCATAACCATAAGGGTGGTAATGGATATAACTCATTATTCAATATTAGTAATAGTAGAGTAGGTAATTGTAGTGCTGATATTCAGAGTTATATTACCAATAAACAAACTGTGTACTTAGATACAGCAACACCTGCTACTTTCCAACCTGAACCATCTGTATCAGATGCAACAAAGTTGGAAATATGTGTATATGAAAATGGTAGAAATGGAATGGAATCAAGGCTTAATTATAAGAGGTTAGATAATCATCATGAAAATTAATTGTAAAAACAGAATATCTTTACAAAAAAATAACGCTGGTTTTACATTGGTTGAACTTATAGTTGTTCTTCTTCTGATGTCTATCTTACTCGGCGCAACACTTTTTGCTGGACTGGGCTGGCAGGATTGGTCTCAGTTTAGACATGAGGAAGCGTGTGCGGAGGATATCTTTTATGCTGCCCAAAATCAGTTGACTGAGCTGGATTCCAGTGGTGCTTTAAGAAGAAAAGTTGCCAGACCTCTTATGAATTCAGAAAACGAAGGCGATTATAAGGCGGTATATCTGATTCCTAATTTTAATAGCATCGTTTATAAAATGGATGGAAATACTGAGAAAACTTATAATGAAGAAACTATATGGATTAATACAAATAAGAACAAGCATCCTGGTAAGATAGTTAAGCTTCATGCTGATGCTAATGATTATACTAAGTATCTAAATAAAGAATTAGGAGATAATGAAGATACTAGAATTCTCTTTGATCTTATCACACCATATATTTCAGATAAGAGTATACTAAACGGCGCTATTATTATAGAGTTTTCACCTGATGCAGGTCAGGTGTTCTCTGTGAGTTATTCTGACTGTGCTGATTCTTTGGTGTATGGTGATGGAAGTGTATCGGGAGATAAAAAATCAGTTAGTGTTATGAATCGTATTCTTCAAGTGCGTGAAGATAACATGCTTGGATATTTTAGTGTTGATAATCTTACATACAAGGTTAGAGGACGCGGAACTGTTGAAACTGATCTTAGACTGAAAATCGAAAGCAATGAGTTATATAGTCTTGTAGTTGAAGATAATAACGGAGAGCTGAAGAGTGGAGATGTTCTGAGCTTCAATATCTATGATGGTGGAAAAAATGGTGACAATGTTGTAATGTCATTCACAGTAAACTATGACGATATTATATTTGCTGGAACAATGAAGGATGGCCTGAAATCAGCAACTGAGAATCCAGTTGTAGTAGATGCTCTTTTCCCTAAAGGAAGTGGTGCTTATGCTAAAAATGCTGAGGCTGCAGAACAGTTCAGAGTTCCTGTTTTTGCCGTGGGTTCAGAGGGAACAAATAGCGATATATACTTAGTTCTTGATGCTGCTGACGTTCAGGCACAAACTCTTGCATATAGCCAGTCTATTTATTTCAAAGATGGTACATCGAATAATACAGAACAGATAGATTCTTTCATTGATGAAGAGGCTTTCAGAAATACATATAGTTTCTATAGATTTGGCCTATCCAATGAAGTTAACTATATATATGCTGACGTGAAGAAGGTTGAATATGATAGCATTGGCGCTCCTGTAGCTGAATCAGAACCAGTGAATAGTTACAGTGATGATGAAAATGTACTTCATAAGACACTTTCAGTTCCGAAAGGAGAATGTACTGCATTTGCCTCATGTACAAAGGAAGCTTCAGGTGAAAATGTATATGAAATAGAAAATATGCGTCACTTCTATAACATTCGTTATGAGACCGATTACAAAACTAATCCAGATAAAAAGAATGTATATAAGGTGATGAATGACCTTAGTTGGAAAGATTTTGTCGGTAAGGGTACAGAAAGTAGTATTAATTATTTTGTAAATTCATGTGATGTTAGCTTTGATAATATCGATAGAACGGTAGCTGGACTAGATCTTAAGGGTACTAATTATGGTGTAGAGGGAGCGGATACAGCAGAGTATTCCTTCCCGGGTTTTAGAAAACTTGATAAAAATGACAAGCTTACTCAGGAACATAAGTACGGTGGTCAGGAGAAGAGCTTTGTTATTAGTGATCTCAAGATTACCATAACTGGAAATATAGCCTATGGTGTCTATGGAGATGATATCAGGAAATCATGTAAGGATAACAATTTCTCTAATACACAGGGACTTATTGATCCAGAAGTAATAGATTCAACCGGTTCAAGAGCAGCGAGAGCGGGCAAGATGCCACTTGGTCTTTTTGCAGAGAATCTTGGAACTATTGAGAATATCACACTTAACAGACACGTAGTAAATGGACTTGAAAAGATCGATGGTGAAGTTATCTATACATGTATGGTTGGAGGTTTTGCTGGTAACAATCTTGGAACAATAAGTGACCTTA
>CAMKQB010000041.1 GCA_946414825.1 uncultured Lachnospiraceae bacterium
ATTATATCTATCAGACATCACTTAAGTCATCTATCGACCGTATGGCAGATAAGGAGAAGACTGGTGTCTTCACAGGTTGCTACGCCATCAATCCACTTAATGGTGCCAAGACCCCTATCTGGCTTTCAGACTATGTACTTGCTGATTATGGTACAGGAGCTATCATGTGTGTACCTGCTCATGATGATAGAGACTTTGAGTTTGCTAAGAAGTTTGATCTTCCTATCATTCAGGTTATTGCTCCAACACTTGACGATGTTCAGGATGGAAATGAAATGACAGAAGCGTATACAGCCGCTTCAGGTATCATGGTAAATTCTGGTGAATGGAACGGAATGGAGTCAGCTGTTCTTAAGAAGGAAGCTCCAAAGATTATAGAAGAAAAGGGCTATGGTAAGGCTACAACAAACTATAAGCTACGTGACTGGGTATTCTCACGTCAGAGATACTGGGGTGAGCCAATCCCTATCGTACATTGTGAGAAGTGCGGATGTGTTGCAGTTCCAGAGGAAGAGCTTCCACTTACACTTCCAGAGGTAGAGAAGTATGAGCCTACAGGAACAGGTGAATCACCACTTGCTGCAATAGATGAGTGGGTTAATTGTACTTGTCCTCAGTGTGGTGGCCCTGCTAAGAGAGAAACAAATACTATGCCTCAGTGGGCAGGTTCTTCATGGTATTTCCTTAGATACGTAGATGTTCATAATGACAAGGAACTGGTTTCAAAGGAGAAGGCTGATAAGTATCTTCCTGTAGATATGTATATCGGTGGTGTAGAGCATGCGGTTCTTCACCTGCTTTATTCCAGATTCTGGACTAAGTTCCTCTATGATATCGGAGTAGTCGGATTCGATGAACCATTCCAGAAACTGTTCAATCAAGGTATGATTTGTGGTCGTGATAGAGAAACAGGTAAGCCAACCAAGATGAGTAAATCCCTTGGAAATATTGTATCCCCTGATGATATAGTTCGCGATTATGGTTGCGATACACTGAGACTATATGAGCTGTTCGTTGGACCACCAGAAGCAGATGCTATCTGGGATGATGCGGGAATAGACGGTATATATAGATTCATCAAGAGATTTTACAATGTAGTTGTAGATAATCTAGAGAAGGATGCTGCAGAAACTGATGAAACTATTAGACTTAGAAATGGTCTGGCTAAGGCAGTTACTGAGAGACTAGAGAGCTTCAACCTGAATACAGTTATCTCTGCATTTATGGAGTACAACAACAAGTTTGTTGAGCTTACTAAGGATGCTGGAGTTGATAAGGAAACACTTAGAACAGCAGTTAAGCTTCTTGCTCCATTTGCTCCACATGTTGCTGAAGAGCTTTGGGAAATGCTTGGAGGTACAGCTTCTGTATTCGACGAAGAGTGGCCTACATTTGATGAGAAGTACCTTGTAACTGATGAAATAACACTTCCTGTTCAGGTTTCCGGTAAGACAAGACTTACAATAAATGTTCCGGCTGATGCTGGCAAGGAAGATATCTTCAAGGCTGCTAAGGAGGCTCTTGGTAATAGACTTGATGGAAAGCAGATAATCAAGGAAATCTATGTTCCGGGTAAGATTGTTAATATAGTTGCAAAATAAAGGATATGAGACTAAATGTTCAGTAAATTACTGCGTAGAAATCTTATAGCTATGATGATTCCTATAATTATTATTCTTTTTCTGGCATTATTTATGTTGCTTCAGCTCAGTCTGTTAGAGACATATTCCTTTCATGCAATTAATAATATATCAGATGTTGGTCTGTTATATAGAGAAGGGGTAGTAAATATATCCTATACATGTCAGGATGATCTGAAGCCTGCTGGCTTTAATGAAAAAGGAGAAGAGGGTAAGCTTGGATCTTATTATTACATGTACTCTGGCGGTAAGCTTCAGATGTTTATCCTGACAGATGAAACCTATAAAAAGCTAAGTAATGGTGAAAAGGTTGATATATATGCCGGACTGGAGCAGGATGAGATTAGGAGTCAATATATTGAGAAAAACTATGCTGATGCATTTAAAAGAGGAGATGATACCTTTAAAAATGCAGTAAGTCCTATTTTCATAAATGAGCTTAAATATCCTAAATTGAGAATATTTATTATTGAAAATGGGAAGATAGTTTTAGGCGGTCTGATAGCGCTCTGTTTTCTGTATATGATTCTTGGACTTATTAAACCACAGTTTGTCTTTGGTATTAATAAGAAGGGGATATCGGGAAGCAAGGTTAAACTGATCCGTGTACTAGATTATGAGATGAAAAACAGACTGGACAAGAAAGAGGATGGAGTATATACTACAGCGAACTTTATAATTAATGCTTATATATCTCATATAGATATCTTTAAGAGAGACTAAAAAAGTCAGGGCTTTGACCCTGACTTTTCTTATTATTAAAATAGATAACTATTAGTCTTCCTTAGCATCATCAATGTTATCTTTGATTTCTTCAACGGCGTCCTTGACATCATCTTTTGCTTCTTCGGCAGCTTCCTTTACGTCAAGGGCAGCATCCTTAACTTCTTCCTTAACATCTTCGGCAGCATCCTTGATAGATACATAATCTCTATCCTCTGAGAAGTCACCATCGATGATTATTTCATCATCCTCGAAGATATCATCTTCCTGTGATGCCTTCCATTCTTCAACCTGAGACTTAATATCCTTAGCTGCTTCCTTAGCTTTATCCTTTAAATCATAGGCTGTTTCCTTAGCTTTTTCAGAATAATCTTTGATCTTCTTGTCAACATCATATTTCTCGTTGAGATCCTTATATGTCTTTGTCTCTCGGATTTCCTCCTTGAAGAGATATGCAACACCAGCAACTGCGGCTGCAGCAGCACCTACTGTAAGAAGTCCACCTAATAAACTACGTCTTGCCATAATTAATTCCACCTTTCTAAACATAATATGTGTAGTACTACACCCATTAGAGTATATTTTAATGGATTAATTCCTAAAAATCAATTATTAGTTATGGTTCAAATATAACAATTATTATCGTTTGTTTGCTTGAATCGATTTTTCTATTATGGTAATCTATAATGGCGTTAGAGAGGTAGAGACAATGAATGATAACTTACTTACAGAAAAGAATGATATAGAGAAAGAACTGATTAAGCTGGATAGCAAATACTCCAAGGTGGCTGGTCTTAGGCTAATCGTTTTTCTTGTTGCTTTTATTCTTATTGCTTTAGGGATAAGCAATCATAGCTTGGTATATATTCTTATAGGAGTTATTTTCGCGATTTTATTCGTGTTATTAGTTAGATATCATAGTTTGATAAATGAGAATATATCCAGCATCAAAGCTAAGTCCAAGGTTCTTGGCAGATATTTGATGCGTAAGTCTGGTGAGTGGAGAAGATTCAAGGATGATGGTTCAGAATACCTAAAGGCAAATGATAATCTATCCCATGATCTGGATCTTCTGGGTCGGGCATCTCTGTTTCAGATGATTTCTATAGCTCATACAAGTGCTGGAAGAGAGAAGCTGGCAGGCACTTTATCACTCAGGAATGTTAAGTTGGAAGATAGAGCCAAGAGATACGAGGCTGTACAGGAATTATCAGATAAGGTTTCTTTCTTAGTCAATTTTGAGGCTTCCTCTGAAAGAATCCTGGAGAAAAGAGAGAAGGAAAAGGAAAGACTGGGAGAAGAAGAAAGAGAAACTCCGGAAAAGGATGTTAAGAAGCTTCCTGTATGGATGTATCCTCTAATGATACTTGTGCCTGTTATTAATATTGCCGCTATATTACTTGTACTTGTGGGAGGTCAGAGCCCAACCAGAATACTTATAGCATTTATACTGGGCCTTGTTATTACCTGGTTTCCAATGGGGATTCTGGATAGTATCATTTCCCCTGTATATAAGTATGGTATAGCTTCAAATGATTATCATAGAATGCTGAGCTTAATAAGTGAAACAGAGTTTAGAAGTGAACTTCTTAAGGATATATATGAAAGAACTACTAGCAGAGACGGTATTCTTGCAGCTATTCGTAGTATGGGACGAATAAGTGCATTTAATAATATATCCTTTAACCCTATTATCCATATGGTTCTAGCTGGCTTCCTTGGCTGGGATTATTATATAGCGCTTGCAGCATCTAAGTGGACAGCTAAGAATGAAGGCGTTTTTGAAGAATGCACTGATATAATCTCTGATATAGAAGAACTGGGCTCTATAGCGGTTCTATCAATGGTTCGTGATACTACTGAGCCAGAGATAACAGGTACTATGAAACTTGATATGACAAAGGTTTATCATCCATTACTTAATCCTGAGTCAGTAGTTTCTAATGATGCTGTTATAGATAATAAGCTAACAATAATTACCGGTTCAAATATGTCTGGTAAAACAACCTATCTTCGAACTGTAGCCATTAATATGGTTCTTTCATACATTGGAGCAGGAGTCTGCGCTGAGAGCTTCAAGGTTCCATATATGAAAATATTTACCTCTATGAGAGTTATGGATGATGTGGCAGGAGGAATATCCACCTTCTATGCTGAAATCCTTAGAATAAAAGAAATGGCTGAATATATAAGTTCAGATGCCAGTGTGCCGGCTATTTGTTTAATAGACGAGATATTTAAGGGAACGAATTCTGCAGATAGAATAGTTGGAGCAACAGAAGCTCTACAAAAGTTATCAGCCGGTAACTCTATGGTGCTTGTTTCTACTCATGATTTCGAACTATGCGACCTTAGTGAGAACAATTATCACTTTGAAGAATACTACGAAAATGGTGAGCTGAAGTTTGACTACAAGATGAGAGATGGAAAATGTACCACTCGAAATGCGATAGCTATCCTAAAAATGGCTGGACTTGTGCAAAATTAACAAATATTTTGGTGAAAAACTGACAAAATGACGTTGACTCAATTTTTAAATTAAAGTACAATAAAAGCGACTGTTAAATACAGTTGCTTTTTATGTTGTGAAAAATTTAGTTACAAAAGTGAGGAGGATTGGAGTATGGCATTACCAGCTAACATAACGGGCAGTGATAATAATGTCCTATCCATTGCAGCTTCTAATAACAAGGGGTTACTCATTCGTTTCCTGAATGAGCAGGTCGAGGATGGTTTCTATGCTTTAGTAATCGACTACTTGAAGGATAGCAATTTCGATCTAAAGAGCATGAACGTTGATGATGACGTTAAAGCTCAATGTACTAAGCTGTATGAGTTAGGCGAGTTTGTTGATGAGAACATCAAAGCGAAGGGGAGATATGAGATTGATGAGTGGATAGAGCCACTTTTCAAATTCGTTTACGGTGATATCGATCCTTCTGATATTGATGCGCCTATAAATACAACAGGTATTTACAGATACAGTATCTGGCTTATCTATTTATATCAGAATGAGAAGTTTGGAGAGGCTATGAGACTCATCGGTGAGAGAATAGCGCCACTTCTTATAAATGTAAGCTATCAGATACTTGAGGATGATGACAGACCAAAGAACTTTGATAAGGGTCTTCTAGGTTACCTGGATCTTATCAATGTAGTAATGGATATGGGACTTCCTACATCTCTTGCTAATTCAGATGCTTACCTAAGCAACCTTGAAGTTCTTTATGATTATGTTGTTGAGGATCCTCATGTAGGAAATGATTACAAGACTCAGCTTTCTATAGGTCTTTTCAATACTTTCATTGCTAACAAGGATTACAATAAGGCATTTGAGTTCTATGGACTTAATGCAGAGTATATCCCAATTGATAACATGGCTGTATATGAGAGTTTCAAGGAGCTGATCAGAAATATCAATACTACTCAGGATACAAGCGTACTTAGTAGAAATGTACTTACAGCTATTTCTAAGCAGGAGCTCTACAACAAGAGAATAGATACACTTATAAGCGAAGTATCTGCTTTTGTTAAGAAGGTTTATCTTTACATTGAGAATGAGCCTGATATGAAGAAGAATCTTCAGATTCTTGGAGCAGGAGCTCAGCTTACAGGTAAAACAAATATCTTTGAAGGTCTCTATGAGTACAACCTTGTATTTTATGAATGCGGTATAAAAGAGCTTGTTAACTCTGAAGTTACAGGACGCCCTTGGGAAGAGAAGTATGAGATACTTGAGAAGCTGTATACAACACTTAATGTAGTATTCGATGGCTACAATGTATATGAGCTTTCAAATAAGATTGAGCATCAGTATGTTGAGATTACATGGATTAATGACTATGTAAATGCTAATCCATCACTCCTCAAGATGTTCTTCAGTATTAAAGAGAAGATTAAGGCATTTAAGGTTCGTAAGAATGCTATCCTTGAGAAGTCTAAGACAAATTATGAGATAAAGCAGATGATTGATGATCGTCAGAAGACTCTGGTATTCATGGCTGCTGAGGATATGATCATTAATGGTCTTAACGGTGGCAGAATTGCTATTATCAATGGCGATTATGATCCAAAGGTTGCTGAGAAGCTCCTTGTTAAGACTTATGATGAGATTGCCGTTCCTGCTAGATACAGAAAAGGCGAATCTTCACAGAATAAGTCAGGTGGTCTCTTCGGTAGAGGAACTGCTCCTACAATCGATAATGATCTGAAACAGCTTCTTGATGATTCTAAGATAGAAGAAATGCTTCTTAAGTCAGAGTGGCTGTGGCACCAGCATGAAGGTAAGGGTCACGCAGAACAGACTCCACAGGAGGCAACGTATTCTGTTGTATGTCTGATCAAGGCGACAGAGAAGCTTCTTGATAAGAAGGGTGGCGGAACAAGTGTTAAGCCTGAATCAACACCTAACAAGAAGGTTATCATTACAAAGACAGGAAAAGTTATCGAGCTTTCAGATGAAGGTTCACAGACACCATCTGGTTCGAATACTCAGGCTACACCTTCAGTAGTTGATAACATCAACAATATTCAGACAATCCTTAAGGATAAATCAGATGAGAATGTTGAATATGTTAAGGACTATGTAAATGACTGGATTGATACTCTTATGAAGGCTAAGTTCGATATGGATACAATGCTTTCGTTGTTTGAAGCAGAAGAGCTTAGAACAAAGACCTTCCAGGTACTTAAGAAACTTAGAGCTGATATTCTTTAATTAGAATTTATAGGGTGAGAAAACCGGCAGGAGAAATCTCCTGCCGGTTTTATTTTATGGTAAATATTTATTTATGCTTAAGCGGATGCTTCATAAGATAGAGTAGCAGGATAGGCTTTTCAAGAAGCCTTTTTAGTACTATTTGAATTTCTTCTTTCTTTGCTACCTGTTTTACAAGTATGGAGTGAAGCTTTGCATTATTTGCTCCCCATATATCGGTAAAGAGCTGATCTCCAACAAAGAGTGTATTTTCTCTGGTGGTATTCATTAGATTCATAGCCTTTTGGAAGCCATCCTTTTTAGGCTTTCCTGCTTTATAGATATACTGGCCTCCAACCTCTTCATTAAATTCTTTTACTCTTGGTTCCTTATTATTTGATACAAAGCATACCTTGAACCCCAGCTCTTTTAAATCCTTGAAGAGCTTCCTTGACCTTTCGTCATGCATAGCATTATGAGGCACCAGTGTATTATCAATATCAAAGATTATACCTCTATAGCCTAATTTATAGTATTTTTCAAAATTAATGCTATAAGTACTGTCATAGTATTCAGTTGGAAATAGAAATCTAGCCATATTTAACCCCTTTTAACCTTTAACCTATTTAAAATTGAAGAAATTATAAACTGCTTCGGCGGATTTTTGATTCATGCCATCTACAGCGGCAAGTTCGTCGATAGAAGCATTTTTGATAGCTTCCACATCCTTATAATGGAGTAGGAGTGCCTTGCGTCTCGCAGGACCGATTCCCTTTATATCATCCAGAATTGAGTGCGTTTGTCCTTCACTTCGAAGCTGCTTATGATATGTAATAGCAAAACGATGGGTTTCGTCCTGCAAAGCTGTAATCATGTGAATGGCTTCGCTTCCTTTTGGGAAAGCCACTTCTTTATCTTTATAGTATAACCCTCTGGTTCTATGATTGTCATCCTTAACCATTCCGCACACAGGAATATCTAGTCCCAGACTATCAATAACAGTTTCAGCTATATGTACCTGACCTTTACCGCCGTCCATCATGATAACATCTGGAAATGTACCAAGGTTTTCATTGGTATATCTTCTCGATAAAACTTCCTTCATAGAAGCGTAGTCGTCAGGCCCTTCGACTGTTTGTAGTCTAAACTTCCTATATGCATTTCGCTTTGGTTTTCCGTTCTCGAAAACCACCATAGAAGCAACACTATGATAACCCGAAATATTAGAAATATCAAATGCCTCCATACGTGAAACAGTTTCAACACCTATGATGTCAGCTATGTCCTGACATGCGCCTATTGTTCTCTTTTCCAGTCTCTTTATTCTTTCCAGATCCTGGCTTAGAACCAGTCTCGCGTTGTCTTCAGCCAGCTTAATTAATCCCTTCTTTTCACCCTTTTGAGGTGTGAGTATATGAACCTTCTGACCTTTTCTGTTCGAGAGATATTCGGTGATTATGACATCATCATTTATAGGAATAACCGTTAGTATTTCCTTTGGAATAAACGGTGTTCCCATATAATACTGCTTTATGAATTCAGTAATTATTTCCGACTCGGTATCATCCTTGTCTATAGACATATGATGATTATCTCTGCCTATCAGTGTTCCTTCTCTTATGTAGAAGATTGATACAACAGCGTCATTATCATTTCTGGCCATTGCGATAATATCTCTATCGTCGTTTGAAGTGCTTTCAGCACGCTGTTTTTCGGATATTTTATTAATGCTGTCTATCAGATCCCGAGTTTCGGCAGCCTTTTCGAATTCCATTGCTTCCGCATATTCAGTCATCTTAGCCTTAAGCTCATTTGTGATTTCTTTGGTATTACCATTAAGGAAGCTTACGGCTTTTTCTACATTCTTCATGTAGTCCTCGGGAGATATGAGACCGGCACACGGAGCATCGCATTGACCTATCTGATGGTATAGACAAGGCCTATCATTAAAGGGTCCATCCCCCAGGTCTCTATTACAATTACGGATAGAGAAAAGCTTCTTTATCAGCATTATTGTGTCATGGACTGCTTTTCTGTCTGTAAATGGTCCGAAGTAGAGCGCCTTATCCCTGGTCATACGGTGACTCATCATTATTCGTGGGAAGGTATCATTTACAGTAATCTTAATATATGGATAGCCCTTATCATCTGTCATCAGAGTGTTATACTTAGGACGGTGTTCCTTTATAAGGTTGCACTCCAGTATAAGAGCCTCCATTTCAGAAGCGGTAATAATATATTCGAAATAGGCTATCTGACTCACCATTTTAAGAATCTTCGGCGAGTTGTTATGACCATGACCAGACCTGAAGTATTGACGCACTCTGTTATGAAGGTCTATAGCCTTACCAACATAGAGAATGGCTTCATTCTCGTCGTGCATGATGTACACTCCGGGCTTATGTGGCAGCTTATTCAGTTCTTCTTCGATATCAAATGTACTCATAATATAAGATTATACACTCAAACCTCATAATTTAGTAGTGAAAAAAACCTTAAGTTCTGATATTATGTTAAATGTAGTTTTGAACATTTTGGGATGTAGACGAAGGAGATAATATGCAACAGGAATATAGTATTACTTTGACCCAATTTATTAAGAAAATGAATCTGAAGAATCATACGCCGAATATTGATACGGATAAGATAATGATTACTGATCCGGATATCAACAGACCGGCACTTCAGTTGGCGGGGTTCTTTGAGCATTTCGATAATACTAGAATACAGATATGTGGAAATGTTGAGCATGCTTATATAGCTGATATGCATACAAGAGAAGAAAATGTTATCATATTCGATAAACTATTCAGCCATCAGATTCCGTGTCTTGTATTCTGTAGAGATATAGAGCCTTATGATTTTATTATCGAAGAAGGTGATAAGCATGGCATTCCAGTTCTTACAAGTAGTGCGACGACCTCTGGATTCGTACATGAGACAGTTCGTTATCTGCATGAGGAACTTGCCCCTAGAATATCTATTCACGCCGTTCTGGTAGACGTTTTCGGTGAAGGTGTTCTAATAATGGGAGACAGCGGTATAGGTAAAAGTGAGGCTGCACTTGAGCTTATCAAGCGTGGTCACAGACTTGTTGCTGATGATGTTGTTGAGATTAAGAAGATAAATGATGAACAGCTGATAGGACAGTCCCCAGAGATTACTCGCCACTTTATCGAGCTTCGAGGTATAGGAATCATAGATGTTAAGACCATGTTCGGTGTTGAGTGTGTTAAGTTGTCTCAGCAGATTGACCTGGTTATTAAGCTTGAAGAGTGGGATAAGGACGCTAATTATGATAGACTTGGTCTGTCTGATAATTATGCAGAGTTCCTGGGAACGAAGGTGGTATCACATTCTATTCCTATCAGACCTGGTAGAAATCTGGCTATCATCGTTGAATCAGCAGCCGTTAACCATAGACAGAAGAAGATGGGTTATAATGCTGCTCAGGAAATGTATAACAGAGTCACAAAAGGCTTAAATAATAACTAAATGGAGGGTTACTAAAATGGCAAAATATGTATTTGGAGTTGATATCGGAGGTACTACGGTTAAAATTGGGCTGTTCTCAATTGAGGGCGAACTCCTTGATAAATGGGAAATAACAACCAGAACTGATGATGGTGGTGCTTACATCCTGTCTGATATAGCTGCTTCTATTGATAATAAACTTACAGAGAAAGAAATAACTAAAGAAGACGTTAAGGGTGTTGGAATGGGCGTTCCCGGACCGGTTAAAGAAGATGGTACAGTAATTAAGTGTGTTAACCTTGGATGGGGTATCTTCAACGCTGCTAATGAGCTGAGCGAGTTAACAGGCCTTCCTGTAAAGGTTGGAAATGATGCGAACATGGCTGCACTTGGTGAGTATTGGCAAGGTGGCGGTAAGGAATATGATAACGTTGTTATGGTTACACTTGGAACAGGCGTTGGTGGAGGTATCATACTTAATGGTAAGATGCTTGCTGGTGTAAATGGTGCTGGTGGAGAGATAGGTCATATGACTATTGATCTGAATGAACAGGATGCCTGCAACTGTGGTAAGAAGGGATGTCTTGAACAATATGCTTCAGCTACTGGTATCGTAAGGCTTGCAAATAGAGCACTTCAGGCTACAGATAAGCCATCGAGACTTAGAGAGGTTAAGTACATCTCAGCTAAGGAAATCTTTGATGCTGCTAAAAATGGTGATGATCTGGCACTTGATCTTATAGAGGAACATGGAAGACGTCTTGGATATGCCCTTGCAAATGTTGCCTGTGTTGTTGATCCAGAGGTATTCGTTATTGGTGGTGGAGTATCCAAAGCAGGTGATATTCTGATTACAACTACCAAGAAGTTTTTCCAGGAATATGCTTTCCATGCTTGCCGTAATACAGAGTTCAAGCTGGCTACTTTAGGTAACGATGCAGGTATGTACGGCGGTGCAGCGTCGGTATTATAGTATTTATTAACAGTAAAAGGTATTAAAATTCTGTTTTTTTTACTATTTTTACGAATTGAAAAATAAGACTCTATAATGTAGACTATTACATTGTAGAGTCTTAACTTATTATTAGTAGAATAATTTTTAATAAGACTATAGGATGAAAATATGGATTTCGAACTTTTTGAAAATGAATTAATGTCCGGCTATACAACCTTTAAAACTGGTGGCAAGGCTTCCAAGCTTTATAAGGTTTACAATATAGACGGACTTATCACTATACTTAATAAATTAAAAGAAGAAAATGTCAAACCTCTTATTGTTGGAAATGGCAGTAATCTGCTTGTGTCTGATAAGGGAATAGATGTTCCTGTTATTGTAATAGGACAGGGACTTGATGATATATCTGTAGAAGGTACAAAGATTAAAGCTGGGGCTGGTGCTATGCTAAGTGCTGTAGCTAAGGTTGCCCTGGCAAATTCTCTTGCGGGTATGGAATTCGCTTCAGGTATTCCCGGAACTGTAGGTGGCGCTATATATATGAATGCCGGTGCTTACGGTGGAGAAATGAAGGATATAGTAGAATCTGTTGAGGTTATAATAGATGGAGAGCCACGAACTATAGCTGGTTCAGACATGGACTTCGATTATAGACATAGCAGAGCTATGAATGAGGATATGGTCATTATTTCAATGACTATTAATCTAGAGGCTGGTAACAAGGAAGAGATATCAGCTAAAATGAATGACTTCAATGGCAGAAGAAGAGATAAGCAACCACTGGAATATCCAAGCGCTGGTTCCACATTTAAGAGACCAACAGGATATTTTGCAGGTAAGCTTATAATGGATAGTGGACTTGCTGGATATAAGGTTGGCGGAGCTATGGTTAGCCCAAAGCATTGTGGATTTGTAATTAATTATGACAATGCTACTTCTACTGATATTTACAAGCTTATCCAGGATGTTCAGAGAATAGTTTTAGATAAATACGGCGTTACACTTGAAACTGAAGTTAAACTAATTGGGGATTTTGAATAATAAAGGAGATTAGGGGTGCGTTTCGTTATTGTTACAGGTATGAGTGGTGCCGGAAAAACCACTGTATTAAAAGCTCTTGAGGATTCAGGTTATTTCTGCGTGGATAATCTGCCGGTTCCTCTTATTTCAAAGTTTGTTGAGCTTTCCAGTGACAATGAGTTTAATAATGACAAGGTTGCCATCGGAATTGATATTCGAAGTGGTTCTGCTCTTGGAGAACTTAGTGATATACTGAATAATCTTAGAGAGAGCAGGTTCAATTACGAGATACTTTATCTGGATGCTTCAAACAGATCGCTTGTTAGAAGATATAGAGAAACCAGGCGTGAGCATCCCCTTGCACAGGGTGGAAACCTAAGTGACGGTATAGATGAAGAGAGAAGCAGAATTGAATTCTTAAGTAAACTGGCTGATTATACTATAGATACTTCCGGATTATTAACCAGAGAGCTAAAGAGAGAGGTTCTTAAGATATTTGCCAATGGCAAAGAATATAACAATATGATAGTTACAATTATGTCCTTTGGATATAAGTTTGGACTTCCGCAGGATGCGGATTATGTATTCGATGTACGTTTTATGCCGAATCCATATTATGAGGAGGAGCTTAGACGTAAAACCGGAAATGACCAGGAAGTAAGAGATTATGTCATGAATTCAAAGGAAAGCGGCAAGTTCCTGGAAATGCTTGAAGAAATGATGAAGTTTCTTGTGAAAGAGAATACCGAGAAGGAAGATAGACATCAGCTGGTGGTTGCCATTGGATGTACCGGAGGAAGACATAGATCTGTTACAGTTGCTAATGAACTGTATGAAAGAATGTCAGATATGCCATATTCCTTCAGAGTCTTCCACCGTGATATAATTAACGATTCCTATGTTAAGGGTGAACTGTAATGTCCTTCAGCTCTGATCTAAAGAATGAACTTAATAATATAATTGATAAAAGCATACATTGTAGAAGTGCTTGTCTGGCTGGATTCGTATCAATAAATGGTCGAATGCAGGAGTTTGAAAATGAAGAGGCACTTATAATACGCGTTGATTCTGATGACACAGAGACCGGAATACTTAGGCTTATCAGAATGGTTACTCATATACCTGATGAAAACTGTCTGTGTCAGAACGAGAAGAAGCATCATAGAAAAATCATTATTGTTGGCAAGGATAATATAGACGAGATGATGCTTCGCCTAAAGCTTAGCAGATATGATAATCGATTCTCAGTAAATCCGATGCTTACACAAAGAGAATGCTGCAAGAGAGCATATCTACGTGGGGCATTTATGGCAGGAGGCTCTATAGGTAATCCTGAAAAGTCTTATCAGATGGAAATAGCTACATTATCTGAGTCAGAAGCCAGGAGGCTAAGCAGTATATTGGAAAAAATGAACCTTTGCTGTGGTATTGTTGAGCATCGAGATAGGTATGTTGTCTATATTAAGGACGGAGATACAATATCTGATATGCTGGGGCTCATGGGTGCTTCTAAATCACTTATGGAATTCGAGAATATCCGTATACTCAAGGATATAAGAAATGGTGTTAATCGTGAGGTTAATTGCGATACCGCCAATATGAAGAAAATAGCAAGATCATCTGCAAAGCAGATTGATGATATAAATTATATTATCTCTAAGAATGGCATAGACTTCTTACCTGAAAACCTTAGAGAAATAGCAGTGGCAAGGATAGAATATCCTTATTATTCGCTTAAAGAACTAGGTGAGCTTTTTACCCCACCGCTTGGTAAATCCGGTGTAAGCCATCGACTTCGCAAGATAAGCGAATATGCAAATGAGTTAAAAAATAATTAAAAGATATGTTAAGGAGCAAAAATTATGTTAAACAAGAAGTGTACAGTTAATATCCCACAATTTGATGAGGCTAGACCTGTAGCAGAAATAGTTCAAACTGCAAGTCAATTTGACAGTTCTATTTACCTCATTTCAGGTACAAAGAAGATTAATGCAAAGAGTATTATGGGTATGATGAGCCTTGGTCTTTGCAACAATGAAGAAATCGAAATTGAAGCTGATGGAAGCGATGAAGAAACTGCTGTTGATGCTCTCGTTGATTACATTAGTCAGGATAATAAATAAACCTTATTTTATTATTAGATATAATTGATACAATAAAGTATCTATGCTATAATAACCTAGTTATTTTTGTTCGTTAATTACTAATTTGGAGGTCCAAAATGGGATTTTTCAGTGATCTGAAAGATAAGTTTGCGTCTCTAACCCCATTCGGTGGAGGCAAAAAATCTAATAAGAGTACTGTTGAACTGCAGTATGACAAGGCTATGAGCCTTTTTGAGAATGCTAATGGAGAAGAGGCTATAGACATTTTAGAAGGAATAGCTGATATAGGTATAAATGATCAGTCCTATAAGCAGCTTGGTCTTGATGCACTTAAAGTACTAAGTGAATTTTTCGAAACTGGTACATATAGCAATTCTAAAACTGATAAGGACCTTAACAAAGCCGCTGCATATCTTGAAAAATATACTAACCTTTCTAATGATGCTGATATGACATATAAAGCAGCTAAGATGTATCTTGAAGCTCAGAACTTCTCTAAGGCAATTAGTCTCTTTGAGAAGGCTGCTAACTCTGGTGTTAAATCAGCATATATGAATCTTGGTTCTATATATGAAAATGGTCTATGTAGAGTAGATGAGTACGGTAATAAGAGTGAATTTGTAGTTCCTATAGATCTTGACAGAGCCATGGCATGGTATAAGCAGCTCTCTGATCTTGGAGACGAGAATGCTATGAAGGCATATGACAGAGTAGAATATGCCAGCCAGCATACAGATTCTATCGAGTTCGAGGAAAAGGACAAGCTTTATACTGAAATATCTGAGAAGCGTAAGGAGAAGGGCAAGGAGCCTAGATATAAAATTATTGATCCTGCTTCTCTCCAGTATCAATATACATATGTACATAATCAGGTTGATGGTTATATCCACAAGCTTCCTAAGGACTGGGTTAAAACCATCAACGAAGAAACAGATGAAGAGTACTATGCACCAAATCTTACATATAAGGACTTTGAGATGTATGTAAGCTACGATAGTATTCCAAGAGAGTCTAAGAAAACTCTTGAGAACTATCTGAGATATTGTAATGATGCCTTTGATGAGGAACTGCAGCTTAAGTCATACATTACAGAGTATGCTGACGGTATCTGCACAACCTTCTATCATAAGGAAATGAATAAGGGTATAGTTACATTTGCATTCTATCAGGGACGTCGTCTTGCATGTATGAGATTCGTCTGTGCTACTATGGAGATTATAGAGCAGTATGAGGAGATTATCTTCGAAACAGCTAACTCCTTTGCATTTGTTAATCCAACTCGTGTCAGTGACCAGAGTCTTAACCGTAAGGATAATCAGTATTACAGCGAGGCTGTATATTGCTATTACCTTGAGGACTATGAAGGTGCCATGACAAATGCCAAGCAGGCACTTAAGCTTGGTTCCATCAAGGCAAGCTACCTTCTGATTGATCTATACTTCGATAAGGATTCGCCTTATAGAGATATTGATAAAACTATCAGCTATGCTCAGCAGCTTTTCGAAGCTACTAAGGATCCTGATCTGGCATTCCTTATTGGTAACATATACGATCAGGAACGCAAGGATTATACTAAGGCTCTTAAGTGGTATGAGGATGCTGAGAGACTTGGACATAAGAGAGTTCCTTTCTATCTTGGTAGATTCTACTATTATGGACTTCTCTCTACTGGAAGAGATGGCGATAAGGCCATGAAGTATTTCCAGCAGGCTCAGGCTAATGGTATAAATGAAGCAGATGCATATATAAATGATATCAAGGAGCTCCATGGTGAGAACCTGCAGAGTGCTATAGATAAATGGGAAAGAGCCGTACAGGCTGGTTCAGCTGCAACTGCACTTAAGGTTGCACTTATGAAGCAGTCTCAGGTATTCTTTATCGCAAATGATTACGAGATAGAGAAGGCATTTCTTGAGGCACTTGGTCTTGGAAGTACACAGGCTGCTTATGAGCTTGGTAAGATATATGAGAGACAGGAGCTTCAGCCTAACTTCTCAGGTGAGAAGAAGTCTCTTAAGTATTTCGAAAAAGCCTTTGATAATAAGTTTGAAGACTTTGATAAGGTTAACCTCTTCAAGGTTATTCAGTATAAAGAGGAAAAGGGTACTTCAGAAGAGGAAGTTATCCATCTCTATATGCGAAATGCTGCTATGGCCTATGAGCCGGCAGTTGATAAGATAGTTGAGAAGGTTAAGTACCGTACTCCTCAGATTACAGAACTGTATCAGATACTCATGTCTACAGCTGAAGGTGGTGAGGATGCAGCTATCATTTGTATGAATAAACTGGAAAAGACATATCCTGATCTTGTTATAGTAGAGCCTAAGAGTGATCAGAAGGTTATCGAGAACAAGTTCTTCAGAGTATTAGTTCCTCGTTCAAGTGTTGCTACTATTGATGATGATGGTGGTACAATCAAGATAGCAGATTCAGTTATAGAATTCGCTGTTGCAGAGCTTCCTATCAAGGTTGATTCTGAGGATGACTATCTGAAGATTTACAAGCTGATACTTTCAGAATATCTTCCAGATGATAATGCTGATATCATTATCGCTAACTCAAGAATGATAGGTTCAGGTATGAGAGAGCAGAAGGACGGAGTACATTCCTTCAGTATTCTGCTTATAAGCTCTAAGAACCAGTATCTGTTCAAGCTTAGCTCCAAAGATAGACGTCAGATGATTCAGTTTAAGGATGAAGTAACTCAGATAGCCAAGTCACTTGTTGAGACGGGTGAGATATATGTATCTGAGGACGGAAGCCGTAGAAATATTGGACTTGCAGCTATGCTTCATGCTAATGAAGGTGGATTTTTGTCAATTGGTATGGACTCCGGAGATGAAAAGTAATATAATTTAATAGATTTCTCAGGGCAGGGTGTGATTCCCGACCGGCGGTTATAGTCCGCGAGCCAATTGGCCGATTCTGTGTGATTCAGAAACCGACAGTATAGTCTGGATGGAAGAGAGATGGACAATGTTCATTTTGGTATGCTCTGAGTATTCAGGGCATACCTTTTGCTTTTATTGCTATTTACTTATATAAGGAGGCAGAATAGATGGCATACAATAAAGAATACATGCAAAGAGCTATAGATCTTGCTAAGAGAGGTTTAGGTGCAGTAAATCCCAATCCTCTTGTTGGTGCAGTTATCGTAAAGGATGATACTATCCTTGGAGAAGGCTATCATACTAAGTATGGCGAGCTACATGCTGAAAGAGAGGCTCTCGCCGATGCAATGAGAAGAGGAAACAATGTATATGGTGCAGAGATGTATGTAACCCTCGAGCCTTGCTGTCACACTGGTAAGCAGCCCCCATGCACAGATGCGATTATAGAAGCTGGAATAAAGAGAGTATATGTTGGTTCTAATGATCCCAATCCCAAGGTCGCAGGAAATGGCATATGGCAGCTCAGAATGGCAAGTATTGAGGTTATTACTAATTGTATGAAGGAAGAGTGTGATGCTCTGAACGGAGTTTTCTTCCATTTCATTAGTACGAATAAACCTTATACAGTTTTTAAATATGCAATGTCCCTTGATGGAAAAATTGCAGCAAAAACAGGTGACAGTAAGTGGATATCTAACGAAGAGTCGCGGGCACTTGTTTCCTCCTTCAGAAATGAATTGATGGGAATAATGGTTGGTATAGGTACTGTACTTGCTGATGATCCCAGCCTTAGATGTCATATAGAAGGTGGAAGAGATCCGATAAGAATCATTTGTGATTCTCAGCTTAGAATACCAATGGATTCCCAGATAGTAAAGACAGCTGGGGAGGTAAGAACCTATATAGCTTCTCTTGCTGAGAATGAGAAAAAGAATAGACAGAAAATTAGAGAATTAAAGGACTTAGGTGCTGGAACACTTCTTATACCTGCCGGCGAAGATGGAAAGATTGATCTAGAGAAGCTAATGATACAGCTGGGCAAGATGAATATAGATTCTATTCTTCTCGAAGGCGGTGGAACCCTTGCCTGGAGTATGCTCAGAGGTGGATATATAGATGAAATAAGAGCATTTATAGCTCCTAAAATAATTGGTGGAGCCGAGGCTCTTACTTCCGTAACAGGTGAAGGTATCGAGAAAATGTCTGATTCCTTTGGCTTTAAGCTGGAGAGTGTAGATACTATAAATGGTGATATATACGCGAAATATATTAATGAATAGGGGAAGCCTATGTTTACTGGTATTATTGAAGAGGTTGGAGAGGTTTTATCTATAACCAAAGCGAGCGTTTCAGCGATACTTGAGATTTCCTGCAAGACTGTACTTGAGGATACTAAGTTAGGCGACAGTATAGCTGTTAATGGTGTATGTCTGACGGTCACATCGCTGGGAAGTGGTTCATTTAAGGCTGATGTTATGGCTGAAACTCTTAGAAGATCTTCTCTTGGAGAACTAAAGAAAGGTAGCAGGGTTAATCTTGAAAGAGCCATGCAGTTGAACGGAAGATTCGGTGGTCATATAGTTTCTGGTCATATAGATGGAACAGGAACTATTGCCGGTACGAAAAAAGAAGGAAATGCCACCTGGGTCGAGGTAAGTACAAGCCCTGAAATACTTCGATATATTATACAGAAGGGCTCAATCACAATTGATGGTATAAGCCTTACAGTGGCGAAGCTTGATCATACGAGTTTCAGTGTATCTATTATCCCTCATACAGGCTCAGAAACCACGTTGCTGTCTAAAAAGCCTGGAGATATAGTAAATCTGGAAAATGACATAGTTGGTAAATATGTTGAGAGATTCACAAGTGCTTCTACTAAAAAGGAAGTCACCTACGAAACATTACTGGAAAATGGATTTATCTAAGGAGGATAAGTAATTGTTTAATACAATAGATGAAATACTAGAGGATATAAGAGCTGGTAAACCAGTTGTTATATTAGATGATGATAAAAGAGAAAATGAAGGCGATATTATCTTTGCTGCCGAGCATGCAACGACTGAAAATGTGAACTTCATGGCTAAGTATGCCAGAGGTCTTATATGTATGCCGATGGATGAATCATACAGCGATAAGTATAATCTTCCACAGATGTGCATAGTTAATACAGATAATCATGCAACAGCATTTTCTGTATCTATCGACCATATAGATACTACAACAGGTATATCAGCAGTGGAGAGAGGTTATACAGCTCGAAAGTTTGCGGATGATGATTCCAAAAAGGAAGACTTCAGAAGACCGGGACATATGTTTCCTCTTCAGGCAAAGGCAGGTGGAGTAATCGAAAGACCGGGACACACAGAGGCAACTGTTGATCTATGTAGATTAGCGGGTTGTAAGCCGGTTGGTCTATGCTGTGAAATCATGAATGACGACGGAACTATGGCTAGACTGGATGATTTACAGAAGTTTGCTAAGGAGCATGAACTGAAAATCGCTACTATTGAGCAGCTTATTAAATACCGTAAGGAGCATGAGGTTTTTGTTGAAGAGGTAACTAAGGCTAAGCTTCCAACCAGATATGGCGATTTTATTATTCACGGATTTATAAACAAGCTAAATGGTGAGCATCATGTGGCACTTACCATGGGTGATATAACAACTGATGAACCTGTGATAGTCAGAGTTCATTCGGAATGTCTTACAGGAGACGCTTTTGGTTCTGCAAAGTGTGACTGCGGACAGCAGCTGGATGCTGCTATGAAGAGGATAGCTAAAGAAGGTAGAGGCGTGCTTCTCTATATGAGACAGGAAGGAAGAGGAATCGGTCTTATAAATAAAATAAGAGCATATGCACTTCAGGATCAGGGAAGAGATACAGTTGAAGCGAATGTTGAACTTGGATTCCCTGCTGATGCACGTGATTATACAATAGGCACTCAAATACTTGTTGAGCTGGGAATTAACAAGATAAGACTTCTCACTAATAATCCTGATAAGGTATATGGTCTTCAAGGATATAACCTGGAGATAGTTGAGAGATTACCAATTGAAATTGAACCATCGGCTTACGATGTTTTCTATTTAAAAACCAAGAAAGAGAAAATGGGACACATTTTAAAAGAAGTGTAAGAGGAGGAATATAAAATGAAATATGAAGGAAATGTAGTTGCTAAGAAGAACGCCAAGATCTGTATCATAGCTGCAAGATTTAATGAGTTTATAGTATCTAAGCTTGTTTCAGGTGCTATGGATGGACTTGTAAGACATGATGTTGATGAGCAGAATATTGATGTGGTTTGGGTACCAGGTGCATTTGAAATCCCGGTAATTGCAAAAAAGACTGCAAAATCAGGTAAATATGATGCTATAATATGCCTTGGTACAGTAATCAGAGGTGAGACAAGTCATTATGATTATGTATGTGCTGAAGTAAGCAAGGGTATAGCTCAGGTAAGTTTGGAGTTTGAACTTCCTGTAATGTTTGGTATACTTACAACTGATACTATTGAACAGGCTGTTGTAAGAGCTGGTACAAAGGCTGGAAATAAGGGATATGACTGTGCACTTGGTGCTATTGAAATGATCAATCTCATTGAGGAGCTATAATTAATATATGGAATATAGTGAAGAAAAAAAGGTAGAACTTAAGGGACCAAAGGCATCTATAATGGATATCTTTATGATTTCTCTTATTAGAACACGTGAGCTTGCTGAAACTAGTGTGAAAAACAGCTCTAGATTTATAGCTTATGTTATTTTTATATCTGTTTTAGTTGCTACTATGACATTTGCAGTTCCATCTGCATCTAAGATATCTTCCTTCAAAGGCTTTAGGAATCTATTTATGAATAAGGTTCCAGCTTTTGAAATGACGAATGCGGGGCTTGCGGCAGATAAGAAGTTTGAGATGAAGCTTTCAAATGTAACTATTCTTATGGATACAGAACTGGATCAGTTTAGATTCGGGGATTTTGAAAGAGAAGGCGTATATATTGCTATAGGCAGCAAATATACCAAGATGTTAACTATTACGGATATTGAGGATGACAGTTCCTATAATGAGACTTATGTTTATCCTAATAATATGCTTTTCCCAATTGGTTTTAGTAATAGTGATCTGGTAAAAATGATACCGGGCTTCTATATATCCCTTGTATTTATATATGCGATGTTGGCGGTATTTGCAGCAGTAAAATATATACTGGCAGCTGTTATATATGCTGTGGTTACAAGAAGTCTTACTGCTATTAGTAAGCTTCCTATGACCTTTACTGATGCGCTTCATATGTGCTTCTATGCAGAAACCTTTGGTATACTTATAGTGAATATCAATTCTGCACTAGGGTATCTTATAAGTCCACTTATTGTCTCTGCCGCTGGAATAATAATAACTATATTTATTATTCACAAGGCTATGGGACCTCATATGCCAGATGTGGATGATATATTAGATAAGTTTGGAAGCTGAGAGCAGTTCTGTGATTTCGGCTTCATTCATAAGACTTAGAGATGAGTTCTGATATTTTGGATTATCAGTTACATCGAGTTTTAAATAGTCAGGAGCATTAAAACTCCTGGCTATTTCTGTATCTGGAAATTCTACTTCTGCAAGGATAAGCCCCTCGAATATCCCTTCGAAGACATCAAGCTCTACCTTGAGATCAGGGTATTCTGTAAGTGGAAGTATGTATCTGCGCTTACGTATGACATTTCCTGTTACCATATCTGATAGTTCACCGAATTCTTCATTGGTAAGAGGCTTCTCAATCTCTGTTCTTTTCATTAAACCTCTTGACTTAATTGTGAGTATATAATCATTATCCAGCTGTCTTATACGGACAACAGGGTCCTGACTTATATACCCTTGTGAAATAGTATGATAAGGGAAGCTTTCTATATTTTCCGGTGCTGATTTTAATAAGAATTTTCTTTCGATTTCCATATGATACCTACTCATTTAATGTATTAATAATTGTTGGTAGAACCTGTTTTTTTCTTGATACAACACCAGGAAGGATTACACTGTAATGATCCTTGGAGGTTACATTGAATCCGGTTTCCAGAAGCATTTCTGATTTAGAACCAAAGAAGAGTACTTCTGAGGATTCCTTAAGAATATTTGTCAACATAAAGAGTATGATGTCAACACCATCTGTTTTAGCTGTTTCTTCCATAATTGGATGTATAGCTTCTTTGATGTGGGCGAGCTCGTTAGAATCCATAGAGCTTATCTGACCTATTCCAACATTTGTATTTCCTACAGTGAATTTCTTGAAATCCTGATGGAGTATCTCTGATGGTTTTTTATTCTGTAGATTGCTTCCGGCAGTGAACATACTCTTTGCCAGTTCTTCCGCATCCACACCGGCAATAGAAGCGAGCTTTTCGCCAGCTATCTTATCTATTTCTGTGCAGGTTGGAGATCTGTATAGAAGAGTATCGGAGATAATGGCAGAAAGCATAAGTCCTGCGATTTTTTCCGGTATCTCAACGCCGGCTTCCTGATACATTTGATATAGAATAGTACAGGTTGATCCCAGCGGCTGATTCCGGAAATATACGGGCTTAGTTGTAGCTACGGTGCCTAGCCTGTGGTGATCTATTATTTCTATTATCTCTGCAGCTTCCATACCATTAACAGCCTGAGACTTTTCGTTATGATCTACCAGGATAAGCTGTTTCTTAGAAGCGCCAAGAAAGTTTCTTCGGCTGACCATTCCCTTGTATTTTCCAGAGGAATCTACAACAGGGAAATATCTATGTCTGGTTGAAGCCATGATTGGCTGTACGTCGTCTATAAAATCATCCATTTTAAATGTAACCAGGTCAGAGGATTTCATAAAGTGTCGGATAGGAATACTCTGATATATAAGTCTCGCTACAGTGAAGGAATCGTGTGGGGTAGTAATGATCTTGCAATTCTTTTCATTTGCGATGGACTGGATAGTTCTGGTTACATTGCTTCCGGCGCATATAATGATACAGTCAGCTCCCATTTCGATAGCACAGAGCTGGGACTCATATCTATCTCCGAGAATTACAATATCGTGAGGCTTTATATATTCCTCAAGTACATCAGGAGTTCCCGCTCCAATAAGTATTTTACCTTCTGTCTGAGTATCGCTTACATTTCCAACAATCATAGTTCCGTCGAGTGTATCCACAATATTTGTATAACTTGTATTGGCATTGGACAGAGTATTGGAATCATAGGCGCCCATATAGGATTCCATGATATCGCCTGTTGTGATTAGTCCCTTGAGGAACTTGCCATCTGTTATACAGAGAGTGACAACCTTGTTGTCCTTCATTATTTTCCAGGCATCTTTAAGAGATATCTCATCAGATACTCCTGGAAGATTTCTCATATCCATATCTCTGACCTGAGTTCTCACATCACCGACAAACTTAGGAGATTTTTGTTCGAATTTATCCAGTACATACTGTGTTTCGTTGCTGACATTTCCGCATCTGGCAGGTATATATCTGGTTTCGCCCTGTTGATTTTTAAGATATGCATAAGCAATGGCAGATGCTATTGAGTCTGTATCTGGATTTTTATGTCCTATTATATAAACATTTTTTTCTTTAGCCATTTGGATTCCTCCTTACAAATTAGGAATATATAAATTATAACTTATATATTCCTCCTTACAAATTAGGAATATATAAATTATAACTTATA
>CAMKQB010000042.1 GCA_946414825.1 uncultured Lachnospiraceae bacterium
CAGAGGTTTACTCAAATACAGGTGGACAGTCTTCAAAGGCTACTCCTACAGGTGCTGTTGCACAGTTCGCTGCAGGTGGTAAGGAGATTAAGCAGAAGGATCTTGCAGCTATCGCTATGAGCTACGGTTATGTATATGTTGCTCAGGTTTCTATGGGTGCTAATTACAACCAGCTTATCAAAGCTATCAAGGAAGCTGAGAGCTATCATGGTCCTTCACTCATCATCGCTTACGCTCCATGTATCAACCACAGAATCCGTGTTGGTATGAGCAAGGCTATGGCTGAGGAGAAGAAGGCAGTAGATGCTGGATATTGGAACCTGTTCAGATTCAACCCAGATGAGGAGAAGAAGTTCACTCTTGATTCTAAGGCTGCTACAGTTCCTTATCAGGAATTCCTTTCAGGAGAAGCTCGTTACACGGCTCTTCAGAAGATTAATAAGGATAAGGCTGATAAGCTCTTCGCTATGGCTGAGGAGAACTCAAAGAAGAAGTTTGCTCATCTTCAGGGTCTCGTTGATCTGTATGATGGAACAAAGGCTGAGTAATTCTAGCTTATTCTAATCAGAGTATATAGGACGCCGGTCACCGTAAGGTGGCCGGTGTTTTTTGTTCAAAAGAGATTTTAATACCTTAGAATATATGCTATAGTTGTCAATGGGGACGGTTCTTGTGACAACTTTTGGGGTCAATAGGGACGGTTCCTATGACAACTTTTGTGAACTTTTAAGGAATATGTTTTGAGTAAGTTAAGTGGAAAAAAACTTTATATATATGTCATAGTTCTTTTTATTGTAGCTGCAGGTTGTGTATCATACTACTTAGTAACTATGATAAATAAGAGAGGAACCTGGGATTCAAATAAATCCAAGGGGATAAGCTATACCAAGCTGGATGGCGAAGAGGCCAGAAGTGAGTGGCTGAGTATAGAGGGCAACTGGTACTATTTTGATGATGAGGGTTATGTTCTAATAGGAGAGAAGGAAGTGGGAGGTTATACCTACAAATTCTCTGATACAGGAGCTCTCCAGACAGGATGGGTTGATGTATCAGCCGGCAAGATGTATGTGATGGAGGAGCATGAGGTCGCTACTGGCTGGCAGGAAATAGATAAAACCAAGTATCATTTTGATGACGATGGTGTCCTTAGTACGGGACGAGTTGAAATAGAGGGAAAAGACTACCTATTTGCAGAAGATGGAACTCTGGAAGAGGGCTGGACGGATTATAATGGTAATAGATTTTATGTAAACCAAGATGGTTCCGTAGCAACAGGTGTTTGTGAGATAGATAAGAAGACATATTTATTTGATGAAGAGGGAAATCCTGAAACTGGATGGATCAATAATCTTGGTAAGAAATGCTATGCAGATAACACAGGATGCCTGAAGACAGGTGTTCAGAAGATAGATAATAAGTACTATATATTCGGCATTGATGGAGCCATTGTTACAAAGGATGAGCTTATGGCTTCGATAGACGCTGTTCCTATGCCAGAGGCAAAAACCAAGAATTCTAAGAAAGACTATGAGCTAATCGGCCTTGGCGGTTACGAACCGGATAGGGAGGACATAAATAATATTCTGAATACAGTCGAGGAATTAAAGGCCTGCAATACAGCCGGCTTCGTGATGATCAATCTCGATAATGGTAAGGGCGTAGCCTACAACATGGATAGCACGGTTTATTCGGCCAGCTGCATCAAGGGCCCATATATGGCCTCCCTCGCGGCTTATAAACCAGAGATGGTAGATAAAAACTCGAATACATTTATCCAGGTTATTCAGAATTCGGATAATAAGATATATAGTAACACTAGAAGAAGCTATGGAAATGCCTTCTTTGCCGATTGGTGCGAAGAGGCGGGAATAGATAGGGGAAATGCAACTTATCACTATCCACAGCTTAGTGCAAGATCTCTCGCCAAGCTTTGGATTCAGAATTACTTCTTTCTTAATACAGATGAGACAGGTCGTAAGATGAAGGATTGGTTCACAAATCCTAATCAATCTGCGATCCATAGTTCCCTTGGAACTGCAGAAATAAAGATGAATGAAAGAACACTATTAGCGTTAACGGATAGGACAGAGTCAAAGGCGGGCTGGATATGTGAAGGAAGATATAGAGCAACAACCGATGGAGGTATCATTTATCCAAAGGATAGCTCACCATATATAATAGCCATATGTACGGATATTCCGTCAAATCTCGAGGGCATAGAACCACTTTGTTTGGAGCTAAGAAACATTTATAAAAAGACGAAGGAATAATTATATGGAATAAATAGGGACGGTTCTTATATACTCAGTGAGTAAAAAAGAACCGTCCCTATATACTCATTTGGTTTTAGTTTCCTGAGGTTACGATGTATGGCTGGATAGCTGCTGCAAGGCCAGATGCTGGCATTGACTGTAGCCAAATATGTCCAGGTCCTGTAACAACTGTGTTGAAGAGTCCTTCACCACCGAATGCGATGTTTTTAAGTCCCTTAACAGTCTGGATATCCATTGTACATGACTCTGTCATAGCTGCAAGGTTACCTGTGTCAATTATCATCTGCTGTCCTGCCTGAAGATCATACTCGATAACTGATCCGTCAAACTCTGCAAATGCAACACCCTGTCCAGATACCTTCTGCATGATGAATCCCTCACCACCGAAGAGTCCTGCGCCGAGCTTTTTCTTGAAATGAATAGAAAGATCAACGTTTCCTACTGAAGCGAGAAATGCTGTCTTCTGAAGAATGATTGAGTTTCCTGGTCCTACCTCGAATGCTTTGATAGATCCTGGGAAGCTTGATGCACATGCGATCATTCCTGGTCCACCTTCAGCTGTGTAAATGTTCTGGAAGATTGACTCTCCTGAAACTGCACGGCTGAACATTTTTCCGAGTCCGCCACCTGATGTTTCCATTTTCATGTTAGGTGTCATCCAGGACATTCCGCCACCTTCAGTTCTCACCTGTTCACCTGCTTCCAGGTTGATAAGAACAACTGGAAGATTGTCTCCTTGAATCTGATAATTCATACTTAAAATACCTCCTGTTTATTATTTGACAATTTCTATTGTAACAGTTTTTTGATATTTTTAAAATATTTTTGTGAATTTTTGTTCACAAAAGTTGTCACAGGAACCGTCCCCACTGGATCTATTCGGTCTTTCGCAAAATATAGTATTTTCCCTACAATTATGGTACAATATAGAAGTCTATGCGGACTGGAAAAAGTGGCATAGAAATATAGATTAAACATGTGTCGGGTGGAGCCATGGCAGAGCAGTTTACACTGATTGATGACATAATTAAAAATCACTATGAGCGTATACTCAATCTCAGGAAATTCTATCCTTTTTTTGTGCTGTCGGAAAGCACCTTCAGCCAATACAAAGAGGGGAGATATAAGTCTCTTGATATGGGGTATATAACTCTTGCTGTTCTGAGATATTTCATAAATGAAAATAGTTTCAACGACAGTCCGGTTACGTATATTGGTTATAAGGATTTCTGCTCGAAGCTTCTGAGTAGAGATTTTGATATAAGAGTCGATGAGAATAATACAAAGGAAGATATAGACGAGCTGGTCAGATATATTTTCGACAAGCTACGCAATTATGGAAAGGCTTTCGAGTTTACATTCTTTGATCCTGCTGATAGGAAAGAGAAGATGGCGAGAGTCAGACTAATAGATAGTAATGTTAAAGCAGACGAGGTTGTATATAGCATAACTGAGGATGGAATAGAGTTCTATCTATCCACTAAGGAAGTCCGTGACGAGAGTCGCATCAACATGGATCAGCTGCTTCTTGAAAAACTTATCAAGTCTGAAAACTTCAGTGGAAGTATGGATGTTATCCAGAGAATTAATATAGAGGTTAAAGCTTTAGAGAAGAAGAGGGAAGAGGTTGTTCAGCTCCTGCTGACAGATGTTCACTCTGGTACAAAAGCGGTGGACGAATATATGGATCAGACCTCAGTCTGGTTTGCAGAGGAGCGTAAGTCCTTTGCTAGAAATAGAGAGCTGGTGGACAAGGCGGTTGCAAGGCTTACCTACGGCGGAGATACAAAAACTGCTCGTGATATAACTGCACTTCAGACAATGCTGAAGCAAACTATTGAAAGTCACAGTGCTCTTATTGCTGCGACGGCGGAACTCTCCAGATTCTCCGATGAAATGGTAAGACGGAGCAGGACAAGAAGCCTGAGAGTTTCCTATGACTACGAAGCAACCCTTGGAAGAATGATAAAGGAAGACAGGCTCGATGCCCTTATGAATATGATAAATCCTTTCCTGCTTCCAAAGAGACACAAGTCGCTTGCTATTGCAACCATCGATAACATAGTCCTTCAAAAAACAACAGAATCTCTGAAGGGTGAGACGAGGGAAGAGGTAAAAGCAGATCTAAGCTTCAGATATGAGGATGAGATACTGACAGAGAATACCGGTAAGAACTTCGCCAAGCTCTTCCTTGAACTAGTTGGAAGACTTAAGAGATGGGAGAAGGTGACACTCGAAGAATACAATGCGATACTCGAGGTTAAGTTCGCGGCGGATATATATAAGAACCGTGATTATTATTCCTTCATGACGCATCTTGCAGGAAAAGAATATTACAGCATAAATGATATAAGAGAAAATGCTGAAACCTTCCTTGAGGGAATGGTGGCCGAGTACATATCTCCGGATCAGCTGGATGAATTCGCAGATATGGCATTTGAGATACATTTTGGAAATGACACTATCAAACTGGAACTGGAAGATTCCGGTGAGATAGGAGAAATAACAGATATGACATTTGTGAGAATAGATGAAAGGAGGATGGACTGATGGAGAAATCACTTGAGAAAGCGCTTGATATATATAGCGTACTCGCATCTGGGAAAAGTATATCTTCTAAGGATAAGGAAACCAGCGAGCTCTACAATTCTTTCTATGCGGATTCTGAGGTTTATGATACAGTAGTTGGTCTGTTGGATAGACTCAACCTGAAGCTCTATGAATACAATGAGTCCATCTTCGTTACAGCAGGTAGTGGAAATAAGGTCTTCGGTTATACAAATGATGAGTTGAAGAGAAGTCTGGGTCTCAGACTCAACAAGGAACTCTACCTTGTTTATTTCATAGTTTATGAAACACTGCTCCAGTTCTACAAAACCTCTGACACTTATCAGGTTAAGGACTATGTCAGAGTTGATGAAATAATAGAGTCAGTTAGCCGAGAACTCGGCAGAATCAGTGGAGATACAAATGTGTATTCCGCGGATGATACGAGCGACAGTTCCTTCAAGGCTGTTGCCCTTTTGTGGGATTCACTTCCTCCAATGATATCCGAGGATAAGGACAGGAATAAAGCGTCCCGTGGTTCCCGCGTGGGCTTTGTTAAGCTGGCTAGCAACTTCATGAATACTGAAGGGATATTTACTGTGATTGACGACAGACTATATCCTACCGACAGATTCCATGCTATAGCAGAAAACTACTTCGAGGATAATGGCAGCGCCATCTTCGCCGAATTGAATGGAGGTGAAGCAGATGCCTAGTATTAATCGTATAAGAGTAAATAATGTTAAGTACAACTTCGGTACTCAGAGCTACGACGATTTCTCTATGAGAATGTATGGAAGAAATACCCTCTATGATCTGGCAAATGGTGGTGGTAAGAGTGTGCTCATGCTGCTCCTTATGCAGAATCTGATACCTAACAGTACGCTTGATGATAAGCAGCCTATTGAGAAGCTCTTCAGAGATCCCAGCAACACAGTCATCCATTCTCTGATTGAGTGGAAGCTTGATGATGTAGACATCAAAGAGGGAATGCGGTACATGACGACAGGCTTTGCTGCCAGAAAGGCCGCAACCACTGAAGAGGATAGAGAGGATGGAACTGCTCAGATAGAGTATTTCAATTATGTCATTTTCTATCGTGATTACAACAAAAATGATATCGTGAATCTTCCTCTCGTGAAGGATAATGAGAGAATATCCTACAAGGCGCTTAGAAATTATCTGCATGATTTATCCAGAAATGATAAGAATCTACTGGTTCAGATATTCGATAGAAAGGGCGAGTACCAGAGATTCATTGCAGGTTATGGTCTCTATGAAAGCCATTGGGAAATAATCCGTGGAATCAACAAAACTGAGGGACACGTACGTACTTACTTTGAATCAAACTACAAGACTACCAGAAGAGTTATAGAGGACCTTCTGATAGAGGAAATAATAGAGAAGGCATATCAGGCAAAGACAGAGAGAGAGTCTGATAAAACAGAAAGTACAGTTTCTCTTCTGATGACCATTCAGGAGGAATTGAAAAGTCTTGCAGAGAAGAAGAAGGGCATACAGCTCTATGATCATGAGCAGGAACTTGTGCAACTTCTAATAGATAGAATAGAGTCCTTCATGGAGCTCTATATCAATCAGGAGAAAACAGCTGAGCAGTGCGGTCAGATTCTTGTGACTCTGGAAAACGAGAAGAAGAGTCGTGAAGATAGAATGGCTTCTCTTCAGGCAAAGATGGAAGAGGTGCGGGAGAAGCTCAGCTCAACAAATGAGCTTATAGAAATACTTAAGATATATAAAGATATCCAGGAGCTTGCTGCTAGAAATGATCTCCTGGATCAGAAATCGGCAGTTATAAATAAGCTTCAGTCGGAAATAAATCTTACTGATCTGGCGTATAAACAGAGAATGGCAGAAAATGAATATCTGGAACTGAGAAATTCATTATCTGAGCTTGAATCACTTAAAAGAGAGAAGAGAGATATTCCTAAGGACGCTCAGGATATCTATACAGTTGTTGCAAATATTAGAGACAGACTGGACAAGAAGCAGGCGGATATAGATGCCAGACTCGTACCGATTAAGGATTCCTTAAGCGCTGCAACTGCAGAGGTTGAGAAGCTGCGCAAGGCTAGAAATGAAGGTGAGACAGAGAAGGCTGTGGCAGGAAGCAGACTCGAATATCTGAGCCAGGATATAGCGCTTCTTGAAAAAGAAATGGATGGCCTGAGGGATGATGTCAGTATCGGAATGATGATGGATCCAAGATCCTCTATGAGAGATATTGAGTCCGAGATTCGTAAGGATGAAGAGGAGATAGCAGCTCTAGGCGAGAAGAAGCAAAAAATGGGAGACGCCCTAAGTCAGTCAGAACAGAAGCTGGAAGAGACCATTTCCGAGCAAAGAATTGCCGAAGCTGAACTCGAGGTGTTGTCTGAAAGATTAGCTGAGTATGAAAGCCTAAAGGGCAAATATACTTCCATCTGCAGTATTTATTCTGATGACAGGGATGCTGCACCTGAAAATGTAGAGTATAGCCTTCAGGATAGAATCAGCAGCAGTGTTATAAAGGTTTATCAGCTTCGTCAGGAATTGGAAAAGCTTGAAAAGAGAGAGTCGGATATTAGAAATGGACGACTACTCGGCGTAACTCCTGGGGTACAGAAGGTGATAGATTATCTCTTTACCAGACATGGCATAACTGCTATGTATGGTATGGATTATCTCTCTGCACTTCCAGAGGATGCGAAGCTTGAGGTGCTGGGTAAGGAGCCGGGCATCGCTTATGGAATAATCGTTGACGATATACGCGCCCTTATGAATGATCCGGGTCTCCTGGAACTGGATACGGACGAAGAGATATTTGTATATGATAAGAATGAATTGGGAGAAACAGGTCTCATTCTTGGCGAAGGCGTTGAATGCATCAGACGTCCTAAGGAATTCTTCGTTGATCCTAAGTTCATGGATTCCAAGCTTAGACTTCTCGGATCAGAGATAGATAATCATAAAGAAGAGCTGAAGAATAATGAAGCTATGCTTGAAACTCTTCGCGAGGATATGGACTTTGTCAGAAACTACAAGGCAAAGGGTTATGCGACAGTTGAGACGGATTACGCCGAGCTAAGTGAAAGAAGAAATGCACTTGAGAAAGCAGTAAATGAAGAAACAGATACTTGCAGTCAGCTGGAAAGAGATATAGAGAAGCTTCAGGAGATGATAGAAGGTCTAAAGACCAAGATGGAGAGGGACCAGAACTCATTGATAAGCCTGAGTAATCTCGTATCTCTTCAGGATAGAATAAATGAGACTTCCTCTAAGAAGGATAAGCTGAAGGATGAGAGGGCCGGTCTAGAGAAGAGACTGGGTGAGATAGATTCAGAAATAAGAAGTGCTGAGCTTAAATGCCTTGAGCAAAAATCTCTGGTAGAAAGTATGAATCAGGAGAAGCAGGAGCTGGATTACAGATGGGAGAATAAGTATAGCATTTACTATGTTGATAATACTCCATTTCCACCTCTTGATATGAGTGATGATGAACTGGAAAGTGCATTTGAAAGAGCACTTGGTGGTTCAGGAGATAGCAGAATATCTCTTGAGAAGGAGAAACTTCTCGAGGATACACTTAAGGCTGCTATTGATAGACAGACTAGAGTTATAACTCAGCTGGGAATAGACGTAAAGGATCTGGAAGAGCAGGACAGGACATCCGGTATAACGAAGGTTCCTGATTCAGTTCTTGCCACTATGAAGGAAGAACTGGATAAAATGAACCGCGAGAGAACCACTCTTGAGAAGGAGCTTTCAGGTATAAATACCGAGATGGCCAGACTTGAGGGAAGTATCCAGTATGCCAAGGAGAGACTGGAATCTGAATTCGGACATGAGGCTACTCAGAGACTTGCCAACATAGGCGAAGAGAAAGAAATGGGAGCTCTCAAATCCGTAGACGAACTCCGTGCTGCAAGAGAACAACTGAGAAGTGATCTTGATCAGGCGAAGAGAGATCTCGACAAAGCGGCTAGTGCAGCTAGAAGTAGTGACGAGCTGAATCGTATGGCTACTAGAATAGTTGAGTCCAATAACATTAATATATCTGAGCTTGCGCCTCTTGAAAGCATGGATAATATCAGTGAGAATTTCGACAACCTGATAATGAAGTACGACAAGCTCTCCAAGGATATAGACAGAGCCAGAGCAGATATGCTGAAGGTTAAGATGAATGTATATGATACGCTCATAGGTATGAAGGTTCAGGAGCTTGCGGTTTCTATAAGAGACGATGTAAGCATTCCTGAAAATAGAGACGAAGCAGAGAAGCTTCTGAAGAGACTGCGAGATGTTATCGAGATCATTATCCTTGAAAGAGACAGAGTAGAGAAGAGTCTCGTAAGCATGCAGCAGCTGAAGGATAACTTCGTTGATCAGTGCGTAGAGAGATGTCTGGATGTCAGAACTGAGCTGGATAAGCTGACTAAGCTGTCAGAAATTACAATGGGGAATGAGAAGGTTCAGATGATCAGACTTTCTATTCCGTATGTAAAGGATGAATTCATCAAGGACAGAATGTCTGAATATATCGACTCTGTTGTTGAAGAGGTAGATAAGAAAGAGACGGATAATGATAGACAGAAGTTCCTGAGTGGAAGTCTTGCTATGAAGAAGCTCTTCTCGGTTATCGTAACAGATATGTCGAAGATACGCCTGATGCTCTACAAGAGAGAACGTATCAAGGAGCAGAGCAGATACCTCAGATACGAAGAGGCTGTAGGTAGTACAGGACAGTCACAGGGTATCTATATTCAGTTCCTTATCTCAATAATCAATTATATCTCTGGAATGTATTCGATTGTGGATACAACCAGATCAAAGACGCTCTTTATTGATAACCCATTTGGAGCGGCTAAGGATATATATATCTGGGAGCCTATCTTCAGACTTCTGGAAGAGAATAAATGTCAATTGATAGTTCCTGCCCGAGGAGCGACCCCTGAGATAACAGCGAAGTTTGATATCAACTACGTTCTTGGTCAGCAGATGACGGGCAACAGAACTACAACTGTTGTAGTTAACTACAGCAGTAAGACCAAGGGCGAGGAGCTCGAATATAAGGATCTAGATTATACACAACAGACCTTTGACTTCGTTTAATGTGAGGCAGACAGATGTACACCATAGAGAGTAGAAATATTCTTACACCACAAAATGGTCTCAACATATATAGAGGCCGAACAGAAAACTCAATAATGCTGACAGAAATTCCAGGTGCTGATTCTATGGATATAGGAGTCAAGGTGGATGCTACTGAGCTTCTTGCTGGAGTGCTAAGAACCAGACGTAATAAGAGTATTATCCTGATGGGAAATATGGGCGACCCTTATAATGAACTAGAAAAGGAATATGGTCTGACCAGAAATGCTCTCAAGGTTATAGAAATGAATGACTACGGAGTTGTCATTTCCACTAAGAGAGACCTGATTGAAAGAGATATGGATATTCTGAAGGGAATCACTTCTAAAACAAAATGTGTGGTCGAGCTTTCCTTTCCAACTCTCGATGAAAATAAGCTCAGGCTAATTGAGGGGGAAGAGGTCATTTCCATAAAGGATAGACTGAGGCTCATAAGCCTGCTCCGTAAGCAGGATATAGATATCCTGATAACAACGGGGCCTATCATACCATATGTAAATGATTCTGACATCAGAGAAGTGGTGCAGTGTCTTGTACAGTATGATATACTTGGGATTGACCTGATGGACTATAGACTCGCTATCAAGAAGTCTGTTAGGGAGTTCTTCTATAATGAATTTAGAGAGAGATTTCCGAAGGAATATAAGGTGTTCTCGGATAATTATGAAGAGACCGGTGAGCTCATTCCTCCTAATGCGAAGGAAGAGCTGGAGGCCCTTCAAAACATATGTAAGGATAAAGGTCTCATGGTAAGCAGCCAGAAGATAAAGGCTTGGAAGAGACAGTACGAGAATAAGACTGTCGGAAGCCAGCTAAGTATCTTCGATATAGCTTAGAAAGATTCTTTGACGAGACCTTAGAAACTTTAGAATACAAATAAAAGTGTCGAAAGACACTACTATATATAAGAAAAATACATATTAAGAAAAGAGGAAAAATAAATGGATTATAATGCAGCAAGTTTGAAGATGCACGAGGAAAACCAGGGTAAGCTTGAGGTTGCACTTAAGGTGCAGCTGGAGAATAAGGATGACCTGTCAACAGCCTATACCCCAGGCGTTGCAGAACCATGTAGAGAGATTCACAAGAATCCAGCGGATGCTTATAAGTATACTCTGAAAGCTAACACAGTAGCTGTTGTTTCAGATGGTACAGCAGTCCTTGGTCTTGGAGATATCGGACCACTTGCAGCCATTCCTGTTATGGAAGGAAAGTCAGTGCTCTTCAAGAAGTTCGGAAATGTAGATGCATTTCCTATCTGCCTTGATACTAAGGATACAGAGGAAATAATTGAGACAGTTAAGAGAATTGCTCCTTCCTTTGGAGGAATCAACCTTGAGGATATATCAGCTCCTAGATGTTTCGAGATAGAAAAGAGACTTAAGGAAGAGCTTGATATTCCTGTATTCCATGACGATCAGCATGGTACAGCTATTGTAGTTGCTGCAGGGCTTACAAATGCTCTTAAGATAGTTGGTAAGAAATGGGAGGATTGCTCCGCAGTTATAAGTGGTGCTGGTTCTGCCGGTATCTCCATCTGTAAGCTGCTTCAGAGTTTTGGACTCGGAAATGTAGTACTCGTAGATAGTAAGGGCGCACTTGTGGATGGCGATCCTAGACTTAATTCTGCTAAGCAGGAGATAGCTGCAGTAACAAATAAGGACAAAGAGAGCGGAAGTCTCGCAGATGTTCTTAAAGGTAAGGATATCTTCATCGGTGTTTCTGCGCCAGGACTTGTAACTGCAGACATGGTTCGTACTATGGCAAGCGATCCTATCGTTTTCGCTATGGCTAACCCAACTCCAGAAATCATGCCAGATGAGGCAAAGGCTGGTGGAGCTAGAATAGTTGCAACTGGACGTTCAGATTTCCCTAACCAGATCAATAACGTTCTGGTATTCCCAGGAATCTTTAGAGGTGCACTGGATGCTAGAGCAAGTGCTATAACAGAGCCTATGAAAGAGGCTGCAGCAAGAGCAATAGCAGCGGTTGTTTCGGAGGACGAGCTGTCAGAGGAATATATCATTCCAGATGCTTTCAATGAAAATGTAGCAAAGGTAGTAGCTAAGGCTGTTGCCGACGAAGCTAAGAGATCAGGTATCAGTAAACTATAATTGTCATTTCTGAGCGTAGCGAAGAATCATTTTAATACGAGGTATTTAATAACGTATGTCAATTGAGTTATACGAAAAAGCTAGAAAAATAGGACAGAAGACATATAAGCAAAATGTGTCTGCAGGTAGATATCCATTCCTTCCTGTGTTAGATGACATTATTCAGAAGGAAACTATATCAAGCGATGTAAGTCTTGGACTCGTAGATGTGCCGCTTGACAGAGTGGTTGGAACCAGCACTGCTGGACGTACGCAGGCCTTTGCTTCGGATTTTATGCCGCTTATGGATTCCAAGTCAGAGTTTGGAACTAAATGGTCCAAGCTTTGTGATGCCCATTTGGAAGAGGGTATCAGAGATCCTATCAAGGTATATGAATATCTAAATTATTACTATGTGGTTGAGGGTAATAAGAGAGTTAGCGTTTTGAAATATTTCGGAGCTGACTCTATCCCGGCCTTCGTAACTCGTAAGGTTCCCAGACTTACTGAGGATGAAACCATTAAGGTTTACTATGAATTCATGGACTTCTACAAGAAGACCGAAGTGAACTTCATATGGTTCAGTCATACAGGTGGATACGAGAGACTCATGGAACAGGTAAGAGTATCTGAAAAGCATGGTGGAGAGTTGGGTGAATCAACGATAGTTTCTGAAGTTGGTTCTGCTTCGGATTCGGTAGATGGATCCGGAACAGTTATTAGAGCTGATAGTACCAAGATATGGTCTGAAGACACCCTGCTGGAGCTGAAGGCGGCGTATAAGAGATTTGAAAAAGCATATAAACAAAAGGGTGGAGATCTCCTGTCAAATGTAACTACAGGAGATGCATTTGTGGTATTCCTGGAGCTTCGAAGCTTTGATGAGATATGCGAGATGGGACTTGAAGATATTGAGGCGGGTATATCCTCGATGTGGCAGGAGTTCCTTGTGGTTAATGAAAAGTATGAGGTAGAGGTATCTCTGGATCCTCCTGAAGAGAGGACAACCAAGCTGTCCCAGATACTTGCTCCTAACTATACCGCAGCAAAGCCGCTTAAGGTTGCATTTATCTATGGAGTGGATCCTGCTCAGTCTGACTGGTTCTATGCACATGAACTGGGTAGAAACTATGTGAAGGAAGAGTTTGGAGATAGACTTGTATCGCTGAAGATTTCAGGAATCGAAACTGAACAGGATGCGATAGATGCTATGACGGATCTTATCGAGAATCATGGTGTTGAGGTTATATTTACTCCTACTGTAAAAATGGTTGGAGCGAGCCTTAAATGCGCTATCAAATATCCAAATGTAAAAATACTTAACTGTTCTATAAATACAACTCACAGATATATAAGAACCTATGATGCCAGACTCTATGAGGCTAAGTTCCTTTCTGGAATGATAGCCGGAGCGCTAACTGAGACGGACAAGATAGGTTATATCGCAGACTATCCTATCTATGGAATAACTGCGAATATAAATGCATTTGCGCTGGGAGCCCGTATGGTAAATCCATCGGTTAAAGTGCATCTTAAATGGACAACTCTTAAAGAGGTTGGAGATAGAAAAGAAATATATAAGAGTCTCTATGAAGAGGGAATTGATTATGTATCCGATCAGGATATGATAACTCCGAATGAGGCGAGTCGTAACTTCGGAATGTACAAGCTGACAGCGGATGCACCGGAGAATATGACGATGACAGTATATAACTGGGGCGTTCTGTACAAGAGAATAATCAGTATAATAATGAATGGAAACTGGTCTAGTACAGATACCGACAGTGAGGGTAAGCCTATCAATTATTGGTGGGGATTATCAGCAGGAGTAGTTGACATAATTGTATCAGATAAAGTTCCATCTGACACCAGAAGGCTGGTTGACATAATGAAGGAAATGATTATCGAAGACAGGATATCGCCATTTACAGGAGAGATAAAGATTCAGAATGGTGAGGTCATCAGCGAGGAAGGCATGGAGCTGGATGTAGATGACATTATCAAAATGAACTGGCTGGTAGAAAATGTAGTGGGAGAGATTCCGGTTAAGGAAGAACTGGATGATATTGCGAAGGAACTTGTTGAAATAAAGGGTGTCCAGAAGGATGCTACTAAGGAACAGGTAAACGCTCAGACGGATGATACTAATGAAGGGGTGTAGATAGCGTTGAGGATTCTCGCTTTGGCAGATGTTGAATCAAAATATCTGTGGGATTTTTTCGAAAAAACTAAATTAGAGGATATAGATCTGATTCTGTCGGCGGGGGATCTTGCACCACAGTATCTGGAGTTTCTGGCAACCTATGCCAAGGTTCCGATACTGTACATACATGGTAATCATGATGCATGTTATGATTCGACCCCACCTCTGGGTTGCATATGTATAGATGATGATATATATAACTATAAGGGACTCAGGATAATGGGGCTGGGCGGAAGCATGTGCTACAACTACGGCACATATCAGTATAAGGAGTCGGAAATGCAACGAAGGCTCTGGAAACTGAAACCGAAGATTTGGCGCAACAAGGGTATAGACATTTTGTTGACGCATGCGCCGGCGAAGGACTTCCACGATGGACAGGATATGCCGCATCACGGATTCCAGTGTTTCAATGACATTTTGGAAAAGTATGAGCCTAAGCTGTTCGTTCATGGTCATGTTCATAAGAACTATGGAAGAGATTTTAAGCGCGAGGATATGTATGGTAAAACCCGTGTGATAAATGCATACGAGAGACATATTATTGAGATAGAGGAGTTATAGATGGAGACATTTGCAGAACTTAGAAACCGTGTAGGAAAATATGTGGAAATGTGCGAACAACGTGGTCGCATAGATCCGGCCCTTTATTCTAAGTATGATGTTAAGAGAGGACTCAGAGATTCAGATGGACGAGGCGTACTTACAGGTCTTACAGAAATATCTGATGTATCTGGTTTCAAGGTTGAAAATGGAGAGAGAATTCCTATACCTGGAGAATTGTATTTCCAGGGCTACAACATAAAGGAGCTGGTAGAAGGGTTCAGAGGAACTAAGCATGGATTTGAGGAAACTATATTTCTTCTTATTTTTGGTGAGCTTCCAACAGAGGAAGAGCTTCGTGAATTCATGAAGCTTCTTGGACAGCTGAGACCGCTTCCTGAAAACTTCAACAGAGATGTTATCATGAAGGCTCCTAGCAAGAACATAATGAATGTACTAGAGAGATGTGTACTGACACTTTATTCCTATGACGAGGATCCGGATAATATAAGTGTTAGACACGTACTGGCTCAATCCCTTAGTCTGATAGCGAGGTTTCCTGTTATTGCAACATATGGATATCAGAGCTACAGACATAAGTTCATGGATTCCAGTCTAGTTATCCATAGACCAAAGCCGGAACTTTCAACCGCGGAAAATATCCTGAGACTGCTCAGACCTGATCCTACATTTACGGATCTAGAGGCTGAGGTTCTTGATGTTTGTCTTGTGCTTCATGCTGAGCATGGTGGTGGTAACAACTCTACATTTACAACACATGTTATAACAACTACAGGTACAGATACATATTCTACAGTTGCCGGTTCTCTTGGATCCCTTAAGGGACCTAGACATGGTGGAGCTAACCACAAGGTTCAGCAGATGGTCGCTGACCTCAAGGCGAATGTAGAGGATACAGAAAATGATGCTCAGATTAGAGCATATCTCACAAAGGTGCTGAATAAGCAGGCCTTTGATGGAGCGGGACTTATATATGGAATGGGTCACGCCATCTATACCATTTCTGATCCTAGAGCAGAGATACTTAAGTCTTATGCAAAGAAGCTGTCAGAGGCAGAGGGCTACACTAAAGAGTTCGAACTTTATGACAGAATCGAGAGAATAGCGAAGGAACTTATCACGAAGAATCGTGACGTGAAGAAGCCGGTATGCGCAAATGTTGATTTCTACAGTGGATTCGTTTATTCAGTTCTCAAGATTCCTGTAGAGCTTTTCACTCCGGTTTTTGCTATTTCCAGAATAGCAGGATGGAGCGCGCATAGAATAGAAGAGCTTGTAAGTAAGGGCAAGATTATCAGACCTGCTTATAAATATGTAGGAACTCATCGTGAGTATCTGCCGATAGAAGAGAGAAATTGGTAAGAATGACCTCCTGAATTATTGGAAAAGCTAAAATGTCATCCTGAACAACCGAAGGAAGTGAAGGATCTTACTTAGGAGAAAATAATGATTTTATCAGATAGATGGAAGGATTATCAGGTGCTGGATACCTCTGGTGGAGAAAAGCTGGAGAGATGGGGTAATTATATACTACTTCGTCCAGACCCACAGGTGATCTGGAAAACTAAACATATGTCCAAAGAATGGAAGAAGCTAAATGGACACTATCATAGAAGTAATCGTGGTGGCGGAGAATGGGAATTCTTCAATCTGCCTCAGGAGTGGCAGATACATTATAGCCTTCCTGATGCAGGAATCACTGGAAGCAATGAGGTTACATTTAACCTGAAACCATTTTCCTTCAAACATACTGGACTGTTCCCCGAGCAGGCCGCTAATTGGGACTTTATATATGATACAATTAAGAAGGAATATATAAAGAGAGGCGTTATCAAGGCAGATGCCTTTTCAAATGTTAAGAATGGTCTGGCAAGGATTCCTGAGGATAAGGCTCTGAAGACATTGAATCTCTTTGCATATACCGGTGGTGCCACAGTTGCTGCAGCGATGGCAGGCTCAAAGGTAACTCATGTGGATGCCTCAAAGGGCATGGTGACCTGGGCTAAGGAAAATGCTAAATCGTCAGGACTTGAAGATGCACCTATTCGCTGGCTGGTGGATGACTGCGTTAAGTTTGTGGAAAGGGAGATAAGAAGAGGCAACAAGTATCATGCCATCATAATGGATCCACCTTCCTATGGTAGAGGACCTAAGGGGGAAACCTGGAAGATGGAAGAGAGCATATATGATTTTATCAAGCTGGTTTCTCAGATACTGGCGGAGGATGCGCTGTTTCTTCTTATTAATATGTATACTACAGGTCTCTCGCCTGCAGTAATGGACTATATGGTAAGTACGGCAATTATTGATCAGTTTGGTGGAGAAGTTATGTCAACTGAAATAGGACTTCCTGTTCGTGATACGGGACTTGTACTTCCTTGTGGTTCAACTTGTCGCTGGACTAAAAATGTTAAGGTGTCTCTTTTGTAGGTCATCGAAACAATATAGATGGTTTTAACGTATTATTTCCTTGGTATAAAAGAGTAGGTGAAGGGTATGGGGAAAAAGAAAATAATCATAATCTCAGCTAGTGTCTTAGCAGTTCTTCTTGCAGCTGTCATTATCTTTATTCTAACCAGAGAGGATTCTTATCGTATCCTCAAGGTGTTCGAAGTGGATGGCGAAGCTACCGTAACGAGAGAAGATATAGGTTCTATAGATCCGTATAACAATATGGTTCTTCAGTCGGGAGATCAGGTGGCTCTAAAGACCGGTCTCATGACACTTCAGGCGGATGAGGATAAGTTCATTCATCTTGAAGAGGGAACGGAGCTTGTACTGAATGCAACTGGCAATGAAGCAAACAGTAAGACAACTATCGAGCTTAAGAGTGGTGCTATTACAAATGATATCCAGAACAAGCTTTCTGGAGAATCAACTTACGAGGTAAATACTCCGAATTCTACAATGTCCGTTCGAGGCACCATGTTCCGCGTAGTAGTATATGAAGAAAATGGAATAAAGTATACAAAGGTTTCTGTATTTGAAGGTGGAGTGGCTTCTTATCTAGTCTTTAAGGATGGCTCAGTTTCAGATAAAGAAGTTAGAGTTGAGAAGGGTAAAGAGGTTATCATTTATGAGGATGATAAGACTACTGATTACCTCTCTGAACCAAAGGATATAGACTACTCACAGCTTCCTGATTCAGTACTTAAGCTTCTGGATAAGGCGCTGAGTGAAGGAAGAGACCTAGATATAACTAAGGAAGAAATTGAGAAATATCTCAGTGGAATTGTAACAGTTACATTTAAGTATAATGGAAAGACCTTTGGAACGCAGACTATTAATAAGGGCGAGAAAGCTAAGAAACCAAGTCTTGCTCCTTCGGCAAGCGGTAAGTGGGATTTTGATTTCTCAAAGCCAATTGATAAAGATACGGTAATAGAGTGGAAGTAAGGATCCCAGTCCTGAGTTATTAAGGAGGATGGATGATATGAAGAAATATTCTTATGAAACTAAAAATAGAATAATAAGTATCACCTTGGCTTTTTTACTAATCCTTGCGACGATATATACAGTGCCTCTAAAGGGTGGAGTTAATGCGGCGGCTGTTGCAACAGGAGACACACTTACGTGTAGCATGCAAGGGTCATCAACAGGAATATACTATATGGTAAGTACAGATACAGGTATAAATGTTCAATGGAATGCAGTACCTCCTGATGATGCTGGAAATATAGATATGCCTGCAAACTCTAATCTTGTTATGGAACAAGCTACTAGCATGACTGTAAAAGGTAATGTTAGTCTTGGCTCCGTTGATTTGAAGGGAGGGGCAGGAAGTGTTGCGCTTTTTAATATTTATTCCGGTTATTCTGCTCGAATAGGAACTGTTGGAAGTTCTACTGGCGTTGGTGGAAGAATTCAAAATGAAGGTACTTTATATGTAAATAATTTTTCTACTAATACATTGGATAGTTCCGGAGTATATGTTTCGAATTATGGAACTGTTGAAGCATCCACTATTTCTTTATATCAGGGTTCTTTTGACTCTGGAAGTGATGCAGTATATAAAGCATCAACAAGTTTTTACAAAGATGATTTTGATCTGGCGGGTACTGTCATTGCTACAAGTGCAGATACTGTGATTAAATCAGACGGTGGAGATTTTACACTTAGCTATAATGGAATAACAAAGTCTTTATCAGGCAATGTAGATGGCACGGCGGGTGACTTAGTTAAGAAAGATATTATGTTAACTATAGGGACCTTCCCTACTATCTATGCCGGAACTGAATATAATCTTCTGGATAAAGTAATAGTTTCAGAGGATGACTATGATGGTGAGATTCAGACTAAGTATTATTATAATGGCGGCTTTGCAGAATACACCGAAGGAATTCCTAATACATATGGATATTGGGAAGTTGAGTTTACAGCTCCGGCAACTGAGAGATTTCATGGTGCGGTTGCCTCAACTAGTTATCACATAGATTTACTAGATATGCCAGATAATCCTATAACTATGTCGGGGGTTAAGAACGGTGTATATGTAAAGGATTCTATTACATTTACAGCTAAGTCTGGTTACTTGATCGATACCTCTGAACCGGATTCGACATTTTCAGAGAAGGCAGTATTTTCACTAGCTAATCTAGAAGATAAGGGTTCTAGTTATGGAAGCTACTTCAATGATGATATGTACTTTACTTTGAAGAGAAAATCAGATGGAGCTGAAACTGATTCGGGTTATTGGATAGACTGTTTTCCAGAGCTTGAGGATCTTATAATCGATCCGGATAAGCCGGTTATTGATGAAAATCCTATAGTGGATGGTGAACCTAAAGCTATCGTGCTAGGTGACGACGTTGCTGCAGAGAAGATAGAGTTCACTGTTACAGATGCATATCTGGATAAGGTTGTATCAACCGATAAAACATATACAGAGGAGAATGGCGGAATAGTTAAGAATATTTCCGTTGATGATCTTACTGCTGGAAGTTTAAATGAGAATTCTTCTTGTGTAGTTACATTTACGGCTAAGGAAGGCGAGCCAAAGAACTGTTCCTTTACTGCTTATGATAAGGCGGGGAATGAGAAGTCCTTTAGATTTAAGCTTACACATCCTAAGGATCTTGAAAAGGAAGAAGAGGAAGAAGAGGAGAAAGTAGTTCTGTCTGATTCAAATCTTTCTGTTTCCCTTTCGGACAAACTGGTTGGAGTTGACTATGCGCCTACCGTTAAGACAGATTCTGATGGTGATGTGATAATTGTATATAAGAAGAAGGGTACGGCCGATGGTACATTTACAGAGGATAAACCAACTGAGCCGGGAGCCTATGTAGTTCGTGCTATTGTTAAGAAGACTGATAAATATAAGGAAGCAGTTGCAGAGGATGAGTTTAATCTCTCATATCTCGATGCTCCTAAGGATGCTTATTCGATAGTGGGAACTAAGGGTAAGAATGATTATTATATATCTGATGTTACACTTAAAGCTAAGGAGGGCTTCAAGATCTCTAGATGGCTGAGAGGTACATATACAGATAGCGTGCTTTATACAGAGGGTATCGGTTCTGTTTGCCTGAGAAGAGATTCTGATGGTGCGCTTACTGCTCCTATAGATGTAACTGAGAAGCTGAAGATAGATAAGGATAAGCCTCATCTTAGCAGCTTTGGTATAGATGAAAATGGTAAGACTGTTGATCTGAATAAGACTGTTTATGCGGATGAGCTTGCATTTTCAATTTTTGATGAGCACCTAACTAACGTTATGGTGAATGGCAAGCCACAGAAACTCGTGAAAAACGAGGCGGAGATAGAGCTTGAGGCTGGATCAGGAGAAGAGATTATCGAGATAATCGCGACGGATGAAGCTGGAAATGAGTATTCGCTCAGTATAACTCTATGTCCACAGTGGATGAAGGATATGATAATTCCTTCTGGAAGACTTGTATCACTTGTTAGTGGACAGGCTTATAATCTTGGAAGTGGAAAGTGGAAGATAGAGGGAGATAGTACTATCTATAATGGCGGAGGTACTATCTATATCAGTACTCCGGGTGAATATACATTTACCAAGATTGATTAATAATTTACTAATTTATTGGAACTATTCTGAAAAGTGGGTGTAGGATGAAGAATAGAATTAGAATAATAATTGAAACTCTGGTGGTTGGACTGCTTGTTTTTGTTCTGACTGCAACTAATATGTTTAGTGCGCTCGATTATATGGCAAAGGATGCGCTCTATCAGCGACCAAGAGGTATAGATGGTAATATAAAAATAATAGGAATAGACGAGGAGACACTCGCAACACTAGGACCAATTCAGACTTGGTCTAGACAGGTGTATGCAGATGTCCTCTTTCGACTAAATGAAGATGAGGAATCGAAGCCTGCAGTAGTAGGCTTCGATATTCAGTTTTCGGGGGAACTTGATGAGAGTGATAAGGACTTTGTTAAAAGTGCGAAGGATTCCGGAAATGTCGTAATAGTTGATCATCTGATGTATGGAATATCTTTCGAAGAAGGCGTGGGTCCTGTTACCAAGGTACAAAGTGTTGAGGAACCATATGATAAGCTGCTCGAGGTTTGTGACGTTGGTTTCAGTAATGTCGCACAGGATTCGGATGGTGTTGTCAGACGTATCAAACCGATGGAGATGTATAACTGTAAAGAACAGAAGATGTTCTCTCGAGTTCTCTACGAAAAGTACTGCGAGATCAAGGGGCTGACTCCAAAGAATATTCCGGTTGATAGATATGGACAGTCTATAATTAATTATTCAGGTGAGCCTGGTGATTATGAATATATTTCTATGATGGATCTTCTTGATGGGAAGATCGATTCGAGGACATTTAAGGATAGCATCGTGCTGGTCGGCGCGTATGCTCCCGGTATGCAGGATAGCTTCTCGACTCCAAATGGTGGAAGCGAGCAGATGTATGGAATCGAGATCCATGCGAACATCCTGCAGTCATATCTACAAGGTAGATTCTCTATAAATGGTAATCCAGTTCTTCTAGGACTCGTGTCAGCGGCTATCGCAATGCTGCTGTTCCTTGCCTTTAAGAAGATGAGACCATGGATTTCCATACTTGCTGTTGTAGCTGTTTCGGCAGGCTTTATATATGTGCTTGTTAAGATTCATGAATCGGGATACAGCTATAGTCTGATTTATCTTCCTTTGGTGTTGCTGGTTGGTTTCGTTTACAACCTGGCGGTCGAATATATTGTTGAGAAGAGAAGGAAGAATAAGGTTCTAAATGCATTCCGTAAGTATGTTGCACCACAGATAGTTGAGGAAATCTCGAAGAAGGGTGATTTCCAGATAAAGGTTGGTGGTGAGAATAGAGATATTGCTGTTCTCTTTGTGGATATTCGTGGTTTTACTACAATGTCCGAGCTGCTCGAGCCAGAACAGGTGGTTGAAATCTTGAATGAGTATCTGACTCTTACGACACAGTCAATCTTTAATAATTCTGGTACTCTGGATAAGTTCGTCGGGGATGCGACTATGGCAGTGTTCAACTCCCCGTTCGATCTCGAGGACTACGAATTCAAGGCTGTTTGTGCAGCTATGGATATAGTTAATGGTGGTAAGGCTCTGGAGAAAACGCTCCTGGAAAAGTATGGCAGAACGGTTGGTTTCGGTGTTGGTGTAAATGTTGGTCCAGCGGTCGTTGGAAATATTGGATGCGAATTCCGAATGGACTTTACTGCTATTGGTGATACAGTAAATACTGCGGCACGTCTTGAGGCAAATGCCAAGAAGGGCCAGGTACTGATAAGCGATGTGCTGTATGAGAGACTTAAGGATCGTATAGAGGTTAACGAAATAGGCGAGATACCACTCAAGGGTAAGAGCAAAGGTGTCTTCGTATATGAGGTGACGGAGGTTCATAAATGATAAAATTCTTTGGAAGAGGATCGGGATTTTCCGATAATCATAATTCGGCTTTCTTCTATTATAAGGGAAGTCTTGTTCTCATGGATTGTTCTATGATGGCATTTATCCAGATGAAGAAGGCGGGACTTTCGGCTGTGGTAGATGGTGAGAAGGTCAATAGGATAGTAGTTGCGGTTACGCATACACATAGTGATCATGTGGCTGGAATTCCTATGCTCGTGCATTATGCAAGATTTGTATGGCATGTTAAAATAACTATCATAGCGCCGAGTGAGGCGGTCAAGGATAATCTGAGATATTATCTGACGGAGATGGAAGGTTGCGACAGAGATACATTTGTGCTTATTACAGCAGATGAATATAGACAGAAGTACGCGACTAGTTATCCAGGCACATCTTGGCTGGATGCGGTTATTCCGACGGAGCATACGCCGGAACTGAGTGGCAAGTGTTTTGGATATAGCCTGTATGTGGATGGCAAGCATGTAGTATATACAGGAGACACAAAGACTCTGGAAACTTTTCTTCCTTATATAAAGGAAGAAACTTATTTATATACGGAGTGCTCGGCTTTTGATACCGGAGTGCATCTATATGTTAAACATTTGCTTGGTTACACGGATTTGCTACTTGCGAAAAGGGTTAAGGTGTTCCTTATGCATTTGGATGATGAGGAGAAGATAGTGGATGCGGTTAAGGATACGGACTTTAGTCTGGCACCGCTTGTGAAAATAAAGGGGGACGAAATGAGTAATAATAATGAAAGCATTTTAAAGGATATATATGATATAAGCGCGAAGCTCTATGCAGAGATGTGCAGTGATAAGGAAAAGGATCACGGCGCTATCTTTGAATATATGACAGAGCTCGGCAGAACAATGGCGGATGCGGATAGAGCCAGCTTCTGGAAATGGGATAAGCATAAGAAGGAGCTTTGGACTACCTCTGCGACAGGCGTGGACAAGATAGTTATTCCTGATGATACAGGTCTCGTGGGTAGAGCGCTGAAGACAGGACAGATCGTTGTGACAAATGATCCTTATAATGATCCAGACTTCAACAAGGATGTTGACTGGATGACTGGATACACTACAAAGTCTGTGTTAGTTATGCCGGTTGCTGATATAAATGGACAGTTCATAGGGGCATTTCAGATTATTAATAAGAATGGAGATGGCGGCTTCGACGAGGTAGAGGATGTAAGAAAGCTGTCCATGGCGGCGCTTATCTGCGGACTTGCGGTT